>CAVVGF010000038.1:0-29472 GCA_963747705.1 uncultured Actinomycetes bacterium | reverse complement strand
CCGCGAGTACACCGTGCCCGGCCACCGGCCCGACGGCCTGGAGGCCATCGACCGCATCCTGTGTGTCAACAACCTGTCCCGGTTCCCGCAGCCGGTGGAGCTCGACCTGCGCCGGTTCAAGGGTGTCACCCCGGTCGAGTGCATGGGTGGGGTCACCTTCCCCCCGATCGGTGACCTCAGCTACCTGCTCACCCTGCCCGGTCACGGTTTTTACTGGTTTATCCTGCCCGAGCCCAGGGGAGATCATCCGCGTTGATGGCCGCCCCCGGAGGCCAGTCAGTTGGTTACAGAAAGTAACCACCAAGATGATGATCGACATCATGCTGCATGTTCCCCGGGGACGGGGTAGACCGGAAATATGACATTTGAGGAAACGCTGGCGGAGTGGATCCCGTCGCAGCGCTGGTTCGCCGGCAAGGGCGCCAGGATCCTCGATGTGGCCATCGTGGCCGACACCGAACTGGCCAGTGGCGACCCGGCGCTGCGGCACCTCATCGTGGCCGTGTCCCAGGGCGCCCGCCGGGTGGACACCTACCAGCTTTTCCTCGGTCTGCGCGCGGAGCTGCCGGATGAGCTCCGGCACGTGCTGATCGGCCGGGCCCAGGACGGCCGGCTGGCCTACGACGGGCTGCACGACAGCGAGCTCACCAGATGGCTCCTGCAGGCCATCGCCGGCCAGTCGGAGGCCGGCCCGCTCCGGTTTCGCCGCGTGCCCGGGGTGGACCTGGAGACCGACCTGGACAGCCTGGTGCTGACCAACGAGCAGAGCAACACCAGCCTGGTCTTCGGCGAGGAGAGCATCCTCAAGGTGTTCCGCCGGCCGTCCCCCGGGATCAACCCCGACCTCGAGGTGAACCAGGCGCTGGCCGAGCGCGGTTCGACGCACATCGCGCAGCCGCTGGGCTGGATCGAGACCACGCTGGGCGGCGCCCCGGTCGTGCTCGGCATCCTGTCCAGCTACCTGCGCGCCGCCACCGACGGCTGGTCACTGGCGGCGACCAGCGTCCGCGACCTGTATGCCAGCGAGACCGAGGTCGCGGCCGATGCTGGCGGCGACTTCTCCGGTGAGGCGTACCGCCTGGGTGAGGCCACCGCAGAAGTACACCGCGATTTGGCACGGGCGTTCGGCATGGAAGAGCTGCCTGCGGAAGCAATCAGCAAGCTGGCCGATGACATGTTCCACCGCCTGGATGAGGCCATCGCCGTCGTGCCGGAGCTGGGCCAGCACGCCGACCTGCTCGGCGCGGCCTTCTCCGACCTGGCCAAGCTGGACGGGTCGCTGGCCGTGCAGCGGGTGCACGGGGACTACCACCTGGGCCAGGTGCTGCGCACCCAGACCGGGTGGGTGGTGCTCGACTTCGAGGGCGAGCCCGCCACCCCGCTGGCGCTGCGCCGCGCGCCCGCCTCGGCGCTCCGCGACGTGGCCGGTATGCTGCGGTCCTTCGACTACGCGGCCCGGCACCAGCTGCTGGCCCACCGGGACGAGAACTGGCTGCACGCCGCCGCCGTGGACTGGGTGCGGCGCAACCAGGACGCGTTCTGCGCCGGGTACGCCGCAGCGGGGGGCACCGATCCGGGCACGCACGCCATCCTGCTGCGCGCCTTCGTCCTGGACAAGGCGGTCTACGAGGTGATCTACGAGGCCCAGCACCGGCCCGGCTGGATCGCCATCCCGCTCGGCTCTATCGCCGACGCTTGAGCGTGTGAGGACGCATTGAACATGGTTACTGAGCGTAACCAGGCTGGCATCAGTCTGGGCGAGATCGACCGCGTCGTGACGGGCACCCACCACGACCCACACTCCATCCTGGGGGCGCACCCGGGGCCGGACGGGGTGATCGTCCGGGTGCTACGCCCACTGGCCAAGACGGTCACGATCGTGCTGCCCGACGGCCGCCGCTTCCCGGCCGAGCACGTGCACGAGGGCGTGTTCGCGGCCACCCTCCCGGTGACCGACAAGCCCGACTACCGGGTCGCGGTCAGCTACCCGGACGGCGACGGCGGCGGGCCGCTGCCCGAGCTCATCGCCGACGACCCGTACCGGTTCCTGCCCAGCCTGGGCGAGGTGGACCTGCACCTGATCAGCGAGGGCCGGCACGAGAACCTGTGGCAGGTGCTGGGCGCGCACGTGAAGGAGTACGGGCCGGTGACCGGCACCGCGTTCGCGGTGTGGGCGCCGGCCGCCCGCGGCGTCCGGGTCATCGGCGACTTCAACCACTGGGACGGGCGCGGGCACCCGATGCGCTCGCTGGGCGGCGCCGGGGTGTGGGAGATCTTCCTGCCCGACGTGGGCGACGGCACCCGGTACAAGTTCGAGATCTGCAGCCCGGACGGCACATGGCACCGCAAGGCCGACCCGATGGCCAGCCTGGCCGAGCGCCCGCCGGCCACCGCGTCGGTCGTCTACACGTCGCGCTATGCGTGGGAAGACGACGAGTGGGTGACCGCCAGGGAGCAGCGCCAGACGGTCAGCGAGCCGATGAGCGTGTATGAGGTGCACCTCGGCTCGTGGCGGCTCGGGCTGAGCTACCGTCAGCTGGCCGAGGAGCTGACCGAGTACGTGACCGCCATGGGCTTCACCCACGTGGAGCTGCTGCCGGTGGCCGAGCACCCGTTCGGCGGCTCCTGGGGCTACCAGGTCACCTCGTACTACGCGCCGACGTCCCGGTTCGGCAGCCCGGACGAGTTCCGGCACCTGGTGGACCGGCTGCACCAGGCCGGCATCGGGGTGATCCTGGACTGGGTGCCGGCCCACTTCCCGCGGGATGAGTGGGCGCTGGCCCGGTTCGACGGCACGCCGCTGTACGAGCATCCCGACCCGCGGCGCGGCGAGCACCCGGACTGGGGCACGCTGATCTTCGACTACGGCCGCACCGAGGTACGCAACTTCCTGGTCGCCAACGCGATCTACTGGCTGGAGGAGTTCCACGCCGACGGGCTGCGGGTGGACGCGGTGGCGTCCATGCTGTACCTGGACTACTCCCGGCAGGAAGGCGAGTGGGCGCCGAACGCCCAGGGCGGCCGGGAGAACACCGACGCGGTGTCGTTCCTGCAGGAGGTCAACGCCGCCTGCTACCGCCGGGTGCCGGGCACCATGATGATCGCCGAGGAGTCCACCGCCTGGCCCGGGGTGACCCGCCCGGTGCACCTGGGCGGGCTGGGCTTCGGCTACAAGTGGAACCTCGGCTGGATGCACGACACGCTCAGCTACATGTCGCTGGACCCGGTGTACCGGCAGTACCACCACAACGAGATCACCTTCTCGCTGATGTACGCGTTCAGCGAGAACTTCGTGCTGCCGCTGTCTCATGACGAGGTGGTGCACGGCAAGGGCTCGCTGCTGAGCAAGATGCCGGGCGATGAGTGGAACCGGTTCGCCGGGCTGCGCGCCCTGCTCGGCTTCATGTGGGCCCATCCGGGCAAGCAACTGCTGTTCATGGGGTCGGAGTTCGGCCAGGGGAATGAGTGGTCGGCCGAGCGTGGGCTGGACTGGTGGGTGCTCGAATACGAGTACCACGCCGGGGTGCGCAAGCTGGTCGCCGACCTGAACCAGGGTTACCGGGGCGCCCCGGCGCTGTGGGCGCTGGACAACTCGCCCGCCGGGTTCAGCTGGATCGACGCCAACGACGCGGCCGGCAACGTGCTGTCGTTCATGCGTCTGGCCGGGGACCGGGCCGACCCGGTGGGGCCCGGGACGCTGGTCTGCGTGGCCAACTTCTCCGGTGGGCCGCACTCGGAGTACCGGCTCGGGCTGCCCCGGGCCGGCCGCTGGCGGGAACTGGTCAACACCGACGCGGCCGACTACGGCGGCAGCGGGGTGGGCAACCTGGGCATGGTCGAGGCCACCGCCGAGCCGTGGCACGGCCAGCCCGCGTCGGCCGTGCTCACGCTGCCGCCCCTGGGCGTGCTCTGGCTGGTCCCCGACGCCGGCTGACCTGCGGGTTCGGCTAACCCGACATATGTTGGGTTAGCGTTCCGGTCAGTGGTAGGTGGTCAGGCCGAGCCGGATGGCCAGGCCCAGGCCGGCCAGCGCGATCAGGACCTGCAGCAGCCGGCCCGGGATGCGGCGGACCAGCGCGGGCCCGATCCACCCGCCGATGAGGAAACCGGCGCCCAGCGGCAGCACTGCCTCCCAGCGCACCGGGCCGAACGCGGCGAAACCCACCGCGGCCACCCCGTTGGCTACCCCGGTGAGCACGTTCTTCACCGCGTTGGTCCGGGCCAGCGACTGGCTGAGCATGGGGATCAGCACGGCCAGCAGCAGGATCCCGCCCGCCGCGCCGAAGTAGCCGACGTAGACGGCCACCAGGAACAGCGTGGCCAGCCGGGGCTTGCTCCGGTCCCGGGCCCGAGCGGCGGGAGCGGCTGGGCCGGCCGGGCCAGTGGGCCGGCCGGGCCAGTGGGGCCGGGCGGGTCTGCGGGGCCGGGCGGGTCTGCGGCGGGATCCGGGCCGCCGGGCGAGGCAGCCGGGGCCGCTGCCCCGGGCGGAGCGGCCGGGGAAGCGCCGCCCGGTGACGGCTGCAGCAGGAGAACCAGCGACGCCCCGCCGATCAGCACCGGGGCCACCACCTCGAAGGTCCGGGCCGGGCTGAGCAGCAGGATGGCGGCCCCTGTCCCCCCACCCAGCGCGACGACCAGGCCCAGCCGGCGCACCCGCCCGGCCTGGCCGGCCAGTTCCATGCGGGAGCTGGCCGCCGCGCCGACCCCGGTGAAGCACAGCGACACGGTGTTGGTCACGTTGGCGACCAGTGGCGGCAGCCCCAGGGCGAGCAGCACCGGGTAGGAGACCAGCGAGGCCAGCGCGGCCACCGTACTCACGATGCCCCCGGCGATCCCGGCCGCGGCCAGCACGAACAGGTCGGCAACGGTCACTCACTGACTCAAGCAACAATTCACCCGAATCGCACCGTGAGCTGCCCCACACCCGCCAGCGCGGTGCATTTCATCAGCGCGGTTCGTTGTGACACGTATAGGTGCTAAAAGTAACCGCGCTGTGAAATGGGACCGCAGTGATCCCGGGGGGCGGGGCGCCCGCGGGGTAAGGCAGGATGTGCGGGAGATGGGAAGGTGAAAGCCGTGCCGCAGGATGCTGAAGTGCCTACAAATACCGCGGAACAGACACCGGCCGCCGCGGTGCGCACCGCCTACCAGGAGGAGCTTGACCCGGGCCAGCGCAGTGCGCTGATCAGCTGGCTGGCCTTCACCGGGACGTTCTCCGCGGTCCGCGGCATCACCTACAGCATCCGGGAGGGCCGCGGGCCGTTCGGCAACCTGAGCCTGGGGGGCGAGCACCTGCACCACTACATGTGGGGCATTGGCATGCTGGCCGGCATCGGCGCGATCGCGGTCCGCGGCGAGGACCGGACCCGGCGGCACCCGGCCGTGGCGCTCAGCTATGGCATGGCCCTGGCTCTCATCGTGGACGAGTTCGCGTTGCTGCTCGACCTTAAGGACGTGTACTGGGCCAAGCAGGGCCGGATCTCGATCGACCTGGGCATCGGCGGCAGCGCGCTGGCCGGGTCGTACTTCGCCGCCCGGCCTATCCTGCGGCGGCTGGCCCGTGATCGCACTCAGCGGGCCGCCCGCTGACCTGGGGCTACAGCAGATCCAGCAGCCAGCGAGGGCCGGCCACGGTGGCGCCCGCGGCCACCGCCCGGCGGCGCAGCTCGCGGTCGGCGGTCACCACCACCCGGTGACCGCGGACGCTGGCCGCCAGCTCGGCGATGGTGTCGTCGCCGGATCCCGGCGCGGCCACCACCTGTACCCGGTCACTGTCGGCCAGTTCCGGCAGGGCCGCCTTGGCCTGCCCCTCCAGCACCAGGATGTACTGCGGGAACCAGCGATCCAGGGCACCCGCCTGCACCCCCGGCGGCAGCGCCGTGACGCCGCGGGCGGCCAGCCCGGCCAGCTCACGCTGCAGCCGGGCGGCCGCGCCCGCCCGGTCCCGCCACCAGCCATCCGCGCGCGAGCCCATCACGTTGGCCGCGTCCACGATGATCGTCACCGGCTCGACCGCCTCCCGGATGGACGGCCAGGTCACCGCGAACCCTGGATGCAGCGGCAGCGAGCCGACCTGATGCACCGGCACCCAGGCCACCTGGGGCGCTTCCTGGCTGGCCGGCCGGACGCCGAACGCCTCGTCCGCGCCGGCCACCAGGGTCTGGTAGGACCAGCCGCCGTGGTCGTCGTCCAGCAGGCCGTGGATGCGGGCCGCGCCCGGTGGCACCGCGCACTCCTCGGCCGCCTCGCGCAGCGCGGCCCCGGCCGCGGACTCGTGGCTGTCCCGTGCGCCGCCCGGCGGACCCCAGGTGCCGGCGTGCTGGGTCCAGTCCGCGCGCAGGATGAGCAGCACGCTGGGCTGCCCGTCGGGTCCGGGCGCGCAGGCGAGCAGTCCGGCCGCACCATGCCTCCCCCAGTGACGGTGGCCCTGAGCGCAATCGGCCCAGCCATTGCCATCCCCTTCGGCCATTCCCGTCCTTTCGGCCACCTCCGACGATAGCGCAGCCCGCTCCCCAGCTCCCCGGCTCGCGGGCGGGCCGTAAGCTGCTCGCATGGTGACTTCGACGCTGACCGACCGGATCACCACGTTCCGCCAGCGGCGGACAGCTCCGCTGATCCTCGAACTGGACCTGAGCGACGGGATCGCGGAGGAACCGCCCACCGACCCGCTGTCGGCGCTGGCCACGATGCGGCGGCTACGGCTGGCCGACGTGCTGGACGGGCTGCGCCGGGCGCGCACCGACGACCGTGTCCGCGCCCTGGTAACCAAGGTCGGCGGGCAGCGGATGGGCCTGGCCCAGGTCCAGGAGCTGCGCGCCGCGATCAGCGCGTTCGCGGGCACCGGCAAGCTCGCCGTGGCCTGGGCCGAGACGTTCGGCGACTTCTCGCCGGGGAACGTGCCGTACTACCTGGCCACCGCGTTCGACCGGATCTACCTGCAGCCCTCTGGTGACCTCGGGCTGACCGGCATCAGCGTGCAGAACTGGTTCTACCGCGGCGCGCTGGACAAGCTGGGTGTCGAGTTCCAGGTGGGCAAGCGGGAAGAGTACAAGAGCGCGGCCGAGCGGTTCACCGAGCAGGGCTACTCCGGGCCGGCCCGTGAGGCCCTGCAGCGGATGGCCGCCTCCATCGTGGAGCAGATCACCGAGGCCATCGCGCAGCGGCTGGAGATCTCCGCGGCGGCCGCCCGGGAGTTGATCGACAGCGGCCCGTTCATGGCCAGCGAGGCCCTGGACGCCCGCCTGGTGGATGCGCTCGGCTACCGGGATGAGGTGTACGCCGCGGTCAAGAAGGAGGCCGGGCCAGACGCCCAACTGCTCTTCCTCGGCCGCTACCACCGGGCCCGGGTGCTGGCCGAGCGGACCCGCACACTGCCCAAACCCGGCGCGGACACGGTCGCGCTGCTGTACGCGTCGGGCCCGATCCGGCGCGGCCGCAGCGCCCGCGGGCCGCTGCTGCGCGGACCGATGGGCTCGGATACGCTGAGCGCCGCGCTGCGCGGCGCCACCGCCGACCAGCGGGTCAAGGCCATCGTGCTGCGGGTGAACAGCCCGGGTGGCTCGTACGTGGCGTCGGACACCATCTGGCGGGAGACGGTGCGGGCCCGCGACGCAGGCAAGACCGTGGTGGTGTCGATGGGCGAGGTAGCGGCCTCCGGTGGCTACTTCATCGCCATGGCCGCCGACGCGATCGTCGCCCAGCCGGGCACCATCACCGGGTCGATCGGGGTGCTCAGCGGCAAGCCCGTGCTGGGTCAGGCCCTGCAGCGGGCCGGGGTGACCTCGGACGCGGTCACCGAGGGCGCGCACGCGGACATGTTCACCGCATCCCGCCCGTTCCGCGAGGACGAGTGGGCCAAGATCAACAGCTGGCTGGACCGCATCTACGCGGACTTCACCAGCAAGGTCGCGGCCGGGCGCGGGCTGACCGAGCAGCAGGTGCAGGAGGTGGCCAGGGGCCGGGTGTGGACCGGCGCGGACGCCACCAGCATCGGGCTGGTCGACTCGCTGGGCGGGCTGGACACCGCGCTGGACGTGGCCCGGCGCAAGGCGGCGCTGCCTGATTCCGCCCCGGTGCGGATCTACCCGCGCAGCCACCCACTGGACCGGCTACGGCCGCCGGCCTCCAGCGACGAGCGCCCGGCCGCCCGGACCAGCCTGTTCGCCGAGGCCTGGGGCCCGGTGTGGCAGCTGGCCGCGGACGCCGGGCTGCCGTCTTACGGCCCGCTGCTGCTGCCCGGGCGGTGGGTGATCCAGTGACCGGGGCGGCCGGCCGGCGGTGACCAGCCCCCCAGCCGGGCTGGCCGATGCGCTGTCCGTTTTCGCCACCGGCGTCACGCTGCTGACCATCGCCGACGGCCGGGACGACGTTGGCACCACGGTGAGCGCGTTCTGCCCGGTGTCCCGCGAGCCTCCGCTGGTCCTGGTTTCGCTGATGGCCGGGTCCTATCCGGCAGAACTCCTCGGCCGGGTAGACCGGTTCGCGGTCACCGTGCTGGCCGCCGGGCAGCGGGCCCTGGCGGGCCGGTTCGCCGCGGCCGGGCGGCCCGGCGCCCGGCTCATGCTGGAGGGTGTGCCGCACCAGCGCGGCCGGGGCTCCGGGGCGCTGATCCCGGATGGCGGCCTGGCCGCGCTGGACTGCGAGGTCACCGAGCGGATCCCGGCCGGGGATCACCTGCTGGCGCTGGCGACCGTGCGGCACGTCCCGTACCTGGCCGAGGCGGGCCAGCCGCTGATCAGATTCGCGGGCCGCTACCTGGCCACCGGCTGACCCCGGCCCGGCCAGCCGGCTGCGCTGACTATGCTGACCCCGGCTTACCGGACGACCGGGACATCCGGCCACCTTCGGCGCACCGGCGCACCAGCCGCCGCCCCCGGACTCCCCCCGGTGAGCCCGCAGCGTGAGAGGCACATCCCCGATGACATGCACCGAGGTGCCTGGTGATCCGGCTCGCCGCGGCCCGGCGGCCGGCATCAAGCTCGACCCGAGCGTGGCCCATATCGCCCGGGTCCGCGACTACTGGCTCGGCGGCCGGGACAACTTCGCGGTTGACCGGGAACTGGGCGACGCGGCGCTGGCCGCGTTCCCTGGCCTGGTCGGGTCGGTCCGGGCCACCCGGGCGTTCCTGGGCCGGGCGGTGCGCTACCTGACCGCCGAAGCTGGGGTCCGGCAGTTCCTCGACATCGGCGCGGGTATACCGACCGCGCACAGCACGCACGAAGTGGCCCAGTCGATCGCGCCGGACGCGCTGGTCTGCTACGTGGACCGTGACCCGGTGGTGTTCGGCCACGCGCGGGCCCTGCTGGCCAGCCGGCCGCACGGCCGCACCAGTTACCTCGAAGCGGACCTGCGTGACACCGGGAAGATCCTGGCCGGGGCGGCCAGCATGCTCGACCTGACCCAGCCGGTGGCCGTGCTGCTGAACGCGGTCCTCCAGTTCATCCCGGACGGCGCCGATCCGGACGGGATCGTCGCCGCGCTGCTGGACGCGGTGCCGCCCGGCAGTTACCTGATGCTGTCCCATCCGGCCAGCGACCTGGCCGGCGAGCCTCGGCCGGATCCGGCCAGCCCGCTCGGCCGGCTACTGGCCCAGCCTGTGACCGGGCGCAGCCACCAGCAGGTGAGCCGGTTCTTCGCCGGCCTGCGGCTGCTGCCGCCCGGCGTGGTCCAGCTGCCCGAGTGGCGGACTGACCCGGCTGGCCTGGTGGACCCGGCTGGCCACCCAAACCCGGCTGAGCTGGCCGGCCCCGCGGACCGGGCTGGCCTGGCGGACCGGGCTGGCCTGGCGGACCCGGACGCCCGCCGGGCGGCCGGCGGGACGCTGTGGGGCGGGCTCGGCCGGAAGTAGCCGCCCCGGACGGCCGGGGACTGGGCGGCGGCGCGAACCGGGCACTGGCCGTTGTGCACGGGGGTGTGGATTGGCTTGTGGATGAGCGGTGGATGGGCCGGGTAACACGGGGGAAAACAGCGGACGGCCGGTGGATTGCCTGTGGATGATCAAAGAATCTTCAAATTGCCTGCAACAGGCCCTTGTGCCGCCCGGGGCGCCGGCAGTACAAAAGCTCTCACCACTGAAGACGGGCCAGCCGGGGGCGACCCCGGAACGCCGGAAGCCCTGGGTGACCGGAGCTGCTGGCGGGTACCAGTGACCAGTGGGCGCGAGGCCCCTCCGCCTCATACGCGGAGGGGCCTCGTCGTATTGTGCCCGCCGTCAGTTACGTTCCCCGGCAGCGACACGCCAGAACCGTACCGAACCCGCCGATCCGGGCCGTAGCGTCCAGCCGGCTACAGGGTCGTCACCTGGGGCTTGGCCGCCGCCTGCCAGGCCAGCCGCCCGGCCTGCCAGACCGCACCGACCAGCGGGACGCCGGGCCGGTAGGCGAGATAGGCATGGGACGGCGCGTCCAGCAGCACCAGGTCGGCCCGTGCGCCGGGGGCCAGGTGGCCGACATCGGCGCGGCGCAGCGCCCGCGCGCCGCCCGCGGTGGCCGACCACACCGCCTCTTCGGTGGTCAGCCGCATCTCCCGGACCGCGAGCGCCACACACAGCGGCATGCTGGAGGTGAAGCACGACCCGGGATTGCAGTCGGTGGCCAGGGCCACGGTGACCCCCGCGGCCAGCAGCCGCCGCGCGTCCGGATACGGCGACCGGGTGGCGAACTCCACCCCGGGCAGCAGGGTGGCCACCACGGCGGAGTCCGCCAGCGCGGCGACGTCCGCGTCGCTCAGGTAGGTGCAGTGGTCCGCCGAGGCCGCGCCGGCCGCCGCCGCGAGCTGCGCCCCGGGGCCCGGGCCGAGCTGGTTGGCGTGCACCCGCGGGATCAGCCCGGCCGCCTGGCCCGCGGCCAGCACCGCGGCCGCTTCGTCCGGGCCGAACGCGCCCCGCTCGCAGAACACATCGACCCAGCGGGCGTGCGGCGCACACGCGGCCAGCATCGGCCCGCAGACCAGGTCCAGGTAGGCGGCCGGGTCGGCGGCATAGTCGGCGGGCACGACATGCGCGCCGAGGAAGGTGACCTCGGGCGTGACCTCGGCGGCCAGTTCGGCCGAGCCGGGCCTCGTCCGCGACGGTGAGCCCGTAGCCGGTTTTGCACTCCAGCGTGGTGGTGCCCTGGCTGAGCATCTCGCCGGCCAGCGCGGCCAGGTTGGCGCGGAGCGTGGCATTGGGCGCGGCCCGGGTGGCCGCTACCGTGCTGCGGATGCCGCCCGCCTGGTACGGGCGGCCCGCCATCCGGGCGGCGAACTCGGCGCTGCGCTCGCCGGCGAAGACCAGGTGGGCGTGGGAGTCCACGAAGCCGGGCAGCACGGTGCGGCCGGCCCAGTCCACCACGTCGTCGGTGCCGGGCGCCCGCGCGGCCGGGCCGGTCCAGGCCACCCGGCCATCCTCGATGACCAGCGCGGCATCGTGCTCCGCGTGGAACGGGCCGGGACCGGCGCTGGGATCGTGCTCCGGGCCGGCGTTGCTGACCAGTTCGCCGATGTTGGTGATCAGCGTGCTCACGGCAGCTCACGCTACCGGGTGGCCGGCCCGCGGCCCGCGCGGCGCGTCAGTTGACCTGGATGGACCGCTTGGCCAGGCCGAGCCAGAACCCGTCGATCACGCTGCGCGCGGCGGCCAGGTCACCCTCGGCGGCGCCGAGCGTGACGAACAGCGGCGCGAAGTGCTCGGTACGCGGGTGCGCCTGGCGCGCGGCCGGCGCCTTGTGCTGGAAGTCGAGCAGGCTGTCCAGGTCGCCGTGGGCCAGCGCCTCCTGTCCCCAGTGGTCGAACTCGGCCATCACCGGCGACACCTGGCCGTCCAGGCTCATCGCGCGCAGGTTGTGCGTGAAGAACCCGCTGCCGACGATCAGCACGCCCTGGTCGCGCAGCGGCGCCAGCTTGCGGCCGATCTGGTACAGGCCTTCCGGGTCCAGCGTCGGCATGGACACCTGGAGCACCGGCACGTCCGCGTCCGGGTACATCTCGACCAGCGGGACATACGCGCCGTGGTCCAGGCCGCGATCCGGGATGTCCTCGACCGGGGTGCCCGCGGTCCGGAGCAGTTTGCGCACGTCGCCGGCCAGTTCCGGTGCGGCCGGCGCGGGGTAGCGGACGGTGTAGTACTTCTCAGGGAAGCCCCAGAAGTCATAGACCAGCGGGACCGTGCTGGTCGCGCCCAGCGCCAGTGGGGCCGTCTCCCAGTGCGCCGACACCATCAGCACCGACTTCGGCTTGGGCAGGTTGGCGGCCCAGCCGGCCAGCTGCCCGGGCCAGATCGCGTCGTCGGCCAGCGGCGGCGCGCCATGGCTCAGGTAGATCGCGGGCATCCGCCCCGTGCTCGCTGGTCCGGCCTGGTCCCTGGTCCGGTGGTCGCCGGCTCCGTGGTCTCGGACATCGCTTCCTCCTGCACTCATTCCAGCCTGCCCACTCGTCCGGCTCAACAGTTCAAATTTGAACTACATTCCCGGTAGGCTGGCGACATGGCCGCCCCAGCCGCACCGACCGGCCAGCCCAGCCCGGATGAGCCCGGCCTCGATGAGCCCAGCCCGAATCAGCCCAGCCCCGATCAGCCCGGCCTCGATGAGCCCGGCCTGGATGAGCGCTGGCTCAACCCGGCCGAGATGGCCGGCTGGCTGGCCTTCCTGGAAGTCGGCCACCGGCTGGACCGGGTCATCGAGCAGCAGCTCCGGCGCGACGCTGGGCTGTCCCACGCGCAGTACGAGATCCTGTCCCGGCTGGAGGCGGCCCCGGGCGGGCAGCTCCGGATGAGCGAGCTGGCCGACGTGATCATCGTGTCCCGGAGCGGGCTCACCTACCAGGTCACCCAGCTGGAAAGGGCCAGCCTGGTGCGCCGGGCCAAGTCCCCGGCCGACGACCGCGGCGTGCTGGCCGTCCTCACCCCCGACGGCCGCGCCGCGCTGCTCCGCGCGGCCCCGGGCCACCTCCGCGTGGTCCGCGAGTACCTGATCGACGCGCTCACCCCGGCCCAGCTCACCGCGCTCACCGAAGCCCTCGCCGCCGCCCGCACCCGCCTCAACCCTTCCGCCTAGCCCTGCGGGGCTCGGCTGAACGGCGGGCCGTTAGCTGAGCAGAGGCGGGGCGGGTTAGCTGAGCAGGGGGCGGATGGCGGCGGAGAGGGCGGCGGGGACGTCGGGGACCAGCAGGTGCTGGCCGTCGCGGACCACGTCGCGGCCGCTGATCACCACCTGGGACACGTCGGCCGCGGTGCCAGCGAAGATCACCGACTCCAGCGCGCTCAGCGCCGCCGCGCCGGCCAGCCGGGGGGTGTCCAGCCGGACCGTGACCAGGTCGGCTACGGCACCGGGGACGATCTCCCCGGCCTCCGGCCAGCCCAGGCAGGTGTGCCCGGCACCGCACGCGGCGGCCGCCAGCGCGGCCGCGCCGAAGTGGCCGCGTTCGCCGGTCAGCAGCCGCTCACCCAGCTCGACCAGCCGGGCCTCGCCGAGCAGGTCGATCATGGCGTGGCTGTCGCTGCCCAGCGACAGCGGGCAGCCCGCCGCGGCCAGCGCGGCGGCCGGGCCGATGCCGTCGGCCAGGAACGCCTCGGTGCTCGGGCACAGGCAGGCACAGCTGCGGCTGTCCCCCAGCAGCGCAATGTCCTGCCGGGTCAGGTGCGTCGCGTGCACCATGGTGCTGCGCGGCCCGAGCGCGCCCGACCCGTCCAGCACCTGGGCCGGGGTCAGGCCGTAGGCGGCCACGCTGGCCTCGTTCTCCGCGGGCTGCTCGGACAGGTGCGCGTGCAGCGGCGCGCCGAACCCGTGCGTCCAGGCCACCACCGGGTGCATCTGGTCCGGCGGCACGGCGCGCACCGAGTGGATGGCCGCGCCTGCCCGGGCGTGCGGCGCCAGCACGCCGTGTTCGTCGCAGCCCAGGGCGGCCACCCGCTCGGCCCAGCGTTCTGCGGAGCCATCCGAGAACCGCCGCTGCACCGGCGCCAGCGGCTCGGGCCGGCCGTCGGCGGCCAGCCCGCCAGACAGGTAGCAGGCATCCAGCAGGGTGATCCGCAGCCCGGCCTGCTCGGCGGCCAGCAGCAGCGCGCGGCCCATCTCATTGGGGTCGGCGTAGCGCACCCCGTCCGGCCCGTGGTGCAGGTAGTGGAACTCCCCCACGCAGGTCACCCCGGCCAGCGCCATCTCGGCGTACGCGGCCCGGGCCAGCGCCAGGTAGCTGTCCGGGGTGAGCCGCCCGGCCACCTGGTACATCCGCTCCCGCCAGGTCCAGAACGTGCCCTGCCCCTGCTCGGTCACGCCGCGCAGCGCGCGGTGAAAGGCATGCGAGTGCGCGTTGGCCAGCCCGGGCAGGGTGAGCCCGGCCAGCTGCTCGGTGCCGGGCGGCACGGCATCCGCCGCCACCCCGGGGGTGACCGTGCGCAGCACCGGCCCGGCCGCCTCGATCAGCACCCCGGCCTGGACCTCGCCGGCGCCGAGCCAGGCCAGCTCGGCGTGCCAGCGTCTGACGTCAGGCACCGGCCAGCTCCCGTAGGACGGCGGCCAGCGCGGTCACCCCGGCCGCGCAGTCGGCCGGCTCGGCGTGCTCGGCGGGCGAATGCGACACCCCGGTCGGGTTGCGCACGAACAGCATGGCGGTGGGCAGCCGGGCGGCCAGGATGCCCGCATCGTGGCCCGCCCCGGTAGGCAGCACCGGCGCCGCGATCCCCTGGCCGGCCAGGGCCGCGGCCAGCCGCCCGCGCAGCTCCGCATCGAAGCTGACCGCCGGCGTCACCGACTCTTTCTTCCAGCCGAACGCCACCTGCTGCGACTCGGCGTCCTCGCGCGCGGCCGTCAGGACCTGGTCCACCGTGGCCGCCAGCGGTTCGGGGCCGGGCGCCCGGACGTCCAGCCAGGCGGACACAGACGAGCTGACCGCGTTGGCCGCCCCGGGCTCGGCCCGCACCTTGCCGATGGTGGCCAGCGTGCCCCGGTCGGCCGCGGCCTGCCGCGCGGCCAGCACGGTGTGCGCGAACGGCAGCATCGGGTCGGCCCGGCCGGCCAGCACCGCGGTGCCCGCGTGGTCGGCCCGGCCGGTGAAGTCGAGCCGCCACCGGCCATGCGGCCAGATGCCCTCGGCCAGGCCGACGGCGGCGTCCAGGTCGGCCAGCGCCCGGCCCTGCTCGACGTGCAACTCTACATATGTAGCTATCTGGCCGAGCAGGTCGTCGTCCGGGCCGAGCCGGGCCGGGTCGTGCCCGGCCGCCTGCATGGCGCCGGCGAACGTGATCCCCGCGCCGTCCCGCAGGCCGCGGGCGGTGCCCGGGTCGATCGCGCCGGTGAGCAGCCGGCTGCCCAGGCAGGCCACGCCGAACCGGCCGCCTTCTTCCTCGGCGAACGCACAGACCACGATCGGCCGGGCGGGCTGGAACCCGGCAGCGCGCAGTTCGTCGATGGCGGCGAACGCGGACACTATGCCCAGCGGCCCGTCGAACGCGCCGCCGTCGGGCACCGAATCCAGATGGCTGCCCGTGGCGACAGCCGACCCGCCGACCGTGTAAGCCCGTTATTTTTTTTTTTTTTTTTTTTTTTTTTTTTTTTTCGCTGCCTTAGGCGCGCCCTCCCCGTCCCACCAGGCGAACAGATTGCCGTTACCGTCGGCGGCCACCCGGAGCTGGCGTTGCGCGGCAGAGGTTGTGAACCAGGCCCGGCATTCCAGCTCAGCCGGGCTCCAGCAGAACCGCCGGTAGCCACCGGTGACCGGATCGCGGCCGATGGGCAGCAGCGAGTCCCAGAGCGAATCGAAAGTGCCACAGTGTTCTCCGCTCGCCTCCAGGGCGCTTTGAGGGCCCGCCCCTCTGGCTCGCTCACGGCGGCATGGGTACGCGGACGCCGCGCTGGGCGGCCACGTCGGCGGCCTCGTCGTAGCCCGCGTCGACGTGGCGGATCACGCCCATCCCCGGGTCGTTGGTGAGCACCCGCTCGAGTTTCTGCCCGGCCAGCGCCGGTGCCGTCCGCGACGCACACCTGGCCGGCGTGGATGGACCGGCCGATACCCACCCCGCCGCCGTGGTGGATGCTCACCCAGGACGCGCCGGAGGCCGTGTTGACCAGGGCGTTCAGCAGCGGCCAGTCGGCGATGGCGTCGGAGCCGTCGGCCATCCCCTCGGTCTCCCGGTACGGCGAGGCGACCGAGCCGCAGTCCAGGTGGTCCCGGCCGAGCACGATCGGGGCGCTGACCTCGCCGCGCTGGACCAGTTCGTTGAACCGCACCCCGGCCAGGTTCCGCTCGCCGTAGCCGAGCCAGCAGATCCGCGCGGGCAGGCCCTGGAAGTGCACCTTCTCTTCGGCCAGCCGGATCCACCGGGCTAGCGGCTCGTTGTCCGGGAACAGGTCCAGGATGGCCCGGTCGGTGACCGCGATGTCGGCCGGGTCGCCGGACAGCGCGGCCCACCGGAACGGGCCCTTGCCTTCGCAGAACAGCGGCCGGATGTAGGCGGGCACGAAGCCGGGGAAGGCGAACGCCCGCTGGTAGCCGGCCAGCTCGGCCTCGCCGCGGATCGAGTTGCCGTAGTCGAACACCTCGGCGCCACGGTCCTGGAAGCCGACCATGGCCTCGACGTGCGCGGCCATCGACTGCCGTGCGCGCTCGGTGAAGCCGGCCGGGTCCTCGGCGCGCAGCGCGGCCATGTCCTCGAACGGCACGCCGCGGGGCAGGTAGGTGAGCGGGTCGTGGGCCGAGGTCTGATCGGTGACGATGTCGATCGGCGCGCTGGCGGCCAGCATGGCCGGCACGATCTCGGCCGCGTTGCCGAGCAGGCCGATGGACAGTGGCCGGCCCGCGTCCCGGGCCGCGGTGGCCCGGCGCAGCGCGTCGTCGGTGCAGTCCGCGGCCTCGTCCAGGTATCCGAACTCGATCCGGCGGGCGATCCGGGACGGGTCACAGTCGATACAGATGACCACGCCGCCGTTCATGGTGACGGCCAGCGGCTGCGCCCCGCCCATGCCGCCGAGCCCGGCGGTCAGCGTGATCGTGCCGGCCAGTGATCCGCCGAAGCGTTTGGCCGCCACGGCCGCGAACGTCTCGTAGGTGCCCTGCAGGATGCCCTGGGTGCCGATGTAGATCCACGAGCCCGCGGTCATCTGGCCGTACATGGTCAGCCCGAGGGACTCCAGGCGGCGGAACTCCTCCCAGGTGGCCCACTGCGGGACCAGGTTGGAGTTGGCGATCAGCACCCGGGGCGCCCACTCGTGGGTGCGCATCACCCCGACCGGCTTGCCCGACTGGACCAGCAGCGTCTCGTCGTCCCGCAGCTCCTGCAGGGACCGGACGATGGCGTCGTACGCGCTCCAGCTGCGCGCCGCGCGGCCCGAGCCGCCGTACACGATGAGCTGGTCGGGATGCTCAGCCACCTCGGGGTCGAGGTTGTTCATCAGCATCCGCATGGCCGCTTCCTGCGGCCAGCCCAGGCAGGACAGGGTGGTCCCGCGCGGGGCACGGACCGGGCGCGGGCCGGACGGTTCTGTCATTCGCTGGCTCCTCGTCGAGTCGGCAGCGGCTGATCGCCGCCACCGTCATCATGCCGTACTGGCCCGCGGGGCAGCCCTCCCGGCGCAGCTGATGGAGCCGGGCTCGCTAGCGGCTAGACAGGCCGACCGCCTTGAGCCAGCCCTGGGCCACGGTCGAGTAGTTGGCGTGGTCCAGGATGACCGCCTTGTCCATGGCCAGCAGGCCAGCCGTGGTCAGCTTGGCCGAGATGGCGTTCAGCGTGTTAACCACCGTGGTGGTGGCCGCCTTCTTGTAGACCAGCGGGGTGACGTTCTGCGCGGCGAAGTTGAACTTCGGGTCGGCCAGCGCCACCAGGTGGTCGGTGATGATCTGCGGCGTGGTGGTGAACACGTCGGCCGCCTGGACCTTGCCGTCCTTGAGCGCGGCCAGGGTGAGCGGGCCGGACTCGTCGAGCGGGACGAAGGACTTGAACGTGAGCCCGTAGTTCTTCTTCAGCCCGACCAGGCCGTCGGTGCGAGTCTTGAACTCGGGCGGGCCGCCGATAGCAAAGTTCTTGGCGACCGACTTGAGGTCCGCGATCGAGGTCAGGTGGTACTTGTTCGCGGTGGCCTGGGTGACTGTGACCGAGTCCTTGTCCTGCGCCGAGGAGGAGTTGAGGATCTCCACGGACGACGGCAGCTTGGCCTTAGCGCCGCGTTGACCTCGGCGGTGGTAGCGGCCGTGCTGTTGGTGTCCACGGACGTGGTGAGCAGCGCGCCGTTGTACTCGGGGATGATGCTGACCGCGCCCTTCACGACCTCCGGGTAGTACACCTCCCGGGCGCCGATATTGAACTTCGAGGTGACCTTCACGCCCTTGGCCTGCAGCGCGAGCACGTAGATCTCGGCCAGTAGCTCGTCCTCCGGGAAGTTGGCCGAACCCACCACCACGGTGCCCTTGGCCGCCGACGGGGACAGCGGGTTGGAACTGCCGGAACTGCTGGAGCTCCCGCCGCTGCTACCGCACGCGGCCAGGATCAGGCTGGTCAGGACGGCGGGGCCGCCGACCACGGTGCCGCGCAGCCGGGTGCCGCGCAGCGGGGATGCGACCGCCGCGAACCGCGAGGTCAGGAACATAGGTGTTTCCCTTCTTTTGAGGTAAGGCCCCATCACGTCTGGCGTGCCTGCTGGCGCAGGCCAGCCGGCACGGTGAGCCATCGCACGCCGACAAACAGGAACTGGACGGCCAGGGCGAGCAGCACGACGAGCGCCGCTCCCCCGGCCACCTCCCCGTAGTTGTTGGTCGCGAGGCCGTCGATGATGTAGCGGCCGAGACCGCCGAGGCCGATATACGCGGCGATGGTCGCGGTGGCTACCACGAAGATCGCCCCAGTGCGCAGGCCGAGGATGATCAGCGGCATGGCCACCGGCACCTCGACCTTGCGTACCTGTTGCCAGGACGTCATGCCCATGCCGCGGGCCGCGTCCTTGAGTTCGGGTTCCACCCCGGCCACACCTTCGTAGGTGTTCACCAGGATGGGCGGGATGCCGAGCACGACCAGCGGGATCAGCCAGGCCAGCGGGGAGAAGCCGAGGGTGACGGCGAGCAGGGTCAGCAGGCCGAGCGTCGGGATGGCGCGCCAGGCGTTGGCCAGGTTGACCACCAGCACCGCGCCGCGGCCGGTGTGCCCGATCAGGATGCCCAGCGGGATCGCGATCAGCGCCGCGATGAGCAGCGACAGGCCGGTGTAGCCGAGCTGCTCCAGGATCCGGACCGGGATGCCGCCGGATCCGTGCCACTGGGCCGGCTGCTTCAGCCAGTCCCACGCGTAGCTCAGGAATCTCACCGGGCACCTCCGGCCAGCGCGGGGACCGGATCGGCCACCACCTCGGGCAGCTCCCGGCGGCGGCGCCGCGGCCGCCACGGGGTGAGCAGCCGGCGCACCAGCACCAGCAGCAGGTCGCAGACGAGCGCCAGCGCGATGATCAGCCCGCCGCCGACCAGGATCTCGGTCAGGAAGTCCCGCTGGTAGCCGTCGATGAGCAGGTAGCCCAGGCTGCTCACGCCGATCAGCTGGCCGAGGCTGGCCAGGCTGATGCTGGACACCACCGCGATCCGCAGCCCGGCGATCACGATCGGCACCGCGATCGGCAGCTCCACCTGGGCCAGGCGGCGCGTGGCGCCGAAGCCCATCGCGGTGGCGGCCTGCCGGACCGGCTCCGGGACCGAGCGCAGCCCGTCCACCACGTTCGGCACCAGGACGCACAGCGAGAACAGGGTGAGCGGGATGATCACCGTGGTGTCGGTCAGCCCGGTGTACGGGATCAGCACGATGAACAGGGCCAGCGACGGCATCGCGTACAGCATGCTGGTCCCGGACAGCACCGGCGGGTAGAGCCACCTCCACCGCACGCAGATGATGCCTAGCGGCAGCGAGATGACCAGCCCGATCAGCGCGGGCACGATGCCCAGGTAGGCGTTCTCCCAGATGAGCGTGGGGACCTGTGACCAGTCCATGACGGTCAGGCGGTCCCGGTGGACGACGTTTCCGCGGCCGGCCCGGCTGCCCCGGCCGCCGTCGCGTCCGGATCCGCCGCCGGGCCGGCCGCCTCCACCGCGGCGCCGAGCCGCTGGTAAGAGGTGACGCCGACCACCCGGCCCTGGCCGTCCACCCCGACGGCCCGGCCGGCCGGGGACAGCAGGGTGGCGTCCAGCGCGGCGCGCAGCGAGTCGGTACTCACCCCGAACGTGTGCCCGTACGGGCGGAGCTGGGCGTCGCCCGCGGTGGCCTCGCGCGGCAGCGACCGCAGCTCGTCGCTGGCCACCCAGCCCCGTGGTTTCTGGTCCGCGTCGGTGACCAGCAGCCAGGGCTCGCCAGTGCGCTTGGCCTGCTCGGCGGCCTCCCAGGCGGGCATTCTGGCGCTGATCACGGCGGCGTCGTCCAGGCTCAGCCCGGAGGCGGCCAGGAAGGACAGCCGCCGGATGCCGCGGTCGAAGCCGAGGAAGCTCTCCACGTAGCTGTCGGTGGGCGCGGTGAGCAGCCGCTCCGGGCTGTCCACCTGAGCCACCCGGCCGTGCGGGCGGAAGATCGCGACCTGGTCACCCACCTTGATGGCCTCCTCGACATCGTGCGTGACGAGCACGATGGTCTTGTGCAGCTCGGCCTGAAGCCGGAGGAGTTCATCTTGCAGGGTGGCTCTGACAATCGGGTCGACGGCGCTGAACGGCTCGTCCATCAGCAGCACCGGCGGGTCGGCGGCCAGCGCCCGGGCCACCCCGACGCGCTGCTGCTGGCCACCGGAGAGCTGGTACGGGTAGCGGCGGGCCAGGCTGTCGTCCAGGCCGACCAGCCGCATCAGCTCCCGGGCCCGCTCACGGGCCTTGCTCTTGCGCCAGCCGATCAGCAGCGGCACCGTGCCGATGTTGTCCTCGATCGTCCGGTGCGGGAACAGCCCGGCCTGCTGGATGACGTAGCCGATGCCGCGGCGCAGCGTGGGCGGGTCGGACTGCTGGATGTCCTGGCCGTCGAGCAGGATCCGGCCGCTGGTCGGGTCGATCAGCCGGTTGATCATGCGCAGCGTGGTGGTCTTGCCGCACCCGCTGGGGCCGACCAGCACCATCGTCTGGCCGTCCGGGACCTCCAGGTTCAGGTCGTCCACCGCGACCGTGCCGCCCGGGTACCGTTTCGTCACGCCCTCGAAGGTGATCACGACGTGGCCTTCCGGTCTGGCCCCCACCTGAGTCCCGGGGTCTGGCGCTGCGCACTACCCACGCCGCTGGGAGGCATGCCCGGCAGCCGCAGCAAGATCAGCGTAACCGCGTTGGGCCAGTGCAGCCACGCTGCGGCGGCCAACCGTGTCCGAGACGAGACCAGCAGTGATACGCCAGGTGACGTGGCGGTGGCCGGCCACCGCTGGGTGAACAGGGAATAATGGTGCCGGGCCGGAGGTTTGCCTCCGGGCTGCGGGCAAGGATGCTCTTGAGCCTGCCAGCGGCGGTGCGCGGGCCTGCGCGCACCTGGACACACTCTGGAAAATCCCACCATGTCAGTCGAGATTAGCGAACAGTACGAAGCACACGGGCACCAGCACAAGGACGTGTCCGGTGGCTGGCTGCGCCCGGCCGTCTTCGGCGCCATGGATGGCCTGGTCACGAACGTCTCGCTGATCGCTGGCGTGGGCGCCGGGGTGAACGCCTCGGGTGGCTCCCCGCACCTGATCGTGCTCACCGGGCTGGCCGGGCTGGCCGCGGGCGCGTTCTCGATGGCGACCGGCGAGTACGTCTCGGTCTCGTCTCAGAATGAGCTGGTCGAGGCCGAGGTGCGCAAGGAGCGCCACGAGCTGGAGCACAACGCGGACTCGGAGCGGCGCGAGCTGGCCGAGACGTTCCGCCGGCAGGGCGTCGAGCCGGAGCTGGCCGACAAGGTCGCGGCGCAGATCTCGGCCCACCCGGAGCAGGCCCTGGACGTGCACGTCCGCGAGGAGCTGGGGGTGGACCACCGGGAGCTGCCGTCGCCGTACACCGCGGCGGCCGCCTCGCTGATCACGTTCGCGATCGGCGCCCTCATCCCGCTGCTGCCCTACCTGTTCCAGGTAAGACATCCTGGCGCTGGCCCTCGGCCTGGCCGCGGTGGCCGCGTTCATCGGCGGCGGGCTGGTGGCCCGGCTGACCGACCGGCCGTTCCTCCGCGGCGCCGTGCGCCAGCTGGTGCTGGGCGCGGCCGCGGCCGGGATCACGTTCGCGATCGGCAGCGCGGTCGGCACCGGCCTCTCGTAACGCAGCTACCAGCTGTCGGCGCCGAACGTGTCGTCCTCGTGACCGCCCGGGCCGGAAGACAGCAGCTTGAGGTCGGACTCCACCATCATCGTGATCAGCTCGGTGAAGCCGGTCTTCGGCTTCCAGCCGAGCTGCTGGGCGGCCTTGGCCGGGTCGGCGCACAGCTGGTCCACCTCGGCGGGCCGGACGAACGCCGCGTCCACCGTGACGTG
This sequence comes from uncultured Actinomycetes bacterium, assembly GCA_963747705.1. GTDB lineage: Bacteria > Actinomycetota > Actinomycetes > Streptosporangiales > Streptosporangiaceae > RYN-230. Next base: position 7,069 of record CAVVGF010000038.1, on the reverse strand, counting down.
CTCCCGCCAGTCCAGGCCGGCCACGCTGAACGCCAGGTCAACCAGCTCCTCGACGCTGTGGGTGATCCCGGTGCCGACCACGTAATCCTCGGGCTCGTCCTGGGCCAGCATCAGGTGCATGGCCCGGACGTAGTCGCCGGCGAAGCCCCAGTCCCGCCGGGCCCACAGGGTGCCCAGCCGGAGCTGCCGCTCGTGGCCCAGCTTGACCCGGGCCACCCCGAGGGACACTTTGCGGCTGACGAACTCCGCGCCGCGGCGCGGCGACTCGTGATTGAACAGGATCCCGGACACCGCGTACATACCGTACGACTCGCGGTAGTTCTGGGTCAGGAAGTGCCCATAGGTCTTGGCCACCCCGTACGGGCTGCGCGGGTGGAACGGGGTCTGCTCGTTCTGCGGGGACTCCCGCACCTTGCCGAACATCTCCGAGGACGAGGCCTGGTAAAACCGGATCTGCGAGCCGCGCGGGGTGCGCGAGGCGCTGATCCCGCTGCACACCCGGATGGCCTCCAGCACCCGGAGCACGCCGATTCCGGTCACCTCGCCGGTCAGCTCGGCCTGCTGCCAGGACATCGGCACGTAGGAGATCGCGGCCAGGTTGTAGACCTCGTCCGGCTGCACCCGCTCCACCGCGGAGATCAGGCTGCCCTGGTCGAGCAGGTCACCGCGGACCAGCCGGATATCGCCGAGCAGCTCGCGGACCCCGCGGACCCGCGGGTTTGACTGGCCGCGGACCAGCCCCCACACCTCGTAGCCCTGGGCCAGCAGGTACTCGGCCAGGTACGACCCGTCCTGCCCAGTGATCCCGGTGATCAGTGCACGCCTCGTCAGCGGAGCCTCCGTCCTGGCGTATCTGGCCGGGCCTACTGTACCTGCTTCATCCATCAAACTCACAACAACTCATCCCTCTCAAAACCACCTCAGGGGTACGTCGGCGCAGCTTACCGGGCATGGCCACGGCGCCGCCGCCGGCCACCACGGAGCGGCGCGTCCCAGCTCCCGATAGGAGCTGTACCCGGTGGTAATGTTCGCTGCCTAACCGGCCACGTCAGGCAGTGCGAACGAGAGGCGCGAACCTGCGTGATGACCACGGATCACCCGCTGCGCATCGCACTGCTTTCCTACCGCAGCAAACCGCATTGCGGCGGCCAGGGCATCTACCTGCGCCACCTGTCTCGTGAGCTGGCCGCGCTCGGGCACCACGTCGAGGTGTTCTCCGGCCAGCCCTACCCGGAGCTGGAGCCCGGGCCGGTGCTTCGCGAGGTGCCCAGCCTCGACCTGTACCGGGACGAGGACCCGTTCCGCACCCCGCGGCTGAGTGAGTACCGGGACTGGATCGACGCGCTGGAATTCGGCGTGATGAAAACCGGCGCGTTCCCCGAGCCGCTCACCTTTAGCCTGCGCGCGCTGCGCCTGCTGCGCGGCCGCCGGGCCGACTTCGACCTGGTGCACGACAACCAGGTGCTGGCGTACGGGATGCTCGGCCTGCCCCGGACCGGCCTGCCCCTGGTGACCAGCATCCACCACCCGATCAGCGTGGACCGGCGGATCGAGCTGGCCGCGGCGCACGGCAAGGAATGGCTGGGCAAGTGGCGCTGGTACTCGTTCGTCCGGATGCAGGGCCGGGTGGCCCGCCGGGTCGGGCCGATCCTGACCGCCTCCCAGGCGTCCCGGGCGGACATCTGCCGGGACTTCCGGGTCAACCCGGAGCAGGTGCACGTGATCCCGCTCGGCGTGGACACCCGGCTGTTCCACCCCCGCCCCGCACCACGGGCGCCGGGCCGGATCGTGGCGGTGGCCAGCGCGGACTCGCCGCTCAAGGGGGTTGGCACGCTGCTGCAGGCGGTGGCCAAGCTGACCGTGGAGCGGGACGCCCAGCTGACCGTGGTGGGCAAGCCGTCGGCCGGCGGCCCGACCGAGCGGCTGGTCGGCGAGCTGGCCCTGGCCGACCGGGTCCGGTTCGTGCACGGGATCAGCGACACCGAGCTGGCCGAGCTGTGCGCCAGTGCCGAGATCGCCGTCGTCCCGTCGCTGTACGAGGGGTTCTCGCTGCCGGCTGTGGAACACATGGCGTCCGGGACACCGCTGGTGGCCAGCCGGACCGGCGCCCTGCCCGAGGTCACCGGGGACGCGGCCCGGCTGGTCGAACCGGGCAACCCGGATGAACTCGCGGCCACCCTGCGCGACCTGCTCGACTCGCCCGCCGAGCGGGAACGCCTGGGCGCGGCCGCCTGGCAGCGGGTGCAGGAACGGTTCGCCTGGAACGCGGTGGCCCGGGCTACGGTGCACCGGTACCGCGCCGCGATCGAGGCGAACGGAGCGCAGGCATGCTGACCGTTGACTTCCAGCGCCTCGCCGGTCGGCCCGGGCGACCGGGTCCTCGACCTCGGCTGCGGCGCCGGACGGCACGCGTTCGAGGCGCTGCGCCGCGGCGCCACCGTGGTCGCACTGGACGCGGACGCCGCCGAGCTGCGCGGGGTGGCCGAGATGGCCGCGGCCATGCAGCGAGGAGGGCGAGTCCCGCCCGGCTCGGACGCCCGCACCGTGTGCGGCGACGCGACCGCGATGCCGTTCCCTGACGGCGCGTTCGACCGGGTGATCGCGGCCGAGGTGCTCGAGCACATCCCGGCCGACCGGCAGGCGCTGGCCGAGATCACCAGGGTGCTGCGGCCCGGCGGGCGGCTGGCCGTCACCGTGCCGGCCTGGCTGCCGGAACGGATCTGCTGGCGGCTGTCCGCCGACTACCACAACACGCCCGGCGGGCACGTCCGCATCTACACCCGGGCCGAGATGGAAGCCAAGCTGACCGCGGCCGGGCTGCGGGTCGGCGGGCATCATCACGCGCACGGCCTGCACTCGCCGTACTGGTGGCTGAAGTGCGCGGTCGGCGTGCACCAGGACGACCATCCGCTGGCCCGCACCTACCACCGGCTGCTGGTCTGGGACATCATGAAGCGGCCCGCGGTGACCCGGCTGGCCGAGCAGGGCCTGAACCCGCTGATCGGCAAGAGCCTGGTGATCTACGCGGAGAAACCGGCCGCCCCGCCGGCCGCACAGCCTGCCCCGGCCACCGGGCGGGCGCATGCCGTCGCCTGAGGCGCTGGCCAGCGCGCCGAGCGCCGGGCGGTCCGCCGCCGCTGGCCCAGGCCTGGCCGGGGTGGCCGGAGTGGCCGACAAGCCGGTACCCGCGCTGCCCGGCATCCTCACCGCCGCCGAGGTGCTGGCCACCGGCGAGCACATCGCGGCCGGCAGGCGCCCTCCGGCGCGATCAGCTGGCCGGACGGGCACACCGACGCGTGGAACCACGTGGAGTGCGCGATGGCGCTGTCCGCGTGCGGGCTGACCGGCGCGGCCCGGCTGGCCTACGACTGGGTGCGGCGCACCCAGCGCGCGGACGGCTCCTGGCCGAAGCGGATCGTCGGGGCACGGTGACCAACGCCGGCGGCGAGAGCAACCAGGCCGCCTACGTCGCGGTGGGCACCTGGCACGAGTTGCTGCTCACCGGGGACGAGGCGTTCCTGGCCCGGATGTGGCCCACGGTGCAGCGGGCCATCGATTTCGTGCTGTCGCTGCAAGTACCGCGGGGCGAGATCCTGTGGCAGCGCGAGGCCGACGGCACGGCGGCCAGCTACGCGCTGCTCACCGGGTCGCCAGCACCTACCAGAGCCTGCGCTGCGCGGTCTGGCTGGCCGACTACCTCGGCGATCCGCAGCCGGCCTGGGAACTGGCCGCCGGCCGGCTGGGGCACGTGGTGGCCGCCCACCCGGAGGCGTTCGCGGACAAGAGCCGGTTCGCGATGGACTGGTACTACCCGGTGCTGGCCGGGCCGGTCCGCGGCGACGGCCGGGCTGGACCGGCTGGACGCCGAGTGGGCCGAATTCGTGGTGCCCGGTCTTGGCGTGCGCTGCGTACGGGACCAGCCCTGGATCACCGGGGCGGAAACCTGCGAGCTGGTGATGGCGCTGGACGCGTCGGGTGATCACGCGCGGGCCCGCCAGATGTACGCCGACATCCAGTACCTGCGGGACGGCGACGGCGGCTACTGGACCGGGTGGCAGTTCGCCAACCAGGCGCATTTCCCGGCCGAGCGGAGCAGTTGGACGGCGGCTGCGATGATCCTGGCCGCGGACGCGCTGTCCGGCACCACCCCGGCCGCGGCCATGTTCCGCGACGTGCCGCCCCCGCCGCCGGCCGAGCCGGGCTCGCCCATGCACTGTTTCTCGGCCCGCTGCCGCCCGCCCCGCGGCCCGCGTTAGCCGGTGCGCTCCAGCACCCGCAGCGAACCGTGCACCGACACCTCGGTGAACTCGGCTGATTCCAGCGCGCGCCGGTAGATCCGGTACGGAGCCTGGCCGCCGTCGGCCGGGTCCGGGAACACGTCATGGATGGCCAGTGCCCCGCCCGGGGCGACCCACGGCGCCCAGTTGGCGTAGTCGGCCTGGGCCGCCTCGTCGGTGTGCCCGCCGTCGATGAACAGCATGCCGAGCGGGGACCGCCACAGCCCGGCCAGCTGCGCCGACCGGCCCACCACGGCGATGACCTGGTCCTCCAGGCCGGCCGCGGCCAGCGTGGCGCGGAAGCCGGGCAGCGTGTCCAGCCGCCCGGTCCGCTCGTCCACCAGGGCCGGGTCGTGGTACTCCCAGCCCGGCTGGTTCTCCTCGGAGCCATGGTGATGATCCACTGTGATCACCAGCTGGCCCGCCTGCCGGGCCGCGGCGGCCAGGTAGATGGTGGATTTGCCGCAGTAGGTGCCGATCTCCAGGATCGGGCCCCGGCCGGCGTAGGCGGCCGCGGTCGCGTACAGCGCCAGCCCTTCGGCCGGCGGCATGAATCCCTTGGCCGCCTCGGCCGCGGTCCGCAGCTCGGCTGGCATCCCCATCGGCACCCCACAACCCAATTTTTCTTAACGCCCGCTGGTCGGACTCGGCTGCCCCGGCGCGCGGTGGGCACAGGGGCTGCCATCGGCCGGGCCGGGACGTACTGTAGCGCTGGATACTCCGGCGAAGGAGGGCAGGGCGATGCGGGTGGTGGTCGATCGCGACCTGTGTGAGGCCAACGGGGTGTGCGCCGGGCTGGCGCCCGACGTGTTCGACCTCGACGATGAGGACTACCTGAACATCGCGGCGGGGGAGGTGCCCGCGGCCTCGGCCGACGCGGTACGCCGCGCGGTGGGATCCTGCCCGCGGCTGGCCCTCAGCCTGGCCGAGTGAGCGCGGTGGCCGGGCCTGGCCCGGCGGGAGCCCGGCCGGTCAGAGCACGCCAGCCGAGTGAGCCCCGCCGGCTGAGCCTGGCCGGTCGCTGAGCCTGGCCGGTCGCTGAGCCTGGCCGGTCAGAGCACGCCGGCCGCCAGGGCCACGCCGACCGCGACCAGGATGGCCCCGCCGATCTGCTCGCCGCGGCGGCGGCCGCGGCGCCGACCCGCCCGCCCAGTTCCAGCCCGGCCAGCGACATCAGCACGCTGACCGCCCCGATGACCAGGGCCGCGGCGCCCACGCTGATGTTCAGCGTGCCCAGGGCGAACCCGGCGGCCAGGTTGTCCAGGCTGAGCGCGAACGCGGTCACGATGAGCTTGCCCAGGCCCATGCTGTGGGCCGGGTGCACCCCGGCGCCCGCGGCGGACCAGCCGGGCTGGCGCAGCGCCCGTAGCAGCGTGACCCCGCCCAGGACGATCAGCAGGGCGGCGCCGATCCAGCGGGCCAGCTGGCCGATGCTGGTGGCCACGCTGGCCCCGATGACCAGGCCGATGATGGGCATACCGGTCTCGAACAGCCCGAATACCAGGGCCACCCGCAGCCTGGTGCGCGTGGTGACCCCACCGAAGCCGATGCCGATGGCCGCGGCCAGGTTGCCCAGGCCAACCGAGGCCGCGACGATCAGCAGGGGGAACACGCGCACAGATTAGGGCTGCGGCGGGCTTAGTACGCTGGTTCCTGCAGCTCGACCCGGTTCCCGGCCGGGTCGTCGAGGAACGACTGCCGCCCAGTGCCGACCGGGACCGGATCCGTGACCGTGACCCCCAGCCCGCGCAGTTCCGTCACCACCGTGTCGAGGTCGGACACGGCCAGTGCGAAATGCTGGCCCATGGATGGCGGGACGTCCGCCTCGATGAGGTGGATCTGCTGGCCGCCAGCGTCGAGCCAGGCGCCGCCGAAGCTGAAGTCCGGCCGGTCGGTGCGCTCGGTCAGGCCGAGCACCCGGGTGTAGAAGTCGAGCGCCGCCGGGACGTCACCGACATTGAGGGATACATGGTGTAGTCCGTCAGGTCTCATACCGCCAGTCTCGCAGTCAGGCCTGCCCCAAACCAGGGTCGGTGACCCGGCCGAGGAACAGCGGCCGCCCGCTGGCCGGCTCGGTGATGGCGAACAGGAACGGCCGGTCCACGGTCATCTCGACCGGCGGGTCAGGCATCATCACCCGGGCTGCGGCCCTGATCACCACGGCCGTGGCCGCGGCCGCCTCGGTGCCCTGTTCGTCCACGTCGAGATAGGCCTGGTGGACAACGTCGCTGATGTGCAACCGCTCGGCGGCGGTGATCCCGGTGAAGTCGGCCCGGCTGGTGAACGCCAGCGGCATGCCCAGCGCGGTCAGCGCGGGCGCCAGGCCGAACTGGCTGGTCACCCGGAACCTGGGCAGCGCCAGCGTGACCTGGTGCGGGGCCAGCCCAGCCAGCAGGCGGGCCAGGCCGTCGCGGCCCAGCCGGGACTCGACCGGGGCCAGCGGGCCGTCGGGCAGCACGATGACCATGCCGAGCCGCTGCCCCGCGTACGGCAGCTCCACCACCTGGTACCCGTCGCCGCGCAGGTACCGCAGCCGCTCCCGCAGGCGCATGGTGGGGACCTGCCGCCCGGCGCCTGGCTCGGGGTGGAACGGGGCATCCTGGGTCGCGCCCGGCGGGAACGGGTGCGTCCAGGCCGCCTTCAGGTAGATCGCGCTGGCCAGCACCAGCCGGGTGGCCCGGGTGATGACCCCGGGCGGGATCAGGCCGGTGATCTTCCCGGCGGTCTGCTCCGCGATCAGGTCGTTGATCTGCTGCTGCACCGGTCCGGCCACCGCGGCGAAGTCGGCCGTC
>CAVVGF010000037.1:0-151201 GCA_963747705.1 uncultured Actinomycetes bacterium | reverse complement strand
GGGTCCACCCCCGGCCCGGGGAGGTCATTAAGGTCGGTGCGGACCCGGCTTACCTGCACCTGTTCGACGCGGCCAGCGGACTGCGCCTCGGCGACTGACCCGCGCCAAAGGGGCGCGCCGCCGACTGGACTGAGGAGTCGAACGAGCGAGGAACGAGCGAGTGAGCGACGAGGGAAGCTCGGCGGATTCAGCGCCCCGGAGGCGCAAAGAATACTGAGGGGACTTAATGCGCGCGGTTATCTGGGAGGAGCCCGGGAAGGTGGCGGTCACCGAGGTGGCCGACCCTGCACCCGGGCATGGCGAGCTGGTCGTCCAGGTGGGCAGGTGCGGCATCTGCGGGACCGACGTGCACATCGCCGACGGCGAGTTCCCGCCCACCCCGTACCCGATCATCCCCGGGCACGAGTTCGCCGGCCGGGTGGTGGCCGTCGGCGACGGGGCGCCCGGGGGCTGGCGGGAGGGTGAACGGGTGGCGGTGGACCCGTCGCTGTTCTGCGGGTACTGCCCGGCCTGCCGCAGCGGGCGGGGCAACCTGTGCGCGAACTGGAACGCCATCGGCGACACCGTGAGCGGCGCGTTCGCCGAGTACGTGGCGGTGCCCGCGGCCAACGTGTACCGCATCCCGGACAGCGTGGACGACGCGCAGGGGGCGCTCATCGAGCCGCTGTCCTGCGCGGTGCACGGGCTGCGCCGCATCGGGCCGGTCACCGGCGTGGACGTGCTGCTCACCGGGGCGGGCACGATGGGCCTGCTGCTGCTGCAGCTGCTGCGCAACGCGGGCGCGGGCACGGTCAGCGTGGTGGACAGGAAGGCGTCCCGGCTGGCGGCGGCCAAGGCAGTCGGCGCGGACAGCGTGGCCACCGACGTGACCGAACTGGACCGCGGCGCGTTCGGCGTGGTGGTGGACGCCACCGGGGCACCGGCCGCGATCGAGGCCGGGTTCGCCGTGCTTGACCGCGGTGGCCGGCTGCTGATCTTCGGCGTGACCAGCGGTGACGCCACGGTGTCGCTATCACCGTTCCGGATCTACAACGACGAGATCACCGTGCTCGGCTCGATGGCCGTGCTGAACAGCTTCGGCGCCGCGGCCGACCTGATGGCCGCGGGCGCCATCGACACCGCCCCGCTGCTCGGCCAGCCGTTCAGCCTGGCCGAATTCCCCGAGGCGCTGGCCAGCGTGCGGGCCGGCGAAGGGATCAAGGCGCAGATCGCGCCGAACGGCTGACCGGAACCGGGCCGTAGTCCAGCGAGGCGTACCAGTCGCCGCGGCCCGCCGGGGTCAGGTCGAGGATGTGCCAGACCGGGCTGAGCAGGTCGATCCCGCGCTCGCGGACGTCCTCGGCCAGGTCCGGGTGCGCGGTGTAGACGTGCCGCGGCGACCCGTCAGGATCCAGCGTGAACACCGAGACGGTGGCGTGCTGGCTGCCGTCCGTGTCCTCACTGCCCAGGTCGTACTTGAACGTGTTCCCGGCGCAGCTGAGCAGGCGCAGCCGGTACCAGCCACGGGACCGGGCGTGCGCCCGGAGCGGGCCTGGATCGGCCGCCGCCGCGATGACGAAGTCCAGGTTCTTCGCCAGGTGACTGGCCACGCCGTTGAACCCGTCGATCCACATGGTGCACATCGGGCACGGCGTGGTCTGCGCCTTCCCGTACATCAGGTGGTAGACGACCAGGGCCCGGCCCGGGTCGGTGAAGAGCTGAGATAGCCGGATCTCGGAGACCTCCGCATCCCCGCTGGCCAGGTCCCGCGGTCCCTGCCGGAACACATAGTCCTCGACCACCGCGCCGGGCGGCAGCTCCCGGCGCAGCGCCGCGACCCGCTCTCGCTGCCGCATGAGCTCGATCTCGGCCAGCCGGAGTTCCTCCCGGCGCGCGGCGTAGTCCTCGGATTCGGTCAGCCTGGTCTGCTCCATGGCCTAACTCCCGCTGCGTGGGCCCCCCCAAACGCTCTTACCGGTGCCAGTGCAGCACAGCACACCCCGGATTTTCCAGCACCGTTACCTGGCGGCTTGCCGTGGGTAGGGCTTGAATTTGTCATCTGTGAGGGGAAATGTGATGGAGCCAGCGAACACTCCGGTTATCTTCGTGCACGGTCTGTGGCTGCACGCCAGCTCGTGGGACCCATGGGTGGACTTCTTCAAGGAAGCCGGTTACGTGCCATCGGCGCCGGGCTGGCCGGGCGACGGGACACGGTCGCGGACACCAGGGACAACCCGGAGCGGGTGGCCGGGGTCGGCATCGAGGACGTGGTCGAGTACTACACCGGGATCATCCATGGTCTGCCGGCCAAGCCCATCGTCATCGGCCATTCCTTCGGCGGCCTCATCGTGCAGCGGCTGCTCGGCCAGGACCTGGCCGCCGCCGCGGTGGCCATCGACCCCGCGCCCATCAAGGGCGTGCTCAACCTGCCGCTGTCCTCGCTGAAGGTCGCCTCGATCGCGCTGCGCAAGCCGGCCAACCGGAAGGAGGCCGTGGCGCTGACCAAGGAGCAGTTCCGCTACGGCTTCGGCAACATGCTGCCCGCCCAGGAGAGCGACGACCTGTACGAGCGCTATGCGATCCCGTCGCCGGGCAAGCCGCTGTTCGAAGCGTCCCTGGCCAACTTCACGCCGAATTCGCCGGCCAAGGTCAACACGCGCAACAAGACCCGCGGCCCGCTGCTGATCACCGCGGGCGGCCACGACCACACCGTTCCCGCCGCTGTCAGCATGGCCACCCGGCGGCTCTACCACCGCTCACCGGCCATCACCGACCTGCGCGAGTTCCCGGACCGCGGGCACTCGCTCACCATCGACCACGGCTGGCGGGAAGTCGCCCAGACCGCCCTGGACTGGCTGAGGCAGCGCCACCAGTAGCGGCCCCGGCCCCGCACGTACCAAACCAGCCCGGACCGTAACTCCGCCACCCCACCCGGCCAGTTCCCGGCGCACCCGCCTCTTGCTGTTATCAACCGGGTCCGGGCGGGGTCCGGGTCCGGGCGGGGTCCGGGTCCGGGCGGGGTCCGGGTCCGGGCGGGGTCCGGGTCCGGGCCGGGTCCGGGTCCGGTCCGGGTCCGGGTCCGGGTCGGCCGGGAATCGCGCCCAGCCGGAGCCGTCTGGCATGTAGCATAGATACAAGATGAATACGGCACAGATCCCGGCCCGGCCGGGGCTCGCTGCGCCGAGTGCGGCCGAGCGTGCCTACGGCTATATCAAGGGCGAGATCCTGGCCCGCCGGTTCGCCGCGCACGACCTGCTGTCCGAGGGCCAGCTGGCCGACGCGGTCGGCGTGTCCCGGACCCCGGTCCGCGAGGCGCTGCTCCGGCTGCAGGGCGAAGGGCTGGTCCGGCTGCTGCCCAAGCGGGGCGCGCTGGTACTGCCGGTCACCGTGGACGAGGCGGCCGATGTAATGGAGACCCGGCGGCTGGTCGAGTCATTCGCGGCCCGCAAGGTGCTGACCAGCCGGCCGCAGGCCGCCCTGGTCCCGGTGCTCGACGGCTACCTGCAGGACATGCGGGCGGCTATGCACGCCCACGACGTGGCCGCCTACGTTCAGGCCGACCGGGACTTCCACCTGGCCATCGTGGCCGCGACCGGCAACGAGATCATCACTGCGCTGTACCGGTCGCTGCGCGAACGCCAGCTCCGGATGGGCACCGTGAACCTGCTGGACGACAGCGGGCACGCGGTGGACCCAGCGCGGATGCGCGCCACCCTGGCCGAGCATGAGCGCATCCGCGACGCGCTGCGCTCCGGCAGCGTCCGGGCGGTGGCCGACGCCGTGACCGCCCATCTCGATCACGCGGAGAGCACCCTGGCCCGACGCTGACCAGCCGCCGCGCCCTGCTTACGCACCCCTCCCCCGACAACCCACCAACTCCGGAACTGATCCCCCATGCCTTCCCCGGCCGCCGTCCCCGTTGCCGACACCACCCCAGCCACCGCCACTCCCCCAGCGCCCGTCCCGGCCACCCGCGCGTTCCGGCGCTGGACCATCGCGGTCACCGTCTACATCGCCGCGGTGTTCAACCGCACCTCACTCGGCGTCGCCGGGCTCCAGGCGGCCCGCCGGCTCGGCATCACCCCCGCCCAGCTCAGCGTGTTCGTCCTGGTCCAGCTGGGCGTGTACGCGGCCATGCAGGTGCCGACCGGGGTGCTGGTGGACCGGTACGGGCCGCGCCGGCTGCTGGTCGCCGCCGCGGCCACCATGGCCGTGGCCCAGCTGGCCTTCGCGCTGACCGAGTCCTATCCGGCCGCGCTGCTCGCCCGGGGCGTGCTGGGCTGCGGGGACGCGCTTACCTTCGTCAGCGTGGTCCGGGTCGCGGCCCAGGACTTCCCGCGGCACCGTTTCCCGCTGGCGGTGTCGGTCACCTCGATGCTCGGCATGGCCGGCAACCTGGCCGCCACCATCCCGCTCACGCTGCTGCTCCGCTCGGCCGGCTGGACCGTGTCGTTCGCCGGAACCGGGCTGGTCACCCTGGCCACCGGGCTGGCCGTCTGGGTCCTGCTGCCCGCGGCCGCCGCCCGGCCGGGCGCCACGGCCCGGCCCCTCCTGCGGCCCACCCGCGCGCTGCTGGCCAGCCCCAGCCGGCTGACCGGCTTCGTCCGGCCGGCCGGACGGACGCTGCGCCGGGTCCGGGGGGCGTGGCGCACCCCGGGCACCCGGCTGGGCTTCTGGGTGCACTTCTCCTGCATGTCGCTGGCCACCATGTTCGCCGTGCTGTGGGGGCTGCCCTACCTGGTCCAGCAGGGCTTCGCCGAGGCGGGCGCGAGCGCCGTGCTGCTGGTCTGCGTGCTGGCCGCCATCGTTGCCAGCCCGTTCATCGGCGCGGTCTTCGGCCGGTATCCGGCCGCCCGGGTGCCATTCGCGCTGAGCGTGTGCCTGCTCACCGTGGCCGGCTGGGCGGCGCTGCTCGGCTGCTTCGGCGGGCGGCCGCCGCATCCGCTGATCGTCGCGGTCGTGGCGGTGGCCGCGGTGGGCGGCCCCGCCTCCACCATCGGCTTCTCGCTGGCCCGGGACTACAACCCGCCGGCCATGGTGGGCACCGCCACCGGGGTGGTGAACGTCGGCGGGTTCACCTCGACAATCATCGCGTCGCTGCTGGTCGGCGGGACCCTCGAACTGACCGGCCCGGGCAGCGTCGGCTACCGGCTGGCGTTCTGCGGCGCGGTCGCGGTGCAGCTGTTCGGCAGCGCGCAGGCAGTGCGGTGGTGGCTGCGGGTGCGTGGGCTGCTGCTCGGCGCGCAGTCCCGGGGTGAGCCGGTGCCGGTGCCAGTGGTCCAGCACCATTTCGACCGGGTCCGCCCTAGGCCCAGTGCAGGCCGATACAGTGCAGGCCGATCCGGTACTGCTCGATCGGGTCAGCTAGCTGGCCCGGGCGCGGCGCGCAACCGACGGGACCGGCGGCGCCTCCACCCCGCTGAGTTCCCGCTCCACCCGCTCCGCCCAGCGCAGCAGCGCGTCGTGCAGCAACTGCTCCCGGCCGTAGAACCGCTGGGCGGGCATGGGCATGCTGACCGCCACGGACAGCCCGGTCAGCCCGCGGATCAGCGTGCCCACCGCGCAGATCCCGGCGGAGTGCTCCTCGCGGTCGTAGGCGATCCCCTCGGCCCGGACCCGCGCCAGATCGGCGGCCAGAACCTCGTGATCGGTGATGGTGTGCTCGGTCAGCCGGGGCAGTGCACCGGCCGTCGCCCGGGCCAGGTCATGCGGGGACATCGCGGCCAGGAACGCCTTGCCGTTGGCCGTGCAGTGCAGCGGGAATGACTCCCCGATCGCGCTGACCGCGCGCAGCCGGTGTGGCGCCACCACCTGGTCCACGAACGTCGCCCGGGACCGGTCCAGCACCGACAGGTTGACCGTCTCGTTCACTTCGTGGGACAGCTCTTCAAGCTTCGGATGCAGACTGGCCAGCAGGCCACGCCGGGCGGTGCCGGCCAGCCTGCTGACCTCGTAGCCCAGCCGGTATCGCCCACGTGGGCCGTCGGACTCCACAAGTCCTTCGTCCTCGAGGGCGTTCAGCAATCGATGAATCGTGGAGCGGGCCAGGCCCACTTGTTCCGCGACCTCAGCCTGGGACAGGCCGGCCGGTGCCAGGCGCAGTGCGCGCAGGATGTCGGCGGCCCGCGCGATCACCTGGATGCCGGTTCCGCCGGCCTCCTCTGTGGACCTCTCCATCGAGGGACCTCCCCGCAGCGTCGTGGAGCAGAGACCGCAGCCCCGCGGAACAGCGTAGGGCTGCGGCGCACCTGCTCAGCCGGAATTCCGCAGAGCGGGCAGCGGCCAGCCGGGGCGCGGGGGTAACGTCAGCTGGGTTCTTGCCGGGTGCCGATGATGACAAGCAGCGTCGCGGGCCGGGCGGACCGGTTATCCACCCGGCGGACGGTGCCCTTCGGCAGGTGCACCGAGTCGAGTGGGCCCAGTTCCGCCGCCTGGCCCGCCGCGGTGACCACCAGCGTCCCGTCCAGCACCACGTAGACGGTCTCCTCACCAGCCGGCGACTCGTCGGCACCGCCCCCAGGCAGGTAATAGGACAGGCCAACCCAGAAGCGCTCGGTGGGCCCGGCCTCGTGACCTTGCAGCCGCATGGCGGCCACGTCGTGGTGGGCCGGGGCCACATAGCCGGGCGCGCTGGCGTGCCGGGTCACTCGCATGTCAGGCCTCCTAACCCGAGCGCCAGATTCCATAGCACGGGATACTCAACCCGCATGATGGGAAAGTCAAGAGCTGCCTGCTCGGCGCGGCGAACGCCGTGGAAGTGCGCCAGCACCCGGACGAGACCCCTTGACCTGGACGTTCACCGGGCGGTAGATTCCAGCATCCCACTAGACGGGATAACAAAACCGTATCGCGGGCAATGACCAAGGGATGGTCAAGGCATCGTCGCCAAGCAAGCCGGAGGTATCCCTCTATGAAAGTCCCAGGCCTAACGGTCTGCGCGGCGGCAGGGCTCGCCCTCGCCACAGCGCTCAGCGCGTGCGGCAGCGGCGGGGGTTCTGCCACTGCGTCCTCGGGCCCGATCGTGATCGGCGCCTCCATCCCCCTGACGGGACCGCTGGCAGGCTTCGGCTACTTCGAGAAGTGGGGCTACCAGCACGCCGTCAACCAGGTGAACGCCGCGGGCGGCATCAAGGTCGACGGGACGAAGCGGAAGGTCAAGCTGATCCTGCTGGACGATCAGACCAACCCGAACACCTCGGTCAACAACATCCAGCAGCTCATCACCCAGGATCACGTGAACGCACTGCTGGGCTCCTGCACCGACTCGCTGGTGGAGCCGGATGCGCTGATTGCTAACCGGATGGGTATCCCCTTTGTCACGCCCTGTGCCGCCACTAACACGTTCGCCGCGACCGCGCACTGGACCTGGGCGTGGGACCTGTTCTTCAATTCCGAGAACCTGACCGAAACGCCGTTCAACACCGCTGATGAGCTTGGCCTGAAGGCGAAGACCAACAGCCGGGTCGCGATCATCCACTCCAATGGCAAGAACGAGAACATCATCGGCACGGTGGAGTGGCCGGCCTGGGCCAAGAAGCACGGCTGGAAGGTCGTGTACAACACGGCTGTTCCGCCGACCCAGACCCAGTTCACCTCGTCATTGCAGGCGGCCAAGGCGGCCAACGCCGACATGCTGCTGGTGGTCATCTCGCCGCCCGGCGCGATCGCGTTGCGCAAGCAGATGGTCTCCGTCGGGTACAGCCCGAAGATCCTGGTCGAGGAAGAGGGCGGCGAGCCGCTGCAGTTCGCCCAGGCCCTCGGCAAACTGGCCAACGGCGTGATGGTCGGCGGCTACTGGGACCCCTCGTTCCCATACCCCGGCGCCAAGCAGCTGATGGCCGAGTTCGAGGCGCAGACCCACCAGACCGGCTCGCAGCACATCGCGGACACCTACACCGCGGCCCAGATCTTGCTGCAGGCCATCGCGCGGGCCGGCACCCTGGACAAGACGGCCATCAACAACCAGATCGCCAAGACCAATGGCATGTTCGCGGTGGGGCATATCCACTTCAATGCCAATCACACATCCACCCTGCCGATGGTCGAAGAACAGTGGCAGAACGGCAAGAACGTCATCATCGCGCCACAAGAACCGGGCCACGGCCAACGTAATCTTCCCGCTGCCCGCGAACGGGTGAGCAGCCGCCGCTAAAACCGGCGAAAGCCCTCAGCTAAACCGCTCCATAATCGTGCCGCGCCTGGCCGCCACTCTCGGCCAGGCGCGGCTGCATGCCCGGCGGCGAGCCACACCGAGACATGCGCGGGCTCGAACGCGCCACTCACCGCCCCGACCAGGTCGCGCTGCACCGCGCCGAGATCCACGGTCTGCCGCGTCTGGGCAGCGAAGGCCGCGACGATCGCCCCGGCGTTGTACCGGGACCGGTTGAACCGCCGGTCCACGGCGTGCTGGACCCGGCGCCGCAGCGGGTTGAACAGCGCGGCCACCGCCAGCGTCGCGGGCGCCACCGCGACCGGGGTGTGCCGGACCGGGAGCACCTCGGTGGCCAGCAGCACCAGCCCCACGAACAGCCCGGCGGTCAGCACCGTGACGATGGCGTAGGTGATCACCCGGCTGACGATGCGGTCGATCGCGTACAGCCGGTACTTCAGCACGGCCACGCCGATGCAGGCCGCGAACGCGGCGTAGCCCAGCGGCGTGAGCAGATTGCTGATCACCAGGCCAAGACCATGCGAACTGCCCGAGGCCAGCGACCCGGCCGCCACCGAGACGACGAACACGACCACGCCGCTGTACAGCCACTTGAGCTGCTGGCGGCGCTCCCCGGCCGACCGCCGGTACCGGGGCACCTGAATGACCAGCCAGGCCAGCCAGCTAGCCAGCACGGAGAAGGCCAGCGCGCCGTGCAGCACGTTCCAGACCCCCTGCTGGTCGGTGGTGAGCGTGCCGGTGGCATCGACCCGGATATCGTGCCGGGCGGCAGCGGCGACGCCGTTGCCCGAGGCGGCCAGGGCCAGCAGGGCGCCGGCCGCGAGGACCGCCGCGGCGAGGCGCCAGCGGCCCTGGGGCAGCCCGCCGTCCGGGAACAGCCACACCAGGACGGCGGTGAGCAGCAGGAACACCGGCCAGTCGGCGGCGACCAGTACGGCCAGCCAGCCCAGCGGCAGTGTGCCATGATGCATCCGGTAGTCAAGGACGGCGTACTGGTCAGCAGGCACAATGCCGATAAGGAGGATCGAGAGCAGCATCCAGCCGAGCGGGTTGCCCGGACGGCGCGCCGCCAGCAGGCCGCCGATCCCCACCACGGGCAGGATGATGGCCGCGGTGAACAGCAGGTCACCGACCGGGCCGCCGGGCCCGCTCTGGTGAATCGCGCTGTCCAGCGGCACCCTGGACAGGCCGGCCCCGACCGCGAGCAGGCCGAGCGCGACCGCGGCAGCCGGTGCTGCCCGCCCCGCCATCCACCCGTTGCTCACCGGCGCGCCGTCCCCTCCGCCGACCGGACCGGACCGGAATGAGCCGAGCCTATGCGGGACCGCGTTCCGGAATCGTTACGGTTCCCCGCCACCCGGGATCTGGTCGCCGATCCGGTACTGGTGTGACCCTGGTGGGGCGATGTGCCCAAGATGGTGTTTTCCAAGACGCTGCCTGCCGCTGGCTGGCCCGGCTCCCGGATCCCCCGCGGCGACCTCGCCGAGGCCGGGCATTTCCCCGACGGCATCGCCATCCACGTCTACCGCCCGATCAGCACCACCGGCTAACCCCGGCCCAGACCAATGCCGCTGACTTGGGCCAGCCCGTGGCTGGCGCCCGTCAGCGCCGTCCGGAAGGCGGCTGGCGGCCTGGTGGCGCGGTGTCCACCCCGGTCCAGCGCGTGGCTGAAATTTTCCTGCAGTCAGGTGCAGCAAGCTTTCAGCCACGTGGTGCCAGCGGCTGGCTGAGGGCTATTAATGAAACATCAGTGTGGTTGAGCTGCGGTAAGGCGGCCCGTCGGCTGGGCTGCTGGCACGTCCCGCTGCCCAGCCGTCCGCCGATCATCGAGCGCACTCCCGTTCACGCGGAGCCTGTGTGGCCAGTGTGATCAGTGAGGTTAGTGGGATAGCGGAGTGGGTGAGGTCTGGCGCGTTGGGCCGTTACGCGTCGGGCTGGGACGGGGCCGGGTCTGGCTCCGGCACCCGGACCCGGGCCAGGTGCGGCCGGGACGACGGGGCCGACCGGGACGACGGGGCCGGCCGGGACGACGGTGCTCGACTGGGAGGACGGTGCTGGCTGGGCCGGTCTCGCCTTTGGCCTCGCCGACGTACAGGGACAGCAGGCGGTCGTCGGCGCGCATGTCGGCGGGCTGGCCGGTCAGCGCGACCCGGCCCTTCTCCAGCACCGCCACGTGGTCGGCCAGGGCCAGGCCACGCTCCACGTTCTGCTCGATGACGATCATGGCCACGCCGCGGCCGTTGATCTCGGTCAGCGTCTCGTACAGCCGGTCCACCGTGATCGGCGCCAGGCCGAGGGAGATCTCGTCGAAGATGATCAGCCGGGGCTCGGCCATCAGGGCGCGGCCGATGGCCAGCATCTGCTGCTGCCCGCCGGACAGCCCGAAGCCCGAGTTGCCGCGCCGCTCGCGGAGCGCGCCGAACACCTCGTAGACCGCGTCCAGCCGCCGGGCGCGCTCCCGGGAAGACCCCGCTGCCCGGGCGCCGAGCAGCAGGTTCTCCTCGACGGTGAGGTCGCCGAAGATCTTCCGGCCCTCCATGCAGTGCGCCACCCCGAGCCGGACGATGTCGTGCGGCCTGCGGCCGTTGATGCGCTGCCCGCCAAACCAGATCTCCCCGGCGCTGACCGGCAGCATGCCGCTGACCGCGCGGGCCGTGGTGGTCTTGCCCGCGCCGTTCGCCCCGAGCAGGGCCAGCACCTCACCCTCGGCCACGCTGAACGACACATCGTGCAGCGCGCGGAACGCGCCATACCGGGCGGCCACGCCCTTCACTTCGAGCAACGGCCGGGCCGCGGACCGGGCGCCCCGGCTGGCCGGGGGGCCACGTCCTGCCCGCCCGAGGTGCCCAGGTACACGGCGGCCACCTGCGGGTCGCGGAGCACCTCGTCCGGGTCGCCGGAGACCAGCAGCTTGCCGCCGTCGATCACGATGAGCCGGTCGCAGCATTCCCTGATCACGTCGATGACGTGCTCGACGATCAGGATCGCTGCCACCTCCTGGCGCAGCTCCCGGATCAGCGCGATGAGCTCGCGCAGCTCGGATTCGACCAGGCCCGCGCCGATCTCGTCGAGCAGCAGGATGCGTGGCTTGACGGCCAGCGCGCGGGCCAGTTCCAGCCGCTTGAGCCGCAGCAGCCCGAGGTCGGACGCGCGCACGTCGGCGAACTCGGCCAGGCCGCAGCGGTCCAGGATGCGCTCGCACTCGGCCCGGGCCGCCCGGCCGGTGCCCTTGGCCCCGTGCAGGTGCGCGACGAGCAGGTTCTCCAGCACGGTCATCTGGCCGAACGGCCGGGGCACCTGATGGGTCCGGCCGATGCCGCGCCGGGCCCGCTGCTGCGCGCCGGCCCCGGTGACGTCCTCGCCGAACAGCTCGACCGTGCCCTCGCCCGCGATGGCCCCGGACAGCAGGCCGATGAGCGTGCTCTTGCCCGCGCCGTTCGGGCCGATCATGCCAAGCACCTCACCCGCGGCGCAGTTCCATGTCGACGCCGTCCACCGCGCGCACGCCGCCGTAAACCTTCCCCACGCCCACCGCCCGCAGCAACACCGACGTCGCTATAGGGATGGGAGATGTAGCGGCCGCACCCGCCGCAGCCGATGGAGTGGCAGGAGCGGCACCCGCACCCGCCGCTGCCGATGGAGTGGCAGCGGCGGCACCCGCGGTCGATGTGGCTGGTGGCGTGAGTGTGCCGGGTGTGGCGGCGGCGCTGGTCCGGGCTGGGGCGGCCGCGGGCGCGGCGGCTGTGGGTGCGCCGGCTGTGGGTGCGGCGGCCGCGGGTGCGCCGCCGCGGTTTCTGGATCTGCCGGGCCATCGGGGGTGGCCGGGCCTGGCAGGAACCGGCGCTGAGCGGCCCGGGCCAGCTGGCAGGCCGCGCCCCACAACCCGTTCGGCGCCAGCCGGATCACCACGATCAGCAGCACGCCCAGGATGATCAGGTGCACCGTCGGGTAGTTGGCCAGCCGCTGGGACAGCCCGATCGAGATACCGGAGCCGAGCAGCGGCCCGACGATCGTGCCCACCCCGCCGATGATGGCCGCGTTGACCGTCTCGATCGTCCAGTCCAGCGCGAACGCGCCGGTCGGCTCGATGTAGCCGGTCCACTGAGCCTGGATCCCGCCGACCAGCCCCATCACGAACGAGGACACCAGGAACACGGCCAGCTTCGTACGGAACGTCGGCACGCCGACCCGCTCGGCCACGTCCTCGTCGTCCCGGATGGCGCGCAGGCCGAGGCCGAGACGGCTGCGCACCAGCCCGGCCACGATGCCGGTGGCCAGCACCGCGACCACGAACGACAGCAGGTAGATGGTCTGCGGGGATGGCGCGGTGCCGCTCAGCGTGATGCCCATGTTGCCGCCGAACCCGCCGAAGTTGGACATGAAGATGCCCAGCGCCTCGGCCAGCACCAGCGAGCCGATGGTGAAGTACAGACCGCGGAAGCGCAGCATCGGCACCGCCACCACGGCCGCGAACAGCACGTCGCCACCACCCCGCCGGCCAGCACCGACGGGTACAGCCCCAGGCCAGCCTTGGAAGAGACCTCGGCGGTCGCGTACGAGCCGACGCCGACGAACGCGGCCACGGCCAGCGACACGATGCCGCCGTACCCGGCCATCAGGCTCCACGCCTGGGCCAGCGCGGCCAGCTGGACGATCTCGAACGCGACCAGCAGCCCGTACTGGCCGGTGTAGCCGGGCACCACGGCCAGCACGATGACCGCGACCAGCACGAGCGCCGGCGATCAGCAGCCCACGGCGGCCCAGCCGGGCCGGCCAAAACAGCCACATCATGACACCGCCACCCGTCCGAACAGTCCCTGCGGCCGCAGCGACAGCACAATGAGGAACGCGACGAACCCGATCAGGTCGCGGTAGCCGTCGCCCCAGAACGCCGCGCCCACGCTCTCCACGACGCCGAGCAGGATCGCGCCGAACAGGGTGCCCTTGACCGAGCCCAGCCCGCCCAGCACCACCACCGCGAACCCGGTCAGCAGGTAAGTCAGCCCGGTGGTCGGGGTGAAGTCGAAGGTCAGCCCGACCAGCACGCCGCCGACCGCGGCGCACGCGGCGGCCAGGCCGTAGACGAACACCCGGACCCGGGTCACGTTGACGCCCAGCCCGGCCGCGGTGGCCGAGTCCTCCGAGCTGGCCCGGATCTCCCGGCCCAGCCCGGTCCGGGACAGCATGAGATGCACCCCGTAGCTCAGCACCAGCGCGATGCCGAACGAGATCAGGTACATGGCCGGGATCTGCAGGCTGCCCACCGAGAACGACGCGGTGGCGTACGAGGCCGGCAGCGACTGGGTATCGCCCGGACCAGATCAGGATGTACAGGTTCTGGCCGATGACCGACAGCGCGAACGTGGTCAGCAGCGCGGGCTCCGGCCCCTTGGCCATCAGCGGTTCGAGCAGCACCCGGTGCAGCGGCGCGGCGAACAGGAACAGCACCGGCGCGACGATCAGTATGGTCAGCAGCGGGTCCAGGCCGGCGTGCCTGACCAGTTCCAGGGACAGGTACGCGCCGAGCACGATCAGCTCGCCGTGCACGATGTTGACCAGGCGCATCACACCGAACACGAGGGACAGGCCGAGCGCGGTGATGGCGAAGATGCCGCCGAGCAGCACGCCGGTGATCAGCGCGCTCAGCAGGTCCGCGCCGGTGGGGATGGTCATGCGGCCACTCCCCTCTCCTGGCGGTACAGGCCGGGCAGGAAGCTGGTCAGGTAGGCGAACTCCTCGTGCACGTGACGCAGCCGCCGGTTGGTAGCCGCGTCCAGGTCGGTGTCCGGCGTGACGTTCAGCCACCAGCAGCTGCGCAGCTCGGTGCCGTAGCCGCGGCGGAACGCCAGGTGCACGAACCGGCCCGCCTCCTCCGGGTACGGCTCGTCGTTACCGTCGAGCCGGTGCACCACGGCGCAGATGGCCGCGCCCACGCCGTGCGTGGCCAGCGCGGTCTCGTCCAGCATCTCGGCGGGCGGGATGAAGCTGATCTCGGTGGGCAGCAGCGGCGGCTGGCCGCCGTAACAGTGGTGGGTCAGGTGGGTGGCCCCGACGTGGCGGCCCGGTTCCTTGCCGCGGACCCAGGCGAACGCCTTGTGGTCCACCGGGTGGAACCGGAAGTAGGTCGGCTCGTCCATCCGGCTGAACCACCAGTCGATCATCTCCAGGGGCGACCCCGCCGAGCCGGTCCACCGCGGCCACCCGGATCCGGCCCGGGCCGAGCACCCGCACCTCGTCCACCCAGTCCAGCGCGGCCAGCACCCGGCCGGCCTCGTCCCGGCTCACCACTTCCGGGCTCACCGCTTCCCCGCTCACCATGCCGTGTGCCCGGCCTCGACCGGGACCACCGCGCCGGTCATGAACGACGCCTGGTCGCTGGCCAGGAACACGGCCACGCTGGCGATCTCCTCGGGCCGGGCGTACCGCTTGAGCAGCTGGCGGCCGGTGAGCTGCCGCGTGGCCGCTTCCTTGTCGTCGAAGCTCTCCAGGTGGGCCGCGGACATCGGGGTGGACACCCCGCCCGGGCAGATCGCGTTGACCCGGATGTCCGGCGCGAACTCGGCGGCCGCCGCCCGGGTCAGCCCGATCACCGCCGACTTGGACGGGCAGTACGCGCTCACGTTGGGCAGCGCGACCAGGCCGCCCACCGACGAGACGTTGATGATCGACCCCCCGCCCCTGCGCCGCATCTCCGGCACCACCCGCTGCATGGCGATCAGGTAGGACAGGCAGTTCACGTGCATCAGCCGGTCGAAGTCGGCGGCCGTGGTGTCCAGCAGCGACTTCATGATCAGGATGCCGACGTTGTTGAACAGCGCGTCCACCCGGCCGAACCGGCCCACCGCCGCCGTGGTCAGCTCGTCCACGGTGGCCGGGTCTGTGATGTCGCCCGCCGCGCTCACGGCCGCGCCGTCCGGCAGCTGGGCGGCCGTCCCGGCCAGCCCGTCGCGTCGATGTCGGTCAGGCCCAGCTGGGCGCCGGCCGCGGCGAACCGCCCGCCGCGGCCCGGCCGATGCCGCTGCCCGCCCCGGTGATCAGCACGACCTTCCCTGCCAGATCCGTCATCAGGAGGCTCCCCCTGGTGTCCGTCAAGTGGTCACGTCCTGCTCCTCTTCTCTCCGTCAGCCGGGCGGCGGCCAGCCCGGCGAGCTCGCGGGTGATCTCCTCCCGGCGGGCCTGCGCCTCGCCGGGCCGCCAGGTCCGGAATCCCCGGCCGGCCGCCGCCCCGGTCTCGCCCGTGCGTACCTTCTCCACCAGCAGCGGATGCGGCACCGGGGTGTTGTCCAGCGCGGGCATCAGCGTCTCGTGGATGGCCAGGGTCAGCTCCAGGCCGCTGAGGTCGGACTGCTCCAGCGGCCCGACGATGCCCAGCCGGGCGCCGAACCCGTACCGGGTCACCGTGTCCACCGTCTCGGCGGTGCAGATCCCGTCGGCGACCAGCGCGATGGCCTCCCGCTTGAGCGCGTGCTGCAGCCGGTTGCCGACGAAGCCGGGCACGTCCGCCGCGACGTGCACCGGCTTCATCCCGACCCGGCCGAGCAGCCCGATGGCCCAGCTGCACCGGGCCGGGTCGCTCGCGCCCGGCCTGCACCACCTCGACCAGCGGCACCAGGTACGGCGGGTTCCAGAAGTGGGTGCCGATCACCCGCTCCGGCCGCGCACGTCCCGGCGGTGATCTCCCGGATGGGGATGCGCCGAGGTGTTGCTTGCCAGCACCGTCCCGGCCGGGGCGGCGGTGCCAAGCTCGGCGAAGATGTCTCCGCTTGACCGCGAGGTTCTCCGGCGCCGCCTCGATGACCAGGTCGGCCTGCGCCGCATCGGCGACGGCGAGCTCGGCGCCGCGCTGAGCAGCCGGTCGAGCGGCACCGGCGCTCGGCAGACCAAGCAGGTCGAGGCCGGCCGTGATCCGGCCAGGCACCGCGTCCAGGGCGCGGGCGCCGGGTCGTAGACCGTCACCGGCACCCCGGCGGCCAGGAACACCTGGGCGATGCCCGCCCCCATCAGGCCCGCCCCGATCACCGAGCATCCTGGGCTGGTCTCGGGTGTGCTCATGCCGCCGTGTAGCCCCCGTCCACGTAGATGACCTGGCCGGTGACGAAGTCGGACGCGGCGGACAGCAGGTACAGCACGATCCCGATGAAGTCCTCCGGCTCGCCCAGCCGCTTCATCGAGATGCGCGCGTAGTTGCGCTCGCGCGAGGCCCGGCCCGCCTCGGTGTCCGCGAAGATCCACTCGGTCAGCGCGGACCGGAACACGGTCGGGCGCGATCGCGTTGACGTTGATGCCGCGCGGGCCCCACTCGGTGGCCAGCGTCTTGGTCAGCGAGTCGATCGCGCCCTTGGACGTGCAGTAGGCGGAGTAGCCGGCCGGGCTGCCGTGCCGGCCGCGCACCGAGGAGACCAGCAGCAGCTTGCCGCGGGCCCGGCTGCGCCGGCCGCCGCCTCGCTGGCCAGGTGCTGGCCGAACGCCTTGGCCATCAGCCACGGGCCGCGCACGTTGGCGTCCATGATGGCCTGCCAGTCCTCGTAGGCGCATGTCCTCGATGGGCGCGGGCTTGTTCAGCCCGGAGGCCACGAAGACCGAGTCCACCGCGCCGTAGGCGGCGACGGCCGCGGCCATGATGGCCGTCCGCGTCCTGCTCGCTGTCCGGGCGGCAGGCCAGCGTGGTCACCTCGCCGCCGGCCTCCTTGGCCTCCGCGGCCACCGCGGCCAGGCCGCCCGCCGAGCCGGAGACCAGCAGCAGCCGGGCGCCGAGCGCGCCGAGCGCGATGGCCGCGGCCCGGCCGAGCGCGCCGGACGCGCCGGTGATGACCGCCACCTGGCCGGACACGTCGAACAGGGACAGCGGGTTGCGCAGGATGTCGCCGGGCCATCTCACTCCGTCCCGGCCGGGATGCGGAACGTCTGGTCCGGGTCGATGACCGCGACCACCCGGATCGGGCAGCCGTCGCCCAGCGGGAAGCGCCACGGGAAGGCCATGAACGTGCACCGCTTCCCGGTCACCGCGTCCAGGTCGCCGCCGATGTTCTCGATGCCGGGGATGCCCGCGGTGAGCATGACCTTGTGCGCGGGCTCCCAGTCCGGGAAGTCGTCGCTCACCTCGCGGCCGGTCTCGGCGCGGTACTCGTCGAGCAGGTGCGGCATGATCGGCCCCGGGCCGTGCTCGGCCATCCGGGTGCCCAGCGGGTGGTCCAGCGCCTGCACGTCGATCCCGACCAGCTTGACGCCCTTGTCCACCAGCCACTGCGCGGCCTCGGTGTACAGCCCGGGCGAGTAGGCGAAGTAGTCGTCGTTGTCGCCGAAGAGAGTGATGCGCGCCGGTGTTGATCATCACGATGTCACCCGGCCGGATCTCGCGGCGTCGGCCTTCTCCAGGTCCTCCGGGGTGATCACGCCCCACTTGCCCCTTCGGGATGGACACCGCCACGCCGGTGCCGAAGAACCGCGACACGTCGAAGCCGTCGAGGAAGGGCTGGTCGGGCAGGACGTGCGCCGGGGTGTCCATGTGCGTGCCCCGGTGCATGATCCCGTCGTACTCGACCGCGTAGAAGTCGTGCATCGCGTGGTAGTAGAGCCGGTTCGACGACGAACGGCTTGCTGAACGGGGACGGCCACTGGACCATGTTGTGGCCGACGCGGTGGCTCAGGTTGTAGAAGCGCAGGCCGTCGGTGCTGTCGCGGCATCAGTTCCACTCTCCAGCCGGTAGTCTGCCGGAGGGGTCGAGGATGGCCACGAAGCCGGATGATGCAGGCGTCCGCTTCGGGCCAGAACCACGGGATAGGCGTGGAACGCGGCCCGCTTGCCGCTGACCTCGTCCACGTCACCGCCGACGTTCTCGATCGTGGGGATGCCCGCCTGGGCCAGCAGCTTTCCGGCCGGGCTCCAGGCCGGGAAGTCCGTGGTGACGTCGCCGCCGGTGCGCTGGGCGTAACGCCGGGGCAGCTCGACGATGTGCGGGCCGACGAAGCGGTGCTGCTGGGCCAGCGAGTGGCCAGCGGGTGGTCGATGGTCGCGGTGTCGATGGCGACGATCTTCACCTGGCGGTCGGCCAGCCATCGCGCCGCCGCCTCGGACAGGCCCGGGCCGTGCCCGAAGTACTCCATGTTGTCGGAGTAGTTCCGGTGCCAGCCGGTGTTCAGCACCACGATGTCGCCGGGCCGCACCTCCCCGGCCGCGTCCAGGTCGGCGGGCTCGATGTACTCCCATTCGCCCTTGGGCACGTCCAGCACGACCCCGGTGCCGAAGAAGCGCGTCCAGCGGCAGTTCGCCGACGCCCGCGCCGCGCTGGGCCAGGTGAATCGGGCGCGTTCAGGTGCGTGCCGTGGTGCATCGAGGTGACCACGTGCTGGGTGAGCACACCCTGCTTGGCGATGGTGGCGACCCGGTGGATCTGGATGTCGGCGTACCCGGGGAAGGCCGGGGTGTAGTGGCCCCACTCATGGCTCAGCTCGACGAAGCTAAGCCCGGTGGCCGACTCCGTCACCATCCAATTCCTCCCACGATACGGTAGGGTTAATCCGCAGGATGAGACACTAGGGTCGCCCGGCAAAGCTTGTCAAGGCGCAAAATCGTCTGAAATCACTGGTCAGAGCGCTGCTGCCGTCAGGAGGCCCGGATGGAGCTCGGCTGCCTGTTCCCGCCCACCCTGGCCACCCCCGCGCACATCGAGCAGGCCGAGGCGCTGGGCTACCGGCGGGCCTATGTCTACGACTCCCCGGCGTTCCTGGCCGACCCGTGGATCACGCTGGCGCTGGCCGCCCAGCGCACCTCCCGCATCGCGCTCGGCGTGTGCGCGATCACCCCGCGGCTGCGCCACGTGGTGGCCACCGCCGGGGCGCTGGCCACGCTGGCCGCGCTGGCGCCCGGGCGGACCGAGGTGGTGCTGGGCTCCGGCTTCACCAGCCAGCTCATGCTGGCCCAGCGGCCGGCCCGGTGGGCCGAGGTGGCCGCGTACGCGGCCGCGTTGCGCGCGCTGCTGGCCGGCCAGGAGACCGAGTGGGACGGCAGCCTCGTTGGCCTCAAGTACGGCGACGCTGGCCGGAGTGCCGGTGCCGGCCGGGGTGACCCTGCGGGTGGCCGCGCACGGGCCGCGCGGCTACGCGGTCGCGGCCGACCTGGGCTGCGGCATCGTGACCAACATCTCGCACCGGGGCAGCAACCCGCCGCCGCCCGACATGAGCCGGGTGCAGGTGCTGTACTACGGCACCGTGCTGGACCCGGGCGAGGACCTGGACTCGGCCCGGGTGCGGGACGCGGCCGGCCCGTACGCCGCGTTCCAGCTGCACATCGGGGACCATGGCGTGGCCGCGGACAGCCCGGAACGGGCCGCGTTCGCGGCCGCCGTGGCGCGGATCGACCCGCGGCGGCGGCACCTGGAGGTGCACCGCGGCCATCTCATCGAGCTGACCGAGCAGGAGCGGCCGGTCATCACGCCGGAGCTGATCGCCCGGACCACGGGCACCGGGCCGGCCGCCGAGGTCCGCGCGAGGCTGGCCGGGCTGGCCGGGGCGGGGACCGCCGGGGTGCTGTACGGCCCGATGGGCCCGGACATCCCGCGCGAGCTGGCCGCCTTCGCCGCTGCCGCCACCGGCAGCTGAACTGGGCCGCTGAACTGGGCCGCGGGCAGCCGCGGCGGGAGGGAGCGCACGTGCAGATACGCCGGGTGGTCACCGGGCTGGACGCCGCGGGCCGGGCCACGGTGGTCAGCGACGGCCCGCCGCCGCGCAGCCATGATCTGGTGCACGTGCCGGGGATGAGCACGGCCCTGCTGTGGGCCACCGCGCCGGATGAGCCGCTGCCGCTGGACGGGGCCGACCCGACCCCGCAGGTGGTCAGCCAGCTGCCGCTGCCCGGCGGGACCTGTTTCGTCATCGTCCGGTTCCCGCCCGACTCGGTGTTCACCGACCCGGGCTTCGACGCGGCCGCGGCGGACGCCGAGCAGCGGCTGGCCTCGCCGGGCATCGCCGAGCGGTTCGAGCCGGACAACCCCGGCATGCACACCACCGACTCGGTGGACTACATCGTGGTGCTGGCCGGCCAGGTCTGGCTGGAGCTGGACGACGGGCAGCTCACCCAGCTGCGGGCGGGCGACACCGTGGTGCAGAACGGGACCAGGCACGCCTGGCGCAACCTGAGCACCGAGCCCGTCACCCTGGCCGTCGTGCAGGTCGGCGTGCGCGGCGCTAGCCGCGGCTCGGCGCGGAGCGGCGATCGGGAGCGGTGAGGGCGTCGGCCCCTGGTCGCGGCGGCTTGCCGCCGCTCGGCGCGGAGTGGCGATCGGGGGGTCCGGGGGGTCGTCCCCCCGGGTCGGCACATGCTTTGATGCGCCCGGTCGGCGATGTGCTGGCCGATGACCAGCGACGCGGTGGCCGCGGGCGAGGGCGCGTTCAGCACGTGGATGACCCCGGCGCCCTCCTCGATGAGGAAGTCGTCCACCAGCGCCCCGGACCGGCTCAGGCACTGCGCCCGGATCCCGGACGGGCCGAACCTGATGTCGTGGGCCGCGATCTGCGGGATGTACCGGCGCATCTCGGCCAGGTAGGCCGGCTTGACCAGGTCCCGGTAGATCTCCAGCGCCCCGGTCCGGGCGTAGGCCCGGGCCAGCTTCCGCAGCCCCGGGAAGCGCAGGCTGTCCAGCAGGTCCCGGCCGTTCACCGACAGCCGCCCGTACCCCTCCCGTGCCAGCGCGGGCACCGCGTTCGGCCCGGCGTGCAGCGTGCCGTCGATGCCCCGGGTGAAGTGCACGCCCAGGAACGGGAAGGCCGGGTCGGGCACCGGGTAGACCAGCCCGCGGACCAGCCCGGCCGCCGCCGGGCGGAACGTGTAGTAGTCGCCGCGGAACGGGACGATCCGGTACTCGCCGCTGCCGTGGCCGGTCATCGCGGCGATCCGGTCGGCCTGCAGCCCGGCGCAGCCGATCACGGCCCGGGCGCGCACCGGCCCGCCGTCGGTGTCGGCCAGCCACCCGCCGGCGGTGGTGCGGGCCAGCCCGCGCACGCCGTGCCCCAGCCGCACCTGCCCGCCGTCCTGGCGGACGGCGTCCGCGTAGGCCGCCGCGACCAGCCGGTAGTCGATCACGCCGCTCTCCGGGATGTGCAGCGCCCGGATGCCGCGCACGGCCGGCTCGATCTCGGCGATCCCGTCCGGCCCGATCTCCCGGACGGCCAGCCCGTTGGCCCGGCCACGCTCGGCCAGGCTGGCCAGCCGGGGCAGCTCGCCCTCCCGGGTGGCCACCACCAGCTTGCCGGTCTGCCGGTACGGGATCTGGTGCGCGCGCCGCGAACTCCATCATGGCCAGGCGTCCCGCGGTGCAGAACCGCGCCTTCAGGCTGCCCGGCTGGTAGTACAGGCCGGCATGGATGACCCCGGAGTTGTGCCCGCTCTGGTGCGCGCCAGCGGAGGCCTCTTTTTCCAGAACGGCCAGCTGCAACCCGGGCCGCCGGGCCAGCAGCGCCATGGCGGTGGCCAGCCCGACCAGCCCGGCGCCGATGACGATGACGTCGTAGCTGTCGTTGCCCGCCACGTCAGGCCAGGCCCGGTTACCGCGGGGGCCAACCTGGTTGGCCAGGATGCCGATGCCCTCGACTTCCATCTCGACCACGTCGCCGGGCTGCAGCCAGCGGCCGTCATTGTGCTCCAGGATGCTGCCGGTGCCGACCGTGCCGGAGCCGATGATGTCGCCCGGCCGCAGCTCGGTGTTCCGCGCGGCCTGGGCCAGGATCGCCGGCCACGGGTAGTACAGGTCGGCCAGCTGGCCGCGGGACCGTTCCTCCCCGTTGACCCGGGCCGTCATGACCGCCCGCGAGCCGTCGAACTCGTCCGCGGTCACCAGCACCGGGCCGAAGCTGGTGGCGAAGTCCTTGGCCTTGGCCGGGCCCAGCCCGACCCGCATCTCCTTGCGCTGGATGTCACGCGCCGACCAGTCGTTCATCACCGTGAAGCCGCCGATCTGCCCGTCCGCGCCGATCACCGCGGCCACCTCGAGCTCGTAGTCCAGCTCGGCCGTGCCCTCCGGGTACGGGACCTCGGTGCCCGGCCCGAGTGATCGCGGCCGGGTTGGTGAAGTAGAAGACCGGGAACTCGTACCACTCGGCCGGCACGGTGGCGCCGCGGTTGGCCCGGGCCGTCGCGATGTGCTGCTCGAACGCGAAGAAGTCGCGGACCGAGGGCGGGCGGGGCACCGGCGCCAGCAGCTGCACGTCGGCCGCCGGCCAGGTGGCCGCGTCGGCTACCTGGCCGCGCCGGGCCAGCACCGTGATCAGGTCCGGGGCGTCCAGCTGGACGATGCGCTCGCCGTCGACCCGGCCGGGCCAGCCTTCCGGCGGCCCGTCAGCCGGCCGGAACGTGCACAGCCGCATCCGGTACCTCCGTCGCTAAGCTCAGCAGGCCAGGGCAGTATTTCACAGTACGGGACACGTATCCCTTGATGTGGGACATGTCATGTCCAGGCGGGTGCAGGGTCGCCAGCGCCTCCTGGCGCACCTCCAGCAGCACCCGGGTGAGCTTTTCCTCCAGGTCCCAGTAGCGCTGCGTGGGCACCGGGACGGAGATGGCCAGCAGCGCGCCCGGAACTCGACCGGATCGCGATGGCCACGGTGCAGATGCCGCGGGTGGCCTCCTCGCGGTTGTAGGCCACCCCGGCCTGCCGCGCCGCGTCCAGCAGCTCCAGGATCGCGGCCCGGTCGGTCTCGGTCTTGTCGGTGAACCGCTCCAGCACGTCGGGCAGCATCCGGGCGGCCACCTCGGGCGGGTACGCGGCCAGGATGGCCCGGCCCTTGGCCGAGCAGTGCAGCGGGAACGTGCTGCCGACCTCGGCGGCCACCCGCAGGTGATGGTGGGCCTGGATGCCGTGGATCACCCGGACGTGGTCGCCGTCCAGCACCGAGCAGTCCACCGTCTCGCCGATCTCGTCGAAGATGCGCCGCATGAACGGCTCGGCCTCGGTCCACAGTTCAGCCTGGCTGGAGGAGGCCAGCCGGGCGAACTCCGGGCCGATCCGCACCCGGCCGGCTGGCGAGGCGGTCGCCACCAGGCCCTCGGCGGCCAGCGCGGTCACGATGCGGTGCACGGTGGACCGGGGCAGCCCGATCCGGTCCGCCAGCTGGGCCAGGCTGAGGCCCTGATTCTCGCCGTCGAGCGCACGCAGCACCTGGCCGACGCGCGCGATGACCTGGACGCCACCCGGCGAATCCGCCGGGCGCGAGCCCTCTGCCTGGGAACTTGCCACGAATAGAGCCTATTGGATACAGGCCGGACGCGGTCCGCGGATGCCCGGCATCCGGATTCTGGAGGCTGAGCGCCGCCTTAACGCAGTCTTCATGCTTCCCGAGTACACCTGTCGTTTGGGTCCCGCCCGCCCGGGAAGGCTGCCGATCACAAGCACGGTGAGCCAGGCGCCCCCCGGAACGGGCCCCCGCGGGCCCGGTTACTGGCACCGCAGCGGACCGCTCCGACTGCGGTGATCTCTCTGCTTTCTGCCTCGGAGGGAGAACGTGGGTGCCTAGACCGGCGTCGTTCCGGCCTGACCCTGACACAGGTGCTGCCGGGCCGGAGCCCACCTGGCACGACCCGGATCCGGACCGCAGCGGCCGCGTGCCGCCCGGCGCCCCGGCGCGCGGCCGGCACGGCCGGGCTGGCCAGTCCCGCCCGCCACGCCGCCGGCTACGCAGCCGGCGCTGGTTCCAGGTGGTGATGGCGGCGGTACTGGCGTTCATCATCTGGCTTGTTTTTTCTCTGGGGCACGCCCTGACCATGCCCGGGGGCGGGACCGTCTCGGAGCGGCTGGCCGAGTGGGCCCGCGACCATTACCTCGGGCCGGTGGTGACGTTCGGCGAGTGGCTCACCTACTCGCCGCCCAAGGCCGGCGGCAAACCGTCGTTCGCGCTGACCGGCCCGAGCGCCGGGCCGGCCCACTCGGCGCCGCACAAATCGCACGGGCCGGTCTATGCCGCGCCCGCCGCGCTCAAGCCGTTCGTGGCCCATCCGCTGCCCGGCGAGGGCCGCTGGCGGGTGCTCGGCACCGCCGACGGCCAGCCCGCCATCTACGGCACCTACCTGCGCGCGAGCAACGTCTACACGTCCTACGTGGCGGGCATCGTGTCGATGAACCAGCACCTGGTGCGGTTCCAGCTGCACCCTGGTGCGGAGGACCCGGGCCCCGGTCCCTGGAAGTCCCAGCCCTACATCGTGCCCGGCAAGAGGCCCGGGCTGCTGGCCACGTTCAACGGCGGTTTCAAGATCGCCACGTCCGGCGGCGGCTTCTACCTCAACGGCGCGACCAGCGGGACGCTGACCAAGGGCGTGGCGTCGGTCGTGTACTACCGCGACGGGCGGATCGCGATCGGGAACTGGGGCGGCCCGGTCCGGATGGGCCCGGACGTGGCCGGTGTGCGGCAGAACCTGCACATGATCGTCTCGCACGGGAAGATCCCGGCCAGCGTGGACTACAACGTCGAGGGGGCCTGGGGCGCCACCCTGGGCGGCGGCTACTACGTGTGGCGGTCGGGCATCGGGATCACCCAGGACGGGCGGGTGATCTTCGCCTACGGGCCCGCGCTGAACGTGCGGGAACTGGCTGAGCTGCTCAAGCGGGCGGGCGCGGTGACGGCCATGGAGCTGGACATCAACCCGGACTGGATGTCCTACATGTACTACCTGCCCAAGCACCATCCGGCCGACCCGACGCCGGTCAACCTGCTGCCCACCCAGATCCAGCCACCGGACCGGTACTACGCGCCGGCCAGCCGCGACTTCACCGCTGTGTACGCACGGTGACGACCCGCGCGAGAGCGGACGGCGCCCCGCCGGGTGCGGCGGGCGCGCTCAGCCGCCCGGGCGGCCTGGCCGGCTGGCTGGCCGCGGTCGTGCAGACCGCCCGCCCCCGGCAGTGGCCGAAGAACCTGCTGGTGTTCGCGGCGCCGCTGGCCGGGGCGTCGCTGGGCCGGGACGACGGCCTCGGCTACGCGCTGGCCGCCGCGGCCGCGTTCACCGCCGCCGCGGCCGCGGTGTACTTCGTCAACGACGTACTGGACGCCGACCGGGACCGGCGGCACCCGGTGAAGCGGCTGCGCGCGGTGGCGTCCGGCCGGCTGCCCCGCGGGCACGCGGTCGCCGTGGCCGTGCTCAGCGTGACGCTGGCCGAGGCGGGCTGCCTGTACCTACGTGAGTACACCCTGGGCCTGCTGGTCGCGGTGTACTTCGCGGTGTCGCTGCTGTACAGCGCGGCGCTCAAGCACCTGCCGGTGGTCGAGCTGGTGTTCGTGGCCAGCGGCTTCGTGCTGCGCGCTCTGGGCGGGGCCAGCGCGACCCGGGTGCCGCCGTCCGGCTGGTTCATCCTGGTGTGCAGCCTGGGCGCGCTCATGGTGGCCATGGCCAAGCGGTTCACCGAGCTGGCCGTGCTGGGCTCGCGCGCGGTCCGGCACCGGCCCGTGATGCGCTGGTACCGGGCCAGCTGGCTGCGGCTGAGCCAGCGTGTGGTCTCGGTCCTGATGATCACCGCCTACCTGTTCTGGGCGGCCGGGCAGCATGGCGCCGCCACCCGGGTTGTGCACCTGGTCAGCGCCCTGCCGCTGGCCCTCGCCCTGGTCCGCTTCGACTGGCTGACCGGGCATGACCAGGCCAAGCCGGTCGAGGACCTGATCTCGCGGGACCGGCTGATGGTCGGCTGTGAGCTGGCCTGGCTGGTGCTGTTCGCGGCGGGCCTGCTGCCGTTAACGTCGGAGCAGGCACTAGTCACTTACGGTTAAGGAGATGCGAGTGCAGCGCACACGGCCGGCCCCGGCGGACGTGAACCGGGTACTCCTGCTCGGCGGGACCAGCGAGATCGGCCTGGAGATCCTGGCCGCGCTCGGCCTGCCCGGGCGGGCCGAGGTCCTGCTGGCCGGCCGGGACGAGCAGCGGCTGGCCGCGGCGGGCAAGCCGCTGGGCTGTCAGGTGCGCACGCTGGCCTACGACGCGGTGGCGCTGGACAGCCATCAGGCCATGATCGACGCGGCGTTCGCGGCCGGGGACGTGGACCTGGTCATCTCCGCGGCGGGCATCCTGACCCCGCAGGACGTGCTGGACCACGACCCTGCGAGCGCGGGGCGGCTGGTCGAGACCAACTTCACCGGGCACGTCACCGCACTGCTGGCCGCGGCCGGCCGGATGCGCGCCCAGGGCCACGGCACCATCGTGGTGCTGTCCTCGGTGGCCGCGATCCGGCCCCGCAAGGCCAACTTCGTGTACGGCTCGGCCAAGGCCGGCCTGGACAGTTTCGCCCGCGGCCTGGCCGATGCGCTGCACGGCACCGGGGTGGGCGTGCTGCTGGTCCGGCCCGGGTTCGTGATCGGCCGGATGACCGCCGGGATGCCGCCCGCGCCGCTGTCCAGCACCCCGGCGCAGGTCGGCGCGGCCGTGGCCCGGGCGCTGCGGCGGCCGTCCCCGGCGGGCACCGTGTGGGTGCCGGCCTCGCTGGCCGTGCTGTCGGGCGGGCTCCGGGTGCTGCCGCGGCCGCTGTGGCGGCGGCTGCCCCGCTGACTTGCTGGGCCGGCTATGCGCGTGCTGGTGGCGGAGGACGACCGGGGGCTGCGGGATGCGCTCGGCCGCGGCCTGCGCGAACACGGGTATACCGTCGATACCGTCCCCGATGGCCAGACGGCCATGACCTACCTGCGCAGTTATGAGTACGAAGTGGTGGTGCTGGACTGGCGCATGCCGGGGGTGTCCGGCCTGGATGTGCTGCACTGGCTGCGGCACGGCGCGCAGCCAGTCCCGGTGCTGATGCTGACCGCACGGGACGCGCCCGCGGACCGGGTCACCGGGCTGGACCAGGGCGCCGACGACTACCTGGTCAAGCCGTTCGACTTCGCCGAGCTGCTGGCCCGGATCCGGGCCCTGCAGCGCCGGCCGCGGACCGCCCAGCCACCCCAGCTGATGATCGGCGACGTGGTCTTCGACCCGGCCACCCGTGAGGTGCGGATCGGGGCCAAGCGGCCATCGCTGACCAGCACCGAGCGCGGCATCCTGGAGATGCTGATGCGCCGCTCCCCCGCGGTGGTGGACCGGCGCTCGATCGCGCTGAGCGTCTGGGACAACGAATCGGACGCGCTCGGCTCCAACACCATTGATGTGCACATGGCCCGGCTGCGCGCCAAGCTGGCCGCGGGCCAGGTGCGCATCGAGTCGGTGCGCGCGGTCGGCTACCGGATCGTGGCCCGGTGAACAGGCGCCGTCCCGCTTACGGCCCGCGGGTGCCCGGCCCGCGGATTCCCGGGCTGCGGCGGCGCATGCCGCCTCAGCTCGGCCACGCGGCCCGGGTCGCCCTGGTGGCCACGCTGCTGGTCGGCGTGGTCTACCTGGGCTGCGTGATCGCGCTCAACCGGGCCGTCAGCGGCCGGCTGGTGGCCGCGGTGGACAGCCGGCTGCGCGAGCGGCTGGCCAGCGAGCAGGCCGGCCACCGGCCGGGTCGCCCGGATAGCCAGCAGCCAGACGGCACCGGCCTGTCGGTGACCGACTCGGACGACGACGTGGACGAGGCCCCGGTGTTCGTCTGGCGGGCCAGCCCGGGGCTGCGCCCGGTGCCGCTCATCGACGGCGCCCCGGCGCTGCCGGCCCGCCGCGTCCCTTACGGCCGGGGCGCGGCCACGGTCCAGCTCGGCGCCAGCCCGTTCCGGCTGATCACGGCCGGGCACGGGGCGGCCCGGCTGGTGGCCGGGCAGAGCCTGGCCGAACAGCAGCACGCGGTCAACGTGCTGCGCGACGGCGAGGTGGCGGTCGCGCCGGTGCTGCTGCTGGCCATGTTCGCCGGATCGCTGATCATCGGGCTGCGGGCGCTGTCCCCGGTGGAGCACTCCCGGCGCCGCCAGCTGGAGTTCACCGCGGACGCCTCGCACGAGCTGCGCACCCCGCTCAGCGTGATCAGCGCGGAGATCGGCATCGCGCTGAGCGCGCCCCGCCCGGCCGGGGACTACCGGGCCACCCTGCACCGCATCGAGCGGGAGAGCCAGCGGCTGCGCAGCATCGTGGAAGACCTGCTCTGGCTGGCCCGGTTCGATTCGCAGCCACCGCCGCCGGGCGCGGAGCCGGTCGATCTGTCCACGATCGCCGCCGAGTGCGCCGAGCGGTTCCAGGCGGTGGCGCAGGCCGCGTCACCGGGCATCTCGGTGACGGTCAGCCCGGCCACGGCGGCGTGGATCAGCGCGCCGCCGGAGTGGATCGACCGGCTGACCGGGGTGCTGGTGGACAACGCCTGCCGGTACGCCGGGCCGGGCGGCCGGGTCCGGCTCAGCGTGGCCGTGGCCGCGGCCGCCCGGGGCAGCCGGGTCAGCCTGACCGTGGAGGACAGCGGCCCGGGGATCCCGGCCGCCGACCGGCCCCGGCTGTTCGACCGGTTCCACCGGGCCACCGAGCAGGGTGGCGGCGCCGGGCTGGGGCTGGCCATCGCCGACTCGATCGTGCGGTCCACCGGTGGGCACTGGCGGATCGGCGAGTCCGGGCTGGGCGGCGCCCTGTTCGAGGTGTCCTGGCGGCGCTCGCCCTCCCGCGGCCACGGCGGCCCGGACCGGGGCCTGCCGCCCGGCCCGGCGCGGCCCGCACCGGACGACGCCGCCCGCCCACGCCGGAGCCCGGCCCACGCCGGACGCCCCGCCCGGGCCGGAGGGCGCGGCCCCGCCCGCTCAGCCCGCCAGCGGGACCAGCGGCTCGTCGGCCAGGTAGGGCGGCGCGGGCTCGTACTGGATGTGCCGCCGGACCAGCCGGGCGTGGTCCCGGCCGTGCAGCTGGCCGACGAGCCACAGCGCCATGTCGATCCCGGCCGACACGCCCTGGCTGGTGACCACGTTCCCGTCCACCACGTAGCGGGCGTCCCGGACCACGGTGATCTCGTCCCGGGCGGCCAGCGTGTCCTCGAACGCATGGTGGGTGGCAACCCGGCGGCCGCGGGCCGGGCCGGCCTCGTGCAGCAGCAGGGACCCGGTACAGACGCTGCTGACCCAGCGCGCCTGGCCGGCCACCTTGGCGATCCAGCCGGTCACCGCCGGGTTGCCCGCCTCACGGCGGGTGCCGATGCCGCCCGGCACCAGCAGCACGTCGAGCGGCGGGTGATCGTCCAGGGTGTGGTCGGGCATCACCCGCATGCCCTTGGCGCAGCGCACCGGCCCGGCCTGCTCGGCGATCAGCACGGCCGTGTCGCCCTGGCCGCGCTGCATCGCGGACACGGTGAACACCTCCCACGGCCCCACGAAGTCCAGCTCCTCGGCACCCTCGAAGATGAGCAGCCCATACGTTGTCATGTGACCTCTCCTGTCGCCCGGAACCTGTCCCGGTAGTCGGATGGCGCGACGCCGAGCCGGCGGTGGAACACCCGGCGCAGTGATTCGGCGGTGCCGAAGCCGCAGCGCCGGGCCACCGCGGCCACCGGGTCGTCGCCCTCGGCCAGCGCCCGGCGCGCGGCCTCCAGCCGGACCCGTTCCACGTACTCGGCGGGCGGCATGCCCAGCTCGGCGGTGAACCTGCGCTGCAGCTGGCGCGGGCTGAGCCGGGCCCGCTCGGCCAGGTCGCCGACGGTGTGCCGGCCACCCGGGCTGGCCTGCACGGCGGAGACCGCGGCCCGTACCGGCCCGGTGGACGGCTGGGCCGACCACAGCGGCACGCTGAACTGCGACTGGCTGCCCGGCCGGCGCAGGAACAGCACGAGTTGCTGCGCGACCGTATGGGCCACGTCCCGGCCGAGGTCGTCTTCCACCAGGGCCAGCGCGAGGTCCATGCCCGCCGTCACCCCGGCCGAGGTCCACAGCCGCCCGTCCCGGATGAAGATCGGGTCGCAGTCCACCCGCAGCCCGGGGTACTCGCGGGCCAGCTGGTCCGCCCTCCCCCAGTGGCTGGTCACCCGCTGGCTGGTGGCCAGCCCGGCCGCGGCCAGCAGGAACACGCCGCTGCACACCGAGGTGACCCGGCGCGCGCCGGCCCCCGCCGCGCCAATCCAGCTGACCAGGCCGGTGTCGGCCCGCGCCGCGTCCACCCCGCCGCCGCCCACCACGACCAGGGTGTCCACCCCGGCCGGGGCCAGCTCGCCGATGCCGTGCCCGGCGTACACCGGCAGCCCGCTGCCGGACCGCACCGGCCCGGCCTGCCCGGCCACCACCTGGCAGTCGTAGGCCCCGGACGCCCGGCCGGCCTGCTGGAACACCTCATAGGGCCCGGCCAGGTCGAGCGACTGGAACCCCTCGAAGATGACGAAAACCACCCGGCGCCGCTGCACCCCTCCACCCTGCCGCTACCCGCCCGATGTCCGCCACGCCATACACCCCACACTTCGCGCCATCCCGCCGCTGCCGTGATCATGACTTTGGTGTGCACTACTGATGTCACATTCCAAATCATGATCACGAATGGCTGGTGCAGCCAGGCCGGCGAGCCCCTGGCCTTAATGTGGGGGTATGACGGGTTTGCGGGTGCTGTTCATTGGCGGGAGTGGGGTTATCAGCTCGGCGTGTGCGGAGCTGGCGGTCGAGCGGGGCATCGAGCTGACGGTGCTTAACCGCGGGCAGACCCGGGACCGGCCGCTGCCGGACGGCGCGCGGGTGCTGCACGCGGACGTGCGCAACGTGGCGCAGGTCCGCGAGGTGCTGGGCGACGCCAGCTTCGACGCCGTGGTGGACTGGGTCGCGTACACCCCGGAGCACGTCGAGGCGGACATCGAGCTGTTCCGCGGCCGGGCCGGCCAGTACGTGTTCATCAGCTCGGCGTCGGCCTACCAGACCCCGCCGTCCCGGATGCCGGTGACCGAGTCCACCCCGCTGAGCAACCCGTGCTGGCAGTACTCCCGGGACAAGATCGCGTGTGAGGACCGGCTGGTCCGCGCGTACCGGGAGGAGAACTTCCCGGCCACCATCGTGCGGCCGTCGCACACCTACGACCAGACGCTGGTGCCGCTGGACGGGGGCTGGACCGCGCTGGGCCGGATGCGCCAGGGCAAGCCGGTCATCGTGCACGGCGACGGCACGTCGCTGTGGACGCTGACGCACCACCGCGACTTCGCCAAGGGGTTCGTGCCGCTGCTGGCCCACCCGCGCACCCTGGGCGAGGCGTTCCACATCACGTCCGACGACGTGCTGACCTGGAACCAGATCACCGGGGCGCTGGCCGCGGCCGCGGGCTGCACCGCCGACATCGTGCACGTACCGTCGGATCTCATCGCCGCGGCCGACCCGGACTGGGGCGCCGGGCTGCTCGGCGACAAGTCGCACTCGCTGGTGTTCGACAACAGCAAGCTGCGCAGCGTGGTGCCCGGCTACCGGGCGGTCATCCCGTTCGAGCAGGGCGCACGGGAGATCGTCGGCTGGCATGACGCGGATCCCGCGCGGCAGCAGGTGGACACCAGGCTGGACGCGCTCATGGACAAGCTGGCCGCGACCTACCGCGCCTAGTCCACCTGCCGAACCACTGCTCGGCGCCGTAGGCCTGGTACCGCTCTACCTCGGTGAACCCCAGCTTCGCCGCGAGGCGCATCGAGCGGGCGTTGGCGGTCTGGGTAAAGAGCACCACCGGCTCGCCGGGAAGCTCGGCGGCGAACCAGCCGAGTGCCGCTGCGCACGCCTCGGCGGCGTACCCGAATCCCCACGCCTGCGGCAGGAACAGGTAGCCGAGCTCGGCCTGCCCGGCAGCGGCCGGAGGGCCGTGCCCCGTTGCTCTGCTGAGGATGATCTGGCCGATCATGGCTCCGCCGAGATCGACGATGAAAAGGCCGGGGCGCCGCTCGGGCGCCCCGGGCATCTCGCGCTCAAGCTCGTCACGCGGCCGGGGGCCACCGAGGTACGTGCCCACCTCTGGCGAGGACAGCAGCTCGATGCATGCCGCACGGTCCCGGGCCTCGGGCTCACGGAGCACGAGCCGCTCGGTCCTGATCGGCTCAGGCGGCCAGGCGACGGGCCCCAGGTCTGCCATCCGCGCAGACTAGCGGACGGTCAAACCACCCGATCAGGCGGCCCGATCCTGGCCCACCAGCCGGGCCCGCTGCGCGCCGCGTGAGTTGCTGTGCGCCACCCAGATGGCCACGTCCAGGATGCGCAGCAGGGTGGCCCCGGCCGCTTCCGGCGGCCGCAGCGCCTCGACCTCGGCCCGCGCCCCGGGGTCCTGCAGCAGGCAGCGCAGCACCTCCCAGGTCAGCCCGGGCAGCCCGGCGGCGCGGATGACCACCTTGTCGGTGATCGGGCACAGCCGGGGCCGCTTGCGGGCCAGCAGCTTGGCCGCACTCGCCGTGCCCACGCCGCTGATATCCAGCAGGGCATCCCACGCCGCGTCCACCGCGGCCAGGTCGGCGTCGCTGGCCTGCCACAGGTCCACGTCGGTGCTGATCCCGGCGAGCAGGCCGGCCAGCTGCTGCCGGTCCCGCCCGAGCAGGCGGCGGACCACATCCGGCCGCCACGTAATATCCACCAGCGAAACGGCCAGCAGGTCGGCTGTGGTCAGCCGGTCCGGCGGGTTATCGCCCAGGGTGCTGAACGTCATCCCGGCGAAGCCCTCAGCCGGATCGAAATAGGCGGCGACCGCCGGGGCGACGCCCGGCCTGGTCAGTGTCTCCCTGAGCCGCCCGGCCGCACGCCGGACGGCATCCCCTCCCCTTAACGAGCTCATCTGCCCAGTATGCGACTACTTAGTAGTTGTGCCCCCCAGGAGGCACCCCAGATGAGCCGATCTCGGTTAGGTCACGAATCGGCGACAACTGGCTGTTTGGGTCTTGCCGGTGCCGGAATGCGGTCCTTGAATCAGTGAATCACGATTCATCAGATGCCAACGACGCCTATCTGAGCAGGGCCTTCTCTGTGAATGATGATTCATCCCCTGGGCCGCAACCGGCAGCGTCAGCGCCGGCTGGCACCGGCCTGCTGGAGGTGCACGGAGTCACGGTGCGGTTCGGCGGGCTGACCGCGCTGGATGACGTGTCGCTGGCCGCCGCGCCCCGCCAGGTCACCGGGATCATCGGGCCGAACGGGGCGGGCAAGACCACGCTGCTGAACGTGCTGTGCGGTTTCGTCCGGCCCGATCCCGGCCGGCTCGACTTCGACGGCACCGAGCTGCGCCGGCTGCGCCCGCACCAGCTGGCCGCGCTGGGCATCGCCCGCACGCTGCAGGGCGTCGGCTTGTTCCAGCGGCTGTCGGTGCTGGAAAACGTGATGGTCGGCGCGCAGCGCCAGGCACGGGCCGGGTTCTGGTCGGCGCTGGGTGGGCTGCCCCGCAGCGACCGGGACGAGCGGGCAATCCGGGCCCGCGCGCTGGACGCGCTTGACCGGGTGGGCGCACCGGGCCTGGCCGACGCCATGCCCGGCCAGCTGGCGTTCGGCGTGCGGAAGCGGGTGGCGCTGGCCCGCGCGCTGGTCGCCAAGCCCAGGCTGCTGCTGCTCGACGAGCCGGCGGGCGGGCTGTCCGAAGCCGAGATCGACGACCTTCGCGGGCTAATCACCAGCCTGTCCGCGGACACCACGGTGCTGCTGGTGGAGCACCGGATGGACCTGGTCATGGCGGTCTGCCAGGCGGTCGTGGTGCTCGACTTCGGCCGGGTCATCGCCCGCGGCACCCCGGAGCAGGTGCAGGCCGATCCGGCCGTCACCGCCGCCTACCTCGGCGCCGAAGCCGCGGAGGGTCGCGATGAGTGAGCCAGAGGGGCGCCCCGCCGACTGGACCGACGAGCGAGGAACGAGCGAGAAGGGGAAGGCGGCCCGCGCCGAAGGGGCGCCGCCGCTGGACTGAGGAGCGAGGACGCGAGGAACGAGCGCCCGAGCGACGGGGAAGCCCGGCGGTTCAGCGCCCCCGGCGCGCAGCGCACGCACTGGAGGTACAGGATCTGGCGGCTGGCTACGGCGGCGCGCTGGCGCTGCGCGGCATCTCGCTGTCGGTCCGGCCGGCCAGCATCACCGCGGTGCTCGGCGCGAACGGCGCGGGCAAGACCACGCTCCTACGGACGATCAGCGGCGTGGTACGGCCGCGGGGCGGCCGGGTGCTGCTGAACGGCCGGGACATGACCGCCCGCGCGCCGGAGGACATGGCCCGCAGCGGAGTGGCGCACGTGCCCGAGGGCCAGGGCGTGATCGGCGAGCTGACCGTCGAAGAGAACCTGCGGCTCGGCGCGCTGTGGCGGCGGGGCCGTGAGGCGCGGTCGGCCGCGCTGGCCCAGGCCTACCAGCGGTTCACCGTGCTGGCCGACCGGCGGCGGCGGGCCGCCGCGACGCTGTCCGGCGGCGAGCGGCAGATGCTGGTGATCGCCCGGGCGCTGATGGCCCAGCCCCAGGTGCTGCTGCTCGACGAGCCCTCGCTGGGCCTGGCCCCCCGGGTGGTGGCCCAGGTCATGCAGCTGACCGCGGAACTGCGGGAGAGCGGCCTGACCGTGCTGCTGGTCGAGCAGAACGCCCGCAGCGCGCTGAGCATCGCCGATCAGGGCGTGGTGCTCAACCTGGGCCAGGTGGTGGCCACCGCGGAGGCGGCCACGCTGGCCGCCGACGTCCAGCTTCGTCAGCACTACCTGGGTTTCTAAGGAGGCGTGCGGTGGGAGAACTCGGCCAGCTGACCCTGGGCGGGCTCAGCGTCGGCATGGTCTACGCCGCGATCGGGCTGTCCCTGGTGCTGATCTGGCGGGCCACCCGGGTCCTCAACTACGCCCAGGGCGGCATGGCCATGTTCACCACGTACCTGGCCTTCGAGGTGATCAGCCGCACCGGGTCGTACTGGGCCGGCTTCGCCGTGGCGCTGCTGGCCGGACTGGTGCTGGGCGGGCTGATCGAGCGCGTGGTGATCCGCCCGGTGGAAAACAAGCCACCACTGAACGCCATCATCGTGACCATCGGGCTGCTCATCTTCCTGGAGGGCCTGGCCGGTGTCATTTACGGGGGCCAGTACCGCTCGTTCCCGGCCGCGTACTCGATCAACGGGCTGCACATCGGCTCGGCGGCGCTCGGCATCTCGGCCAACGACGTGTTCGTCGCGGTGGCGGTGCTGGTCGCCGCGCTGCTGCTGGCGCTGCTGTTCCGGTACACCGCGGTCGGGCTGCGGATGCGCGCGGCGGCGTTCAGCCCGCCGGTGTCCCGGCTGCTGGGGGTCCGGGTCGGCCGGATGCTCACGCTGGGCTGGGCGCTGGCCGGGCTGATCGGCGCGCTGGCCGGCGTGCTGGTGTCGCCGTCCACGTTCCTGTACCCGAACAGCATGGACGCGATCTTCGTGCTCGGCTTCACCGCGGCGGTCATCGGCGGGCTGGACAGCCCGGCCGGCGCGGTGGCGGGCGGCCTCATCCTCGGCGTGGTGCTCAGCTATGTCGGCGGTTA
This sequence comes from uncultured Actinomycetes bacterium, assembly GCA_963747705.1. Classification (GTDB taxonomy): domain Bacteria; phylum Actinomycetota; class Actinomycetes; order Streptosporangiales; family Streptosporangiaceae; genus RYN-230. Next base: position 115,761 of record CAVVGF010000037.1, on the reverse strand, counting down.
CCTCGGCTCGGACGTGGTCCCGTTGTTCGGCCTGGCCGCACTAGTCGTGGTGCTGATGATCCGGCCCGAGGGCCTGTTCTCCGCCCCGGCCGCGCGGCAGGTGTGAGCCGATGACCCTGCTCCGTCACCTGGCTGCCGCGGTCGTGCTGGCGCTGGTTCTGCTGCTGCTCAGCATTCAGCTGGACCCGTTCCGCCAGTATCAGATCGCGGAGATCGCCTGCTACGTGATCGCGGTGGCCGGGCTGACCGCGCTGGTCGGGCTGAGCGGCCAGATCTCTCTCGGGCACGGGGCGTTCATGGCCATCGGCGCCTACTCCGCCGCCCTGCTACTGCTGCACCTGCACTGGCCGCTGGCCGCGGTGCTGGTGGCCAGTACGCTGATCACCGCGGCCAGCGGCGCGGTGGTCGGCGTGGCGGCGGCCCGGCTGCGGGGCCCCTACCTGGCCGGCGCCACCCTGTTGCTGGCCGTGGCGCTGCCGTCGCTGGCGCTCAGCGACAACAGCCTGTTCGGCGGGGACCAGGGGCTTACCGTGGCGGCCGCCACGCCCGCCTTCCTTGGGGCCAGTTTCCCGCCGACCCGCTGGCAGGCCTGGCTGACCTGCTTCTGCGCGCTGATCACCCTGGTGCTGCTGGCCAACCTGGCCCGCAGCCGGGTGGGCCGGTCCTGGCGGGCGGCGGGCGACGACGAGGTGGCCGCCGCGCTGGCTGGGCTGAACGTGGCCCGGCTCCGGGTGCTGGCGTTCGTGGTCAGCGCGGCCTGCGCGGGCCTGGCCGGGGTGCTGCTGGCCCTGACCACGTCGATCGTCTCGCCGGGCGCCTACACGCTCACGCTGTCCATCGCGCTGCTCACCGGGGCGGTGCTGGGCGGCCTGGGCAGCCTGGCCGGTGCGGTGTGGGGCAGCCTCGTCCTGGTCCTGGTGCCCACCTACGTGCAGGACGTGGCCACCAGCCACGGCCTGTCCAGCTCGGCCGGGTCCAACATCCCGGTCGTCGCGTACGGCGTCGTGCTCGTCGTCGTCATGCTCCTGTTCCCCCACGGCATCCAGGGCGGGCTGGTCCGGCTGTACCGGCCGCTGGCCCGGCTGGCCGGGCCGCTGGCCGCCCGGGTGCCCCACCCCCGCTGGCGTGGCCGGGCCCGGCCGGATACCTCCCGGGCCGCCGCGGCAGCTCCACAGTCCCGCGCATCAGCAGCCAGCGAACACCAGGAAGAAGGGTCGATATGAACAGACCACACCGGGTCGGCCTGCCCGCCGTCGCCGCCGCTGCGGCCGTCGCGCTGCTGCTCAGCGCGTGCGGCTCGAGCGGCGGCTCCAGCTCAGGCAAGAGCAGCGCGCTGACCGCGTCGGCGCCGGGCATCACCGCCACCACCATCACGATCGGCAGCCACCAGCCCCTGACCGGGGTGGCGGCGCCCGGGTACGACGAGATCGCGCCCGCGTCGAACGCCTACTTCGACTACGTCAACGCGCACGGCGGGATCTACGGGCGCAAGATCGTCTACAAGTACCTCAACGACCAGTACAACCCGACCGACACCGTGTCCGTGGTCAAGCAGCTCGTGCTGCAGGACAACGTGTACGCGATCTTCGACGGGCTGGGCACGCCCACCCACCTGGCGGTGGCGCCGTTCCTCAACCAGGAGAAGGTGCCGGACGTGTTCGTGGCCTCCGGCTGCGAATGCTGGAATGCCCCGTCCACCCTGCCTGACACGTTCGGCTGGCAGCTGGACTACGTGCGTGAGGGCAAGATCCTCGGCAACTACATCAAGCAGCACTTCGCCGGGCAGAAGATCGGCTACTTCTACCAGGACGACGAGTTCGGTAAGGACGGCGTGAAGGGTCTCGACATGGAGATCCCGAAGGCCGACGTGGTCAGCCGGGAGAGCTATGACCCGACGAACATCAACGTCGGCCCGCAGGTCGCGGCGCTCAAGGCGTCCGGGGCCAAGGTCGTAGTGTCGTTCACGGTGCCCGCGTTCACCGCGCTGCTCAAGCTGAACAGCCTCAAGCTCGGGTTCAACCCGACATTCGTCGTTTCGGACGTGGGCGCCGACCCGATCACGCTGGCCGGGCTGCTCGAGGCCTACGCCAAGCAGGGCGGGGCGAAGGTGTCCGGCAACGCGCTGACCCAGGGCATCATCACCGACGGCTACCTGCCCACGCTGGGCGACGCCGGCAACTCCTGGATCAGCCTGTTCAAGAAGATCCACGACAAGTACATCCCGAAGCTGCCGCTCGACGGCAACGTGCTGTTCGGTGAGGCGGTCGCCTACACGTTCGTCCAGGCCATGCTCAAGGCCGGCCGGAACCCCACCCGTGAGGACCTGGTCAAGGCGATCGAGGCGGGCCTGCCGCAGGGCCCGGCGGTGGCGCCGTACGCCTACTCGGCCAGCGGGCACTCCGGGATGACCGGGGCCTACATCGGCATCATCAAGAACGGGGCCATCGTGCAGGAAGGCCCAGTGCTGACCACCACCACGTCCCCGACCAGCCCCGTTACCACCTACTCCGGCTCCGCGCCCACCGCCCCGGCCAGTGGGCTGCCCTAACATACACACGGGGCGCCCGCTGAGGCCGGGCCCGGTGTCGGAACCCGGACGGGGGTAGCAGGCGTGGCCGTCGCACCGAGTCGGCGGCTGCCCGATGATCGCGGGCAGCCGCCGGCCGAGCGATTGCTGGCCGCCGCCGAGACGCTGTTCGGCGAGCGGAGCTACCAGCGCACCACGGTGGCCGGCATCTGCGCCCGGGCGGGCATGGCCACCGGCAGCTTCTACGCCCACTACGGCTCCAAGGCGGAGATCTTCACCGCGGTGGTGCGCCAGCTGAACGCCGATCTGCGGATGGCCATGAAAGAGGCCATCGAACAGGCCGGGCCGGGCCAGCGGGAGCGGGAACGGGCCTCGTTCCGTGCATTCTTCGACATGCTGTCCGAGCGGCCGTGGATGGACCGGATCGTGCGCGAGTCGGAGTTCGTGGCGCCCGGCCTGTTCCGCGAGTACTACGAGCACCTGGCCCGGGGGTACGCCCGCGGAGTGCGCCGGGCGCAGCTGGCCGGCGAGGTGGACGCCCAGTACGACCCCGAGGTCATCGCGTACATGTACACCGGGATCGGCAACTTCATCGGGATGCGCTGGGCGGACTGGACCGCGGGCGGCCAGGTGCCCGACGACGTGCTGGATGACCTGCTGCAAGTCCTCCGCCACGGCCTGCCGCCGCAGGCTGCCCCAGGCTAGTCACGATGGCCGCGGGAGGGCGCAGGAGAAAATGCCTCGACCTGGCCGCGCAGACAAATCAGTATGGGCGGGTGTCAGAGCCAGAGTCGCGCGCGGTAGATCTGCTGTCCGGGCCTCGTGGCCGTGAGCTGTGCGCCCGGCTGACCGGGCTCGCGCCGCCGGAGGCTGGCGTCTTGCTCGTCCCGGTACCTGGTCCGGCCGGCGCCAGCCCGCCTGCCGAGGCGGAGCTGCCGGGCCAGGATGACGAGGAGCAGCCCGCGCCCCTCCCGCCTGACCGCGACGACCCGCTGGCGGTCATCCCGGCGCTCGCCGACGTCATCGAGGACGCCGGCTGACTGGGGTGGCGCCCCCGCTGCCGACCCGCTGGGTCACCCCGGCGTGATCGCAGAGCTGCGTCCCGTGGCCGCCCGGCTGGCCGGGTCCGCCGGATGCCAGTGGTGGTGGTCCGGCCTTGACCGGGGCACCCAGCGGTACGTGCAGTGGACCGCCCGGCAGCCAGCGCCCGAGCTGGCCGCCGCCGCCGAGATGCTACGCAACGCCGACGCTGAAGCCGACGAAGACGAGCGCAGGATGAGCCGTTACCGTCGCCTGCCTGCCGGCCGGGCGTGAATGGTCCCTGGTGGACCTGCCCGTCCGTCCTCTCCACCACCCGGCGCCTGGGCCGCCTAGGCGCCGTGCTGCTGGCCGGCCAGGAAGACGGCTTCGGCGACACCGACGCCGTGGTGTGGCCGCTCTCGGTCGCCGGCACCGCCCGTGTCCTCGAGGTAGATGGCCCCCAGGCGTGGCAGCGCCTGGTCGCCGCTTATCCCCGGCCCGCGACCGCCACCTACCGGCACACCTGGGCATGGACCGGATGGGACGGGGAATGGCTCGTGCCCCGCTGGCCAGCGGTCGCCCATGACTGGGACGGCGTGCATCTCAGCGTGGCCGGGCTACCTGTCCACGGCGGGCCGCGCCCTGCCCGTCGGCACGGCGCGCACCCTCCTGGCCGGCTGGAACCCCGACGAGACCTACTGGCTCACCGATGTCCTCACCCCCGGCGGCCCGGCCCGTGCCTGGCACAACCACGACCGCACCCCCCTCGGCTGGCGGGAAGTCACCGCGACCGCCTAAATCCGGAACCCGCTGAACGGGCTTACTGGCCCGGCCGGGACGGCGGGACGGCGCGCCTGGCCATCGCGGCGGGCTCGGCCGCCTCCGCCGCCGTGGCCGCCTCGGCCGCGGCCGGCGCGGGCGCCTCGTCCAGGATGCTGTCCAGCGCCTGCAGCAGGCCCTGCACGTCGATGGGCTTGGTCAGGTAGGCCTGGATGCCCTCGGCCCGGGCCTGGCTGGCCCGCTGCTGGGTGGCGTCCGCGCTGAGAATGACCACCGGGATGTCACAGGTCGCCGGGCTGGCCCGGAGTTCGGCCAGCACGGCCTCGCCGGCCATGTCGGGCAGGTTCAGGTCGAGCAGGATGACGTTCCGGCCGGTGCTGGGTGGCCAGGTCGAGCGCCACCCCGCCGAGCATCGCGGCCAGCACGGTCACCGACGGCCGCTGGCTGAGGATCTGCTCGACCAGCCGCAGGTTCTCCACCATGTCCTCGACGTACAGCACGGTCCGCGGGGCGCTGTAGGCGCGGCTGCGGACGATCTCATCGCGCTGGATGGCCAGCTGGGCCACGGCCATCGGCTCGGTGGCGGGCAGCTCGATCCAGAACGTGCTGCCCTCCCCCGGCGTGCTGCTGACCCCGGCGCTGCCGCCCATGGCCTCGGTCAGGTCGCGGGACAGCGCCAGTCCCAGCCCGGTCCCGGCCACCCCGGCCTGGGCCGCGTCGAGCCGCTCGAACGGCTGGAACATCGGGTCGAGGTGCTGCGCCGCGATGCCGCGGCCGGTGTCGGTGACACAGATCTGGAACCGGTCGCCCGGCTGCCGTTCCACCGTGACCGCCACCGTGCCCGCCGGGTGGTTGTACTTCACCGCGTTGTCCAGCAGGTTGAGCAGGACCTGGCGGAGGCGCTGCTCGTCGGCCCGGACGAACGCGGTGCCGTCGGCCGCCGGGGCCGGGGCGAGCTGCACGCCACAGGACATGGCCAGCGGCCGGATGATCTGCAGCACGTCGGCGATGACGGTGTCGAGCCGCACCGCGCCCAGCGACAGGCTCAGCGTCCGCGCCTCGATCCGGGCCGCGTCGCCGACCTCATCGAGCATCTGCACCAGCTGGCGGCCGGCCTGCAGCGTCATCGTGATCCACTCGCGGTGCCGGGCGCTGACGTCGTCGATGCTGAGCAGCTCGCCGAAGCCGAGCATGGTGTTCAGCGGGGTGCGCAGCTCATGGCTGAGCCGGTTGACGAATTCCTTCTTCGTGTCGTAGGCCTCGTGCAGCGCCTCATTGGCCAGCTCCAGCGCCCGGTTGGCCTCCTGCAGCTCCCCGGTCCGTGCCAGCAGGGCGGCCACCGTCCGCGCCCGGCCCCGCCGGGCGGCGGGACCGTCCAGTCCTGCTCACCGGCCCGGCCGACCAGGTCGGTCACGTCGTCGAGCCAGTGGATGATGTAGTCCAGCCGGCCCCGGCCGCCAGCACCGGCACGTTGGCCAGGCTCCAGTACCGGGTATCCGGTTCTGCTCCCATCGGGCCGAGGTCGTAGCGGCGCACCGCGACCGTGTCCGCCTTGTGGCTGGCCTTGACCCGGTCCAGCGAAGCGCGCAGGTTGACCAGGCCACCCGGGTCTGGGCGGTCCGGGAACACCTCCAGGATCGGCCGGCCGATCAGAGCGTCCCGGGTGGCCCGGCAGTCCCGCCGGTAGGCAGCGCTGGCGGCCAGGATGACCAGGTCCGGACTGAGCACCAGGAACGACCCGGGCAGTGCCTCGAAGATGGCGCGGAAGTCGGGTTCCATGGCGGCCGCGCCCTGGCTCGCCTGCTCGGCCGCGTGCTCTGCTTTGCCCGGACTGGCCATAGCGCCCCCCAATGCCCGCTAATGACTTTAAGTCACTCTATGCCTACATAGAGTGAGGAGGCAACTTCCCAGGTCAGCGGCCAGATTCGGGGACTCCATGTACATGCGCCGGGTGGGCATGGTGCTCATGCTCACCCGGGCCGCCGCCCATCATCCGCATCATGGCGGGCCCGCCGGTACGGAAGAAGCGGACCAGCAGCGCCGCCGCGAGCATCAGGAAGATGATGTTGAGGACCGTGGTGTAGTTCCACTGGATGCCCACCTCGGCCACCTTCGCGGTGCGCTCGGCCGGCACCAGGCCCAGCCCGGTGAACAGGAACTCGACGGCGTAGCCGGCCAGCACCATGGTCGCGTAGAACGTGCCCAGCACCACCAGCATCATCCGGGTGCCGTAGTACTTCCGGTAGATGATCAGGATCGGGATGATGATCAGGTCGGCGAAGATGAACGAGATCACCCCGCCGAAGCTGATCCCGCCGTTCCACAGCACCGCGGCCAGGGGCACGTTGCCGATCGAGCAGACGAAGCTGAGCACCGAGATGACCGGGCCGATGACCGGGCCCCACAGCCGCGCGGCCAGCGGGTGACTGGTCAGGAACAGGTGCTGCCAGAACGAGTCCGGCACCCAGGCACCCACCGCGCCCGCGATGAGCAGGCCGATGACCACGTCACGGAGGACCGCGGCCCACTCCATCACGAAGATGTGGCTGACCGACGTGTAGCCTTCCCGGCTGAGCAGGCGGCGCCAGAAACTACCGCCGGACGCGATGCTCATGTCCATCGCGGCGTGCCCCTCCATCACTCCGGCCAGGCCCTTGTCGGCCTGCTCACGGGCCGCGTCGATGAGCCGGGCCCGGAGGAACAGCCGGAACGCCACCGCCACCAGGACGATCATGATCGGGCCGCCGACGAACTCGGCCAGGGTGAACTGCCAGGAGATAAGCAGGGCCAGGATGATGCCGAGCTCGATGACCAGGTTGGTGCTGGCGATCTCGAACACCATGGCCGCGGTGAAGCTGGCGCCCTTGCGGAACAGCGAGCGGGCCAGCGCCACCGCCGCGTACGAGCAGGACGAGGCGGCCGCACCGAACCCGGTGGCCCGTACGAGGGCGGCGGGCCGGTCGGTGCCGAGCAGGCGGACCACGGTGGACCGGCGGACGACCGCCTGCACCACCGCCGACAGCGTGAAGCCAAGGATCAGCGACCAGGTGATCTGCCAGGTCATCGAGCCGGCCAGGCCCAGCGCGTGGCCCAGTGCGTCGAGCACCCGCATCAGTCCACCTCCGGTACCGCGATGGTCAGCAACTGGCGCAGACAGTGCTCGAGCAGCTGATGCGGGAAGCCGTCGCCGAGCCGGTAGAAGACGATCCGGCCGTCCTTGCGGAAGCTGACCAGCCCGGCCAGCCGGAGCATCTTCACCGCATAGGACACCTGGTCTTCGGTCACGTCCAGGGCCAGGGCCAGGTCGCCGACGCACAGCTCACCGGCGGCCAGCAGGGCGAACAGGATGCGCGAGCGCACCGGGTCGGCGAGCAGCCCGAGCAGGCCGGCCAGCCGCCCGGCGTCGCCGACCGACAGCGCGTCGGCCCGGGCCGCGGCCACCCGGGCGTGGTCAACTGGATGGTCATGATCACGCGGGGACATCATCCACACCTCCGTACGTCCGTACACTCGCACGGATATACGATAACGTCAACCCGCGCCGCCCCATGCCCGGGGCCCCGCGAATCGTGATCATGACTTTGGTGCTACTAGTCCTCCTATCCCTGCGGGGATGCCGCGCTGGCGGGAAAATTGGGGTTGGGTTGCCCGCTGACGCCGGTCGCATCTTGGGACGTGAGCCCGCCTACTAGTCTGGCGCCGGGGTCTTGACCTTGAAGGTCGCGCACTGTTGCTTCGAGCACGCCGGTTAGATTCTCGGCTTCCCGACCGAGGCCCCCGGGCATCCCTTGGTAACCCCGGTGGTTTGAGGAGATGGTCTGGATGATGCGGGAGCCGCAGGAGATCGAGGATGAGGAGCACGAGCAGGTCCTGCAGCGGGTAGCCGCGGTCGATGTGGCCAAGGCGTCGGGGATGGTATGCACCCGGGTGCCGCACGATGCCCGGCCGGATCGGTGGCGGACCCGGGTCTGGGGCGTGGACGCCACGACCAACGCGATCTTGGAGCTGGCTGGGTACCTGGCTGCTGAGCGGATCGAGAAGGTCACGTTAGAGGCCACGTCGGATTATTGGCGGATCTGGTTTTACCTGCTGGAGGCCGCCGGGCTGGACGTGCAGCTGGTCAGCGCCCGCGATGTGAAGGCCGCGCCCGGCCGGCCCAAAACCGACAAGCTGGACGCGGTTTGGCTGGCCAAGCTGACCGGGCGGGGGATGCTGCGGCCCAGCTTCGTGCCCCCGGCTGAGATCCGGCAGCTGCGTGATTACACCCGGCTGCGCGCTGATCTGACCCGCGAGCGCGCCCGGTACTGGCAGCGGCTGGAAAAGCTGCTGGAAGACTCCCTGATCAAGGTGTCGTCGGTGGCCAGCAGGCTGACCACGGTCTCGGCCCGGGACATGATCGAGGCACTGATCGCCGGGGAACGCGACCCGGAAGTCCTGGCCAGGCTGGCCCGCGGCCGGATGCGGGTCAAGCACGCCGCCCTGGTCGAGGCGCTCACCGGACGATTCGACAGCCATCACGCCGAACTGGCCCAGATCCTGCTCACCCAGATCGACTACCTCACCAGCCAGATCGGCCACCTCACCGCCCGGATCGAGGTGCAGACCGCCGCCATCCCCGCCGCCCAGGGAATCGACGCCGACGGCACCAACGGCCCTGGGGCCGGGACCGGCGAGGATGCCGCAGCTCTGCCTGTCCTTGCCCGCCTGGATGACATCCCCGGGATCAGCCGCGCCGTCGCCCAGACGATCATCGCCGAGATCGGGCTCGATATGAGCCGCTTCCCCACTCCCGGCCACCTGGTGTCGTGGGCCAAGCTGAGCCCGCGCACCATCCAGTCCGGGGCCAGGAGCCGCGACGGCAAGACCGGCAAGGGAAATCCCTACCTCAAAGGCACCCTCGGCGAGGCCGCGGCCACCGCCGCCCGCACCGATACCTTCCTCGGCGAGCGCTACCGCGGCTGGCCAGACGCCGGGGCAAGCTCAAGGCCCTGGTCGCGATCGCCCGGACCATCCTGGTCATCATCTGGCACCTGCTCACCAGCCGCACCGCCCGCTTCCACGACCTCGGCGCCGGTTACTACACCAGCCGCATCAGCAAAGACAGAAAAACCCGCGGCCACGTCCGGCAGCTCGAAGCGCTCGGATATACCGTCACCCTCGCGCCCGCCGCATGATCCCCAATGACCCACGCCCGCACCCGATCACCGGGCCAGGTCCCGCTGCCGCGCCATGGCTGAGGCAGTTCATTTCCCGGTTAGATGCACACCAAAGTCATGATCACGAACTGGCGATCATGCTGGGATGGCGCTCCTGCACCAAGCGCCACACGGGCACCGGGCGGCTAGCGGCCGGGTGGCGGCAAGGCGAGCGGGCGCGGCTGGCGGCAAGGCGAGCGGCCCGGGGGCGCAAGGCGAGCGGCCCGCGGGGGTGGCGGTAAGGCGGTTAGGAGGGGCCGCCGATCCAGAGGGGGGCGGTGGCGCCGGGGTAGGTGCCCCAGCGGTACCGGTACTCGCGCGGCCCGCTGTGCTGGTAGCGCAGCCTCATCCGGGAGAAGAACCGTACGCCGTGGCGGTCCGCCACCCGGGACAGCGTGACCTGGGCCGGGTAGGTGCGGAAGTGCCCGGACGCGCAGTCCGGCCGGCAGTTGTCCACCCACAGCGTGCCCTGGGTGGCGGCGGCCGTGCGGGTCCAGTGGGACCAGTGCCGGATGCGCAGGAACGCGGTCGCGCCGCCGACGTAGATCACCGCCAGCCGGGCCCGGCCATGCTGCCACCCGTCCAGCCCGTTGTACGCGACCGGCAGCCGGTGGCGGCCGGCCAGCGGGGCCCCGGACGGGTGGGTGGTCAGCGCGGCCGCGGTGCCCGCCGCGGTCACCGCGAGCACCAGCGCGGCCAGCACCGCGACGCTCATCCTGGTCACCCGGGCCTGCCTGAGCCCGGTCCGGCCCCACTGTGCCAGCTTCACCCTCGCCAGCTTCACCCTCGTCCCCCACTGCGTATCGGCGTCCCCTGCTGTGCGCGGACCAGCATAGTGCCTGGCCAGCACCGCAGAGCGAGCGGTGGGTGACGGTCCGCTCAGGCGACGACGCGGGCGGTGGACGAGCCGTCGGGCAGGCGGCGCACCTCGAGCCGCTCGGGCACCCGTTCCTTCAGGTCGGCCACGTGGCTGACGATGCCGATCACCCGGCCGCGGTCGCGCAGCTCGTCGATGACCGCCATCACCTGGTCCAGCGTCTCGGTGTCCAGCGCGCCGAAGCCCTCGTCGATGAACAGGGTGTCCAGGTCCACCCCGCCGGCCTCGGCCTTGACCACGTCGGCCAGGCCCAGGGCCAGCGCCAGCGAGGTGTAGAACGTCTCACCGCCGGACAGCGACCGGGGGCTGCGTTCCGCGCCGGTGTGCCGGTCGATCACGGCCAGGGTGAGCCCGGCCCGTTCCCGCCGCGAGCCGGCCTCGTCGGTGCGCCGCAGCTCGTAACGGCCGGACGACATGGCCGCCAGCCGCACGTTGGCCGCCGCGACGACCTGGCCGAACCAGTGCCGCAGCACGTAGGTGGTCAGCGCCACCCGGCGCTGCCCCTCCATGCCCTTGGCCAGCCCGGCCAGGCTGATCACGGGCGCGGTCTGCTCCTCCAGTTGGTCCGCGTCCGCCTGGGCCGCGTCCAGCTCGGCCAGCCGCTGGTCCAGCCGGGCCGCCTTGCCGGTCCAGCTCTGGTGCGCGAGCCGCGCCTCCCGCTCGGCCTCCTCGGCCCGGGCCAGCGCGCCGGCCGCGGCCTGGGCCGCCGCGTGCACCTCGTCCGCCTGGGCTGGGTCAGGCCGGCCAGGTCGTCGGCGTCAACGGCGGCGCGCAGCCCGGCCAGGGTCTCGCTCCACGCGGCCACCTGGGCGGCCAGGTCGTCCTGCTGCCGGGGGCTGAGCAGCGCCGCGCTGGCCTGGTCCGGGTGGCCGAACCCGCGGGCGGCCGATTCCTGGCCGGCCCGCGTCTGCGCCCTGGCCCGCTCGGCCCGTGCGGCCGCCAGCGTGTCCAGCGCGGCGGCCAGCTTCCGGTCGGCCGCGGCCGCGGCGCGCAGCGCCACCTGCCGCGCGGCCACCGTGGCATAGCCGTGCGCGGCGGCCGTCACGTCCTGGCGCAGCGCGGTCACCTCGCCGTCCGCGGCGGCCAGCTGAGCCAGCGCGGTGGCCGCGGTGGCCGCGGCATCGCGCAGTTCGGCGCCCACCTGGTCCTGCTCGGCCCGGTGGCCGGCCAGCTCGGCGGCCAGCCGTTCCGCGTCGGCCGCGGCCTGCTCGGCCGCGGCCAGCTGCCCGGCCAGTGCGGCGGCCTCGGCGGCCAGCCCGGCCCCGGTCCCGCCGTCGGCCACCGCCGCGCACGCGGCGACCTGGCCGGCCAGCGCCTCTCGCTCGTCCGTCAGCCGGTTCCGCCCGGCCGCGGCGGCATCGCGCCGGCCGGCCGCGGCGGACACGTCCGCGGCGGACACCACATCGTCACGGGCCAGGGCCGGGGCGGGGTGCGCGGCCGAGCCACAGACCGGGCAGGGCACCCCGTCGGCCAGCTGGCTGGCCAGTTCGGCCGCTATCCCGGCCAGCCGGGCCTCCATCAGCCGCTGGTGCTCATCGACCAGGGCCTGATGCGCGTCGACCGCCTCGCGCAGCGCGGCGTCCCGCGCCGCCAGCCGCTGCTCTAGACCGGCCAGCTGGGCCGCGGCCGCGGCGCGCCGGCTGATCGCCGCCTGCTGTTCGCGCAGCGCGCCCAGGGCCGCGCCGAGCAGCCGGGCCGCGGCCACCTGCTCGTCCAGCGCGGCGATCCGGCCGGGCAGCTCCTGCTGCGCGGCTTCCAGCGAGCCGGCCAGGGCAGCCGCGTCCGCCGCCGCCTCCCGCAGGCGGTCCAGGGTGGCGAGCCGCCCAGGCAGCCCGGCCTCAGCCCCGGCCAGATGCTGCAGTGCAGCCGCCTGCTGCTCGGCGGCCTGCGCCCGGTCGAGCGCCTGCGCCGCGGCCCGCGCCTTGTCCGCCCCCGGGGCGAGCTGGCCGGCCGCTTCGGTGGGCGCAGTCCGCGCCTTCTCCGGCCCCGGGCTGAGCTGGCCGGGCGCCGCGGTGGGCGCAGTCCCCGCCTCATCCGGCCCCGGGCTGAGCTGGACCGCGCCTGAGCTGAGCTGCCCCGGCCCCGGGCTGAGCTGGCCGGGCGCCGCGGTGGGCGCAGTCCCCGCCTCGTCCGGCCCCGGGCTGGGCTGGACCGGCGCCGGGTTGAGCTGGCTCAGCGCGGCGGTGGCCGCGGCCACCAACTGGTCGGCTTCGGCCAGGGCGGTCAGCAGCGGGCGGACTGGTTCGGCCCGCTGGGCCGCGGCCAGCCGGGCGGCGCGGTCCTCGTGCCCGGCGCGGGCCGCCTGGTGCGCCGCCAGCCGGTCCCGGGCCGTGGTCAGCCTGGTCATCACGGCCGATTGCTGCCGGGCCTGCTCGCAGGCGGCCAGCAGCTCGGCGGCCCGGGCGGTGGCCAGCTCCAGCCCGTCGGCGGTGACCGCGGCGTGGCTGGCCAGCTCGGTGCTGAGTTCCTTGAGCCGGGTGGCCCGGTCCGCGGGCGGCAGGCCGAGCAGTTCGGTGCGCGCGACGCCGTCCAGGCCGGCCGCTTCGGCGGCAGCCGACACCGCCGTGTCGATGGCCGCCCGGGCCTGCAGCTGGGCCTGCCGCGCGGCGGCCCGCTGCTGGTCGAGCCAGCTGGTGATCCGGTCGTACAGCTCGGTGCCGAACAGCCGGGACAGCAGCACCCGGCGCTCGTCGTCCGCGGCCTGCAGGAACCGGGCGAACTCGCCCTGTGGCAGCAGCATGACCTGGGTGAACTGGGCCCGGTTCAGCCCGATCAGCTCGCCGATCAGCTCACCGGCCTCGGCCTTGTTCGCGGTCAGGCTGACCCACCTGCCGCCCTCGCGGCGCTCCAGGTGCACCTGCGCGGCCTCGGTGGTGAAGCCCGCACCGCGCTTCTTGGGCCGCTGATGCTCGGGCACCCGGCGCACCCGGTAGGCCACCCCGGCGACCGAGAAGTCCAGCGTGACCGAGGGCTCCGCGTCGGGCGGCGCGAAGTGGGAGCGCAGCCGGTCCTCGGCCGCACCGGCGCCGGCCAGCCCGCCGTACAGCGCGAACGTGATCGCGTCCAGGATCATCGTCTTGCCCGCCCCGGTCGGCCCTTCGAGCAGGAACAGGCCGCTGCTGGACAGCTGGCCGAAGTCGATCCGCTGGGTGGCCGCATAGGGGCCGAACGCGGTCACCTCCAGCCGGGACAGCCGCATCAGGCGGCCGTTTCCGCGTGCTGGGCCGCCTCGGCGGCCGCGCGCAGCACGGCCCGCTGCGCGTCGTCCGGCGGCCCGCCGCTGGTGAACTCGACGAACAGGCCGCAGATCTCGGCCGGGTCGGTGGCGGCGGCGAGCCGGGCCAGGTCGGCGCCGGCCCCGGGCAGCCCGCCGTCCGGGTCGAAGTCCAGCACCAGGGTGTGCGGCCACTTCTCGCGCAGCCGCTCCATCGGGGCGGCCGGGCGCACCGGGTCGGTGAGCACCACCTTGACCCAGGCGCCGGCCAGCCCATCGTCCGGCCTGGCCAGCAGCTCATCGAGCCGCCCGCGCACCTCGCGCAGCGGCCGCGGCACCGGGGTGGCCAGCGGAGTCAGGGTGACCTGCCCGGCCGCGTCCAGCTCGGCCAGCGTGACCGACTTGGCGTGGTTCTTCTCGCCGAACGAGAAGGCCAGCGGCGACCCGGAATACCGCACCGCCGGCGCAACCTGCTGCTGGCCATGCAGATGCCCCAGGGCGGCATAGCTGAACCCGCCGAACACATCGGCCGGGACGTCGGCGATGCCACCGACCCGGATGTCGCGTTCGGAATCGGAAGGGCGTGCGCCGGTGACGAAGCTGTGCGCGAGGACGACGGTGCGGTCGATGCCGCGGTCCGCGGCGTCCTGGCGGATCCGCGCGGTGACCGCGGCCAGCACCGCCTGGTGCGATCGCGCGCAGTCCAGCTCGGCCATGACCGCGTCGGGCAGCAGGTACGGGATGCCGTAGATGGCCACCGGGCCGTGCTCGTCACCGAGCAGCACCGGGCGGGCCGCGTCAGCCAGCGATGTGCGCAGGTGGATGCCGGCCGCCTGGCTGAGCCCGGCGCCGAAGCCGAGCCGGACGGCCGAGTCGTGGTTGCCGCTGGTCAGCACCATCGGGATGCCGGCCCGGGCGAAGCCGAGCAGGGCGGCGTCGAGCAGCCGGACCGCGTCGGCCGGCGGCACCGCCCGGTCGTACACGTCCCCGGCCACCAGCACGGCGTGCACCTGGTGCCGCTCCGCCTCGGCCAGCAGCCAGTCCAGGAACACGGCCTGGTGGCCGAGCAGGTTCTCGCCGTGCAGCGTGCGGCCCAGGTGCCAGTCCGAGGTGTGGATCAGTCGCATCGCGGCGCGGCACTCCGATCCAGGGGGAAGGCTGACCGGCAGGGCTCTCAGCGTCATGATGCCGGACCGGCCGGGCATTCCCGGCGACCCCGGGGCCGTCCGCGTGTCGCGCCCGGGCGGCCCGTTACTCCAGCGCGGCGCGGATCTTGGCCAGGTTGCTGACCGCGTCCGGCAGGCCGCCCTCGGCCGCGACCTGGAACCAGCGGTACACCTCGCGCAGGTCGGCATCGCGCTGGTACAGCAGCACCGCGTAGTTGTTGGCCCCCTCGGCGTGGCCCGCCTCGGCCGACCGCCGGAACCAGTCCTCCGCGTCGGCCCGCAGGCCCCTGTTCGCCATCAGCTGGCCGACCTTGTTGGCCGCGTCCGGGTCGCCGAGCATGGCGGCCTTGCGGTACCAGGCCTCGGCCTCGCGCAGGTTGCCGGCCAGGCCGTGCCGGCGGCCCAGCTCGGCCGCGGGCGGCGCCTCGCCGGCCCGGGCGGCCTGGTCCACGAACTGCTCGGCCTCGGTCAGCCGGCCCGCCATGACCAGCAGCATGCCGAGAATGCTGGCGGCCACGTCGTGCCCGGCCTGCGCGGCCCGGCGCAGCCAGGGCTCCGCCTCGCTGGCCTGGCCGCGCCGTAACAGCAGCGTGCCGAGCGAATAGGCCGCCTCGCCGTCACCCTGCTCCGCCGCGCGGGCCAGGGCAGGGATGTCCGGGTCGGTCATCGGTGGGCCTCCTGCCGGGATCGTCCCTCAGCCAGAGCATGATACGGCGCGACTGCGGCGCACACCGGCTAGAGCTGGCCCACCTCGGTGACCCGCAGGACCGCCTCGCCGGCCTCGGCCGACGCGGCCAGGTCAACCTCCGCGCTGATCCCCCAGTCGTGGTCGCCGGCCGGGTCGTCGAAGATCTGCCGCACCCGCCAGCGCTCCTGGCCCTCATCGATGATCAGCAGCGCCGGGCCGCGGGCGTTCGCACCGGTGCCGATCTCGTCGTGCACCTCGAAATAGGGCTCCACCGCCGCCTCCCACGCCGCGGCGTCCCAGCCGGCCTCCGCGTCCAGCCCGCCCAGTTCGGCATAACGGCCAAGCGCTGCTAGCTCAACCCGCCGGAAGAGTGCGTTGCGGATCAGGACACGGAACGCGCGGGGATTGCCGGTGACCGCCTGCGGCCGCACCGGGGCCGCCTCGGCCAGCGCCCCGGACGGGTCGCGCAGCCGCTCCCACTCGTCCAGCAGGCTGGAGTCAACCTGGCGGACCAGTTCGCCGAGCCACTCGATGAGGTCGCTCAGCTCCTCGGTCTTGGCCTCGTCCGGCACGGTCTGCCTGAGCGCCTTGTACGCGTCGGCCAGGTAGCGCAGCACCAGGCCCTCGGAGCGGGACAGCCCGTAGAACGAGACGTACTCGGTGAACGTCATGGCCCGCTCGTACATGTCCCGTACCACCGACTTGGGCGCCAGCTCGTAGTCGGCCACCCACGGGTGACCGCGCCGGTACAGGTCGTAGGCCGCGTCGAGCAGGTCGGCCAGCGGCTTCGGGTAGGTGACCGAGTCCAGCAGGTCCATCCGGGTGTCGTAGTCCACCCCGTCGGCCTTCATCTGGGCCACCGCCTCGCCGCGCGCCCGGAACTGCTGCGCGGACAGCACGGTCCGCGGGTTGTCCAGAGTGGCTTCGATGGCCGACACCACGTCCAGCGGGTACTCCAGCGTCTGCGGGTCGAGCAGCTCGATGGCGGCCAGCGCCAGCGGGGACAGCGGCTGGTTCAGCGCGAAGTCGAACTGCAGGTCCACGGTGAGCCGGACCTGGCGGCCTTCGGCGTCCGGCTCGGCCAGCCGTTCCACCACTCCCCCGGCCAGCAGCGCCCGGTAGATGGCGATGGCCTGGTGGATGTGCCGGCGCTGGGCGGCGCGGTCCTCGTGGCTGTCGGTCAGCAGGTGCCGCATCGCGCCGAACGCGTCGCCCGGGCGGCCGATGACGTTCAGCAGCATCGTGTGGCTGACCTTGAACCGGGAGGTCAGCGGCTCCGGGTCGGCCGCAACCAGCCGGTCGAACGTGGGCTGGCCCCAGGACACCAAGCCCTCGGGCGGCTTCTTGCGCACCACCTTGCGCCGCTTCTTCGGGTCGTCGCCCGCCTTGGCCAGCGCCTTCTCGTTCTCGATGACGTGCTCGGGGGCCTGCACCACGACCCGGCCGGTGGTGTCGAAGCCGGCCCGGCCGGCCCGCCCGGCGATCTGATGGAACTCGCGGGCCTGCAGCAGCCGGGTCTTCGACCCGTCGTACTTGGACAGCGCGGTGAACACCACGGTGCGGATGGGCACGTTGATGCCCACGCCCAGAGTGTCCGTGCCGCAGATCACCTTGAGCAGCCCGGCCTGGGCCAGGGTCTCCACCAGCCGCCGGTACTTGGGCAGCATGCCCGCGTGGTGCACGCCGATGCCGTGCCGGACCAGCCGGGACAGCGTCTTGCCGAAGCCCGCGGTGAACCGGAACCCGCCGATCATCGCGGCGATCTCGTCCTTTTCCGCCCGCGAGCAGACGTTCACGCTCATCAGCGCCTGGGCCTGCTCCAGCGCGGCGGCCTGGGTGAAGTGCACCACGTACACCGGGGCCTGGTGCGTGCTGAGCAGTTCCTCCAGGGTCTCGTGCAGCGGGGTGAGCACGAACGAGTAGGTCAGCGGCACCGGCCGCTCGGCCGACTTGACCACCGCGGTCGGCCGGCCGGTACGCCGGGTCAGGTCGGCCTCGAACCGGGCAACGTCGCCCAGCGTCGCGGACATCAGGATGAACTGGACCCGGGGCAGCTCGATGATCGGCACCTGCCAGGCCCAGCCGCGGTCCGGGTCGGCGTAGAAGTGGAACTCGTCCATCACCACCTGGCCGACATCAGCGTCCGCACCGTCCCGCAGCGCGATGCTGGCCAGCACCTCGGCGGTGCAGCAGATGATCGGCGCGGTGGCGTTGACGCTGGCGTCCCCGGTCATCATGCCGACCCGGTCGGGGCCGAACGCGGCGCACAGCGCGAAGAACTTCTCCGACACCAGGGCCTTGATCGGCGCGGTGTAGAACGAGCGGCGGCCCGCGGCCAGCGCGGCGAAGTGCGCGCCGATCGCGACCAGGCTCTTCCCCGAGCCGGTCGGCGTGGACAGGATGACGTTGGCCCCGGACACCACCTCGATCAGCGCCTCTTCCTGATGTGGATAGAGGGCGAAACCCTGCTCCTTGGCCCAGCCGGCGAACGCGTCGAACACGCTGTCCGGGGCAGCGTCGGCAGGGAGCAGGCTGGTGAGGGTCACGGGTAGTCAACCGCCGCCGGGCGGCCGATGTTCCCAGCCGGGTCAGGCGCCGCCGGTGTCCGCGTCCGGCCCGGCCGGCCCGGCTGGGATGGTCCCGTCAACCAGGGCGGTGGACCCGGCCGGCCGGGTCTCCGTCTGCTCGGTCCGCTCGCGCAGCCGGTCCAGGGCCTCGCTGTCGCCGAGCGGTACGGTGGCCTCCAGGCGGTCGCCCTCCCGCACTTCCGGCAGGTTCACGATCGCGTCCACCAGCTCAGCCCGGTGGCCCGGTGCGACATGCCCGGATGTCGCGTGCAAGGAGGCGCGGGTGGCGCCATCGGGTTGCTGGGACACGTCGGCCGCGGCCACGGCCTGCTCGCCGTCCTTGATCTCGACGCGCCGGGCTTCGCCTGGATTGGTCATGTGGCACCTCCCTCGCGAGTCACTTCCCCGCGCCTGCCCGGGCCGGGAGCAGTGAAACCACTCGCCCGGTGAATGTTCGGTGCCCGGCCCGTGCGGCCCGCGGGGCGGTGTCGCGCTGCGCCGCGCTGGGCTTGATCAGCAGGGTGGCCGCGGTCAGCCAGAGCGCGGCGAAGATGACGCTGCCCGCGATGTCGGTGGGGTGGTGCTCGCCGCGGTACATCCGGGACAGCGCGATCAGCACCGGCATCACGATGGCCGGGATGAGGAACAGCCAGCGCCACCACCCGCGGGCGTGCCCGATGACCACGATCGCGATCGCGATGTACAGGCAGCAGGTCGCGGCCATGTGCCCGGACGGGTAGGCCGAGGTGGGCAGGTGATGGTCCAGGTGGTGCACGTACGGCCGGGGCCGCTTGACCACCGCGGCGGCGGCCAGGAACGCGGCCAGCTCGCCGAACATCACCACGGCCAGGAAGATGACCGGCCGCCAGCGCCGGATGAACAGCAGGAACAGCAGGCAGGCGGCCACCGCCACGACCAGGATGCCGGTGGTGGCGCAGCACACGCTGATGATGTCGCTCCAGTCGTTGCCGGCCGGGGTGCGGTGCGCCGCGAACCAGCGCGGGATGGCGGTGTCACCCAGCCACTGGTCGTGGCCGTACTTGACGACCAGCTCGCCGAAGCCGACGACCACGCCGAGGATGAGCACCCAGGCGACGAGGATCCCGGCGGCGATGCGGGCGTACTGACGGGCAGGTCTGGCCATGGTGGTCTCCTGGGGATGGATGCGAGTGGGTCGAACGCCAGCACGGTCAGGCCGAGCCAGGTCAGGCCGAGCGCCCACGCGCCGACCACGTCGGACAGGTAGTGCACGCCGAGCAGGATCCGGCTGATCCCGATGGCCGCGATGAGCAGGCCGATGCCGTAGCGCAGCGCGGTGCGCGGCCAGCCCGGCCGGGTGGCGGGCAGGAACACCAGCAGCACCGCGCCGTAGCAGACGATCGAGCCGAGCGAGTGCCCGCTGGGGAAGCTGTTCCCGGTGCCGTGCGCGATAGGGTGCGCGACCACCGGGCGCAGCCGGCCAACCAGGGACTTGAGTATCGGGTCGAGTACTAGGGCGCCGGCCCCGGTGACCAGCAGGTAAGCGGCCAGCCGCCAGCGCCGCCTGACGGCCATGATGGCCGCGGACACGCCGAGCACGGTCCACAGCACGCCGTCGCTGCCCAGCCAGGTGACCGCCTTGATCACCGTGACCAGCGCCGGGTGCCCGGCGATGAGGCCGTTCAGCCGGACCGCCGCGTCGTGATCAGCGGCCTCTAGCGGGCTCCAGCGCAGCCGCACCGCGATCAGCAGCACGGTGAACACCAGCGTGCCCACGGTCACCGCGATGAGCTCGGTTTCCCTGCGGCGCGCGGTGGGGGCGGACATGGCCGGACAGACTGCCCACGGCAGCACGGATCATGCGCGGCCCGGGCTCAGGCCAGGTAGAGCAGCCGGGCCAGCACCACCAGGGCGACCAGCGCCAGGGCGATCAGCGCCTTGCCGACCAGGCCCTTCTCATACCGGACGGCGGCCTGGATCTCCTGCTGGAATTGGTCGGGTTCCTTATCCTGCGGGTTTGCGGGCGCGCTCATACCGCGGTCACCGCCCGGCCGGTCTTCTCGGTCTTCTCCCAGTGCGCCTCGGCGTGCCGGAGTTCCTTCAGGTAGGCGGCGAACGTGATCGCGCACAGCAGCGGGCCGTAGCCGCCGAGGTAGACGAACAGCGGCCCGGTGATCCGGCCGGCCCAGCGGCCCTCGGCCAGTTTGCCGAGATAGGCGACGGCCATGCAGGCGGCCAGCCACACGTAGGTGAACAGCAGGATCGCGCGCACCCAGCTCCCGGCCAGGTTGAGCACCGCGGGCACCACGGCGGTGGCCATGATGGCCACGTTGACCAGCCCGGGGAACAGCACCGCTTCCCGCCACGTGCGCCGCCCGACCAGCGGGTCGATGAGCAGGGCGAACGAGGTGATGAACACGTAGGTGAGCACGCTGGTCAGCCACAGCGCGTGAAACGCGGTGAGGGCCAGCTGGTAGTCGATGAAATACAGGGTGACCAGGGACGCGGACGCGCACAGCATGAACATGGGCAGCAGCAGCAGGCTGAACCAGATCAGGCCGAAGCTGAGGCCGCCCAGCCCGCCGGGGGTACCGGGCCGGAACCAGACCCCGCGGAACCGCCCGGTGACCTGGAGGTTGCCGCGGGCCCAGCGCAGGCGCTGGCGCCACAGCCCGGCGATGGCCCGCGGCTCCTCGGCCCACACCTCGGCGTGCGGCTCGAAGATGGCCCGGTGCCCGGCGAGCTGGGTCTGGAACGTGGTGACGGTGTCCTCGGCCAGCGTGCCGGTGTCGATCCGGCCGCCGATCGCCTCGAGGTTGGCCCGGGAGTGCAGCTGCGCCCCGCCGGCCAGGCAGGCCACCACGCCGAGCACGTTCTGGCTGCGCCGGGCGGCGGCCGACGCGACGATGTATTCGTAGCCGATGAACCGGGTCAGGTAGTTGCCCGGCTGGCTGCCCTCCCGGATGTACCCGGTCACCGAGCCGACGGCCGGGTCGGCGAGGTGCCGGGTCAGGCAGTGCAGCGCCCGCTGGCCCAGGATAGACGTCCGCGTCGATGATCAGCACCGCCTGCGCCCAGTCGTCGGCCAGCACCTGGGCCAGGCCATCGTTCAGCGCCGCGGCCTTGCCCTGGCCGCCGGCCTCGCGCCGCAGGTGGACGACGCGGCCGGGATACCCGGTCATCCTGGCCCCGGCCAGCTCGGCGGTGCCGTCGGTGCTGGCGTCGTCCACCACGATGATCCGCAGCAGGCCCGCCGGGTAGTCCAGGTGCAGCAGCCGGTCCATGGCGGCGCCGAGCACCGCCACCTCATTCCAGGCGGGCACCAGGACCGCGATCCGCGGCAGGTACGGCCGGCAGCGCGCGTAGTGCAGCCGGCGGCTGTGCCCGGCGACCAGGAGGAGCTGATAGTCGGCCAGCAGCAGCGGCAGCGCGCCGAGGAAGACCAGGCCGACCAGCAGCGCACTTGAGCGCCAGCAGAACGATCATGCCGGCATCGCCACCTTCCCGGTCTTCTCGGTCTTGTCCCACTTCATCTCGGCGCCGCGCAGCTCCTTGATGTAGGAGGCGAACGTGCACGCGCACAGCAGCGGCCCGTAGCCCGCCAGGTAGACGAACAGGGCCGACAGCGGCCGCCCGAACCGCCGCGGCTCGACCACCTTGCCCAGGTAGGCCACCAGCATGGCCAGCGCCAGCCAGGAGTAGGCGAACAGCACCAGGCCGCGCCGCTCCGCGGCGGTGAGATCGACGCCCAGCCAGGGCAGCACGTCGTAGAAGATCATCCGGAGCAGCCGGGGGAAGCAGGCCGCGACGATGATGGACAGGCTGACCGCGCCCGGGAACAGCGCGCCTTCCAGCCAGGTGTGCCGGCCCGTCTCCGGGTCGACCATGACCACGAACGCGGTGATGAACACGAACGTCAGCGCGTTGGTGATCCACAGCACGTGGAACACGATCCAGGCCATGGCGAAGTCGGAGAAGTACAGGATGATCAGGGACGCCGAGGCCAGGATCATGAACACGGGCAGCAGGAACAGGCAGAACCAGAACACCGCGAAGCTGACGCTGCCCAGCCGGTGCGTACGGGCCGGGCGGCACCACAGCCGCCCGAACTGCTTGGTGACCTGGACGTTGCCCCGGGCCCAGCGCAGCCGCTGCTTCCACAGCCCGACGATGTTGCCGGGCTCCTCGGCCCAGACGATGGCGTGCGGCTCGAACACCACCCGGTTGCCCGCCAGCTGCGTCTTGAACGTGGTGAACGTGTCCTCGGCCAGCGAGGACGTGTCGATCCGGCCGCCGATGGCCTCCAGGTTGGCCCGGGAGTGCAGCTGCGCCCCGCCGGCCAGGCAGGCCACCGCGCCGAGCACGTTCTGGCTGCGCCGGGCGGCGGCCTGGGCGGTGATGTACTCGAACCCGATGAACCGGGTCAGGTAGTTGCCGGGGCGGCTGCCTTCCTTGATGTACGCGGTGACCGCGCCGACCCGCGGATCGGCCAGGTGCCGGGTCATCGAGCGCAGCGAGGCCGGCTCGTAGATCACGTCGGCATCCATGATGAGCAGCGCCTGCATCCAGTCGTCGGCCAGGATGATCCGCAGGCCGTGGTTCAGCGTGTGCGCCTTGCCCTCGCCGCCCTTGGCCCGGCGCAGGTGCACGACCTGGCCCGGGTACTCGGCCGCCTTGGCCTTGATCACATCCGGGGTTTCGTCGGTGCTCGCGTCGTCCACCACGTAGATGCGCAGCGCGTCCGGCGGGTACTCCAGCTGGACCAGCCGGTCGATGGACGCCCCGATCACCGCGGCCTCGTTCCAGGCCGGGATCAGGATGGCGGTGCGCGGGAAGTACGGCGCGACCTCCTGGTAGTGGTTCCGCCGGAAGTGCAGCGTCACCAGCAGGTACTGGTAGCTGGCCGCGAGCATGGGCACCGCGCCCACCAGCACCAGGACCACCAGCGCCCAGCGGAACCCGGTGTACGCCCCGATGAAGGCGTGGTGCAGCACGATCATCCGGGCACCTGGCTGGCCTCGGCCGCGGTGAGCAGCTCCGGCACCCTCTGGTACCGGCCGACATCCGCGGCGTCATGGCTGTCCGTGCTGGGCACCAGCGGCACCCCGGCGGCGGCGAAGGCCCGGATGGTGCGGGGCGACGGGCAGGCCCACTTCTCGTTGACCTCCAGCCGGGCACCGGCCCGGCTGGCGGCCTGGGCCAGCGTGGCCAGCGCCGGGCCGGGTACCTCGGACTCGGCCAGCCCCATCTTGGGCAGCAGGCTGAACAGGTGGGCCAGCTGCGGGTTGGCCACCTGATCAAGGGCCAGGGCGGTGGCCGCGATCAGGCCGTCGATCACCTCCGCGGCGGTGCGCTGGCCCGAGACCAGCCCGGCCCGGATGTCCCGCGGGTGCACCGGGCCGGCCTCGCCGGGGAACTGGTGGTCGGCGATCAGCACCCGGTCCACCCCGGGCAGCTGCCCGGGCAGGTCGAGATGCCCCTGGCTGTCCAGGATCTTCGCCTCCACCCCGGCCACCACGTCGAGCCCGGGTACCGGGCCCAGCGCGGCCACCGCGGCGGTGTAGTCCGCCACCCACGGCGAGTCCCGGCGCACGTGATCGGCGAAGCAGATCACCCGCAGCCCGCGGCGGCGGGCCGCCCGCACGTTCTCGTCCAGGCTGCTCACCGCGTCGTCGGAGAACGCCGAGTGCACGTGGTGGTCCTCGGCCAGGGCAGGCGGCATGGTCATCGATGCCTCACGCCGCGAGCTTCTGTACCTCGCTGAGGTCCAGGAAGCGCTCGTCGAGGTAGCGGACCATGGCCGTCTCGTGGAAGTCCACGTGCCGTGGCAGCGGGTAGCCGCGCAGCGAGTCCAGCGCGAGGCGCGGCATGTCCACCCCGCTGGCCATGGTCAGCGGCAGCGCGCCGGGCGCCCGCGGGTTCACCTCCAGCAGCGCGGGCCGCCCGGCGGTGTCCCGGCGGGCCTGCACGTTGGCGATGTAGGTCAGGCCGGTCGCGGTGGCCACCGTGGCCCCGAAGGTCTCCAGACCCGGGTCGTGGATGGTCCGGCCGGCCACCGAGACACCGGAGTCGACCCGGGCCCGGACCCGGGGCACCGACGCCACCACGTGCCCGGCCGCGTCGGCCAGCACGTCGATCGAGTACTCCTCGCCCGGCAGATACTCCTGGACGAGGAAGTCCACAGAACGCTCCATCCCGGCCAGCTCCTGGCTGGAGACCACGACCGAGATGTCCCGTGAGCCGCTCCCGGTGCGCGGCTTGACCACCACCGGGTACTCCCAGGACGCCGGATCGAGGGTGGCGTCGAACGGTTCCGTCCGCGGCACCAGGACCCGGCCGGCACAGCAGGAGGCCAGCGCCAGCTTGTCCAGGGTGAGATCGAGCGCGCGGGCCGGGGCCAGCATCATCTCGATCCCGGCGGCGGCGAACTCGGCGCGCGCGCTGGCCAGCGGGCGCATCTCCGCGTCCACCGTGGGGATGAGCACGTCCACGCCCAGGGCAGCGCACCTGGCCAGCACAACCGACACGAAATCCGGGTCCAGGCCGGCCGGGATCAGGGTCCGTGCGTCCGGCGGCAGCAGGTAGAGCCCGGCGGCCCAGGCATCCATGTCCGCCGCCACCAGCCGTACGGTCGGGTCGGCGCGCAGTGATTTGATCACCGACACCGCGGCGGCCCGCCCGCCCCGGTGACCAGTACCGTGACCGACGGCCGGGCTGTCTCATCTGGCTGCATCCGGTACCTCCCGCAACGTTTTCTCGAGTGACTCTGGCTGCTCGGCCGGGCGCCGGTCCGGCACCCTGGCCTCGGCGCCGGCCTCGCCGTGCACGACGCCCCGGGCCGGAGTCAGGCCGTCCTGCCCGGTGGCCGCGCTCTCCCGCACTACCTCGAACGGCTCGGCGAACCGCGTCTCGCAATACCGGGACCAGTAGCGCGCGTTGGCCGAGATCAGGTCGGGTTCCAGGTAGGCCCGGATCTCCACCTGGGACGCGAACGCGTGGATCGCCGCCAGCTTGCCTTCGAGCTGGTCGTCGATGGGCACGAACCGGCTGGGCCGGAAATCGACCGTGGCCGACGGGGACTGGAAGCAGTACACCCGGCCCACCCCGCGCACCGCGACCAGCGCGGCCCGGTGCGTGTTCCGGTGATCCTGATGGACGTCGTGCAGCGAGTGGGTGTAGATGACCGTGGGCCGGACCTCGGCCACGATGCGGCTGATCACGCCGATCGTCGGGTCCCCCTCGTTGATGCTGGTGTCGCGCAGGTCCTCGTGGTACAAGGTGGCCCCGATGGCCTTGGCGGCCTGCTGTGATTCGACGGCCCGGGTGTCCTCCATGCCGCCGCGGGCACCCCGGCTCAGGGTCAGGATCGACACTTCGTGGCCCATCCGGCGGTGCGCGAGCAGGGTGCCGGCCGCCCCGATCTCCACATCGTCCGGGTGCGCGCCGATGGCCAGCACGCTCTGCCGGCTGGCCTCACGGGCGGCCCGGCCCTTGGCCACCAGGCCGGCCACCACGGCCACCAGCCGGTCGGGCTTGATCGGCTTCTCCAGGAACTCGTCGGCGCTGTTGCGCAGGGCCTGGACCGCGTAGTCCACCGACGCGTGCGCGGTGAACACGGCCACCGGCAACTGCGGCGCCCGCTCGCGGAGCTGCCCGAGCAGCTCTATCCCGGTCATCCCAGGCATTTCCACGTCGGTCAGCACCAGGTCCCAGCGGGCCGCCGTGGCCTGCCGCAGGGCGTCCGCCGGGTCGGCCGCGTGGGTGACGGTGAACCCGCCCCGGTTTTGCAGCACGTGCACGACGTAGGCGGCCGAGACCGGATCATCCTCGACCAGCAGGATCCGGCCGCGGCTGTCGGCTGCTCCGTCCATCCACCCCCCAAACCTCTATGTAGTCGTATAACTACTATACGTGACATGCGCTTGCCCGCGGCAGTGGGTGAGGCCAGTCCGCGCCACCCGCCGCGCCGGCCGGCGGGAAATGGCTTGCCGGCCATTTCTTAGTAATTGTCACGATTTGGTGTTCATGCCTTTATGTCCCCTTTCAGCTTGGTATAGACACCATGGGGGCCAGCAACCACTCGGCCCCCAGGACGGGTCAGCAACTACTTTCCAGACAGGGGGACCATGTCCAGAACCAGGACGATCATCGCTGCCGCCAGCGCGACCGCGGCGATGATCGGCACGACCATCGTGGCGGGCAGCGGGTTAGCAGCCGCCGCACCAGCACCATCGGTAGCCCGGATCGAGGGCAGCGCCGTTCCGTTCACCAGCCACACCAAGGCGACCGGCACGGTGGCGGCCAGCCAGAAGCTCGCCGTGCAGGTGTGGCTGCGGCCCCGGCTGAACCAGGCGGAGAGCTTTGCCGCCGGGGTGAGCACCCCGGGCAGCGCGTCGTTCCACCACTATCTGAGCCCGGCCAGCTACGCCAGCCGGTTCGGCGCGTCGGCCGCCACGGCGGCCAAGGTCGAATCCTGGCTGCGCGGCGCGGGCTTCACCGGCGTCACGGCCAGCCGGCTGCGCTCCTATGTCCGTGCTACCGGTTCGGCGTCGGCCATTGACGCGGCGTTCCACACCCAGCTCAAGCTGTACCCGGCCACCAAGGGGGTCAACGCGGGCCCGTACCGGCTGCGCGCCAACGACAGCGCGATCTCGGTGCCCAGCTCGCTGTCCGGCAGCGTGACCGGCGTGACCGGCCTGGACAACGCCGCGCCGGTGCTGCCATTGAAGCGGCCTAGCGCCACCGCGATCGGCAAGACCACGCCGCGGACCACGGTGAGCGCCAAGCCCAAGGCGGCGCCCTGCTCGTTCTACTACGGGGAGCACTACGCGAGCGGGCTGCCCAAGGAGTTCGGCGTCACCTCGTTCCCGACCGACAACTGCGGCTACAGCGGCACCCAGCTGCGCAAGGCCTACGGCGCCAGCAGCGCGGCCACCGGCAGCGGCCAGACGGTCGCGCTGGTCGAGCTGGGCCTGACCCCGGACATGTTCCTCACCCTGCACGACTACGCCAAGAAGAACGGCCTGCCCGCGCCGGCCGGCAGCCGGTACTCCGAGCTGTCCCTGGGCCGCGGCAGCCAGTGCGGTGACCCGTTCGACATCGAGGAACAGCTCGACGTGGAGATGTCCTACGCGATGGCCCCGGGCGCGCACCAGCTGGTGGTCGGCGGGGACAGCTGCAACGAGGGCGACTTCGGCCTGCAGGGCCTGTTCAACGCCGACCTGGCCGTGCTGGGCACCGGCGGTCACCCGCTGGCCACAGTGGCGTCCAACTCCTGGGAGAGCGGGACCGAAGGCCAGGCGCCGGCGGTGACCAACATCGAGCACGCGATCCTGGTGCAGGCCGCCGCCGAGGGCGTCGGCATGTACTTCTCCTCGGGCGACGGCTCCGGCGTGCTCGCGCCGTCCAGTGACCCGGACGCGATCGCCGTCGGCGGCACCACGCTCGGCATCGGCAAGGGCGGCAGCCGGCTGTTCGAGACCGGCTGGTCCGAGGGGCTCTCCCTGCTGAACCGCAAGAGCTGGCTGTTCCTGGGCGAGTACGGCGCCGCGGGCGGCGGGCCCAGCCTGCTCTGGGCCGAGCCGTCCTACCAGGATGGTGTGGTGCCTGCCGACCTGGCCACGGCGCCGGGCGACCGGGGCGGCACGGTCCGCTCGGTCCCGGACATCAGCGCCGACGCCGACCCGTTCACCGGGGCCGCGGTGGGTTACCTCACGTTCCACAACAAGAGCGGCAAGCCGCCGACCTACAGCCAGTTCCCGGTCGGCGGCACCAGCGAGGCAGCGCCTCTGGTGGCGGGCATGGTGACCGCGGCGCAGCAGGGCCAGCCAGCCTCGTTCGGGCTGGTGAACCCGGCGCTGTACCAGCTGGCCGGCACCAGCGCGCTGTACGACGCGCTGCCGCTGACCAGCAGCAGCCCGGCCGCCTACCGGGGCGTGGCCTGCCCGCCGCACGACTGCGGGCTGTGGGCGCTGACCACGTTCGACGACCAGAGCAGCGGGATGTTCGGCTACACCGGCCAGGTGACGCTGCCCGGCTACGACAACATGACCGGGGTCGGCACCCCGGCCGGCGCGGCGTTCATCTCCGGCCTGCGCTCGATCGAGGGGTGACGGCTGGGAGACCAGCCGCGCCCTAGGCAGACGGCCAGGCGTGCCCCAGTGGCCCGCCTGGCCGTCTGTTTCCCGGTCAGCCCGGGATGACCAGCACTTTGCCGCTGGGGCCGCGCTCGACCGCCTCCTGCGCGGCGGCGATCTCGTCCAGCGCGTACCGGTGCACAGGCAGACCGGACAGCGACAGCGCCCCGGTGCTGAGGGCCACGCTTATGTCGGCCGCCGCGTGGTCCAGCGCGGCCGCCGGGACGCCGTAGAGCAGCATGAACCGGAGCACGACATTGGCCGACATGCAGGCCCGGACGGGCAGCACCGGGTCGGTGGCCTCGGCCGCGTAGCTGACCACGACCGTGTCCGGCCGGGACACGGCCAGGTCCAGGGCCAGGTTGGTGCCCAGTGCCACCTCGACGATCCGGTCCACAGGCCCGGCCGCCGCCGAACGGATCTGGCCGGCCGCGTCCGGGTCGTGGTAGTTGATCACGTCGGCGGCGCCGGCCTCCTTGGCCAGCTGGGCCTTGGCCGGGCCGCTGACCGTGGCCAGCACCTGCGCCGCGTTACCCCAGTTGGCCAGCTGAATGGAGAAGTGGCCGACCGCGCCGGCCCCGCCGGCCACCAGCACCGCCTGCCCGTCCACCGGCCCGTCGGCGAACAGGCAGCGATGCGCGGTCATCGCAGGCACGCCCAGGCTGGCGGCCAGTTCGGGCGTCACCCCGTCGGGCAGCGGCACGGCCTGGCGCGCGGGCACCACGGTCCACTCCGCGGCGGTCCCCCAGGGCCGCCCGAACGCCGCCATCCAGACCCAGACCGGCTGGCCGACCCGCTCGGCCGGGACGCCCGGGCCGACCGCGTCGATCACGCCGGCCCCGTCGTGGTGCGGGATCTGGAAGCCGTCGATGGGCCGCGAGGTCAGGCCGCCGCGGGTCTTCACGTCGGTGGGGTTGATGCCGGATGCCTGCACCCGGACCCGGACCTCGCCCGGCCCTGGCTCGGGCTGTGGCACGTCAGTCACCCGCAGCACCTCGGCCGCCGGGCCGGTGCGCTCATAAACCGCCGCTCGCACTGGGTACGCCTCCTCAGGCTCAGCCGGGCCCCTGCCCCAGAATGGCACGGGCGGGGGCCGCCATGCTGGCGGCCCCCGCCCGGGAGAGCGAGTGCGGATCGGCTGGTGCTCAGGCCTTGAGCACGGCCTCGATCTCGAGCTGCAGAACGATCTTGTCGGACACCACGACGCCTCCGGTCTCCAGCGTGGCGTTGAAGTTCACGCCGAAGTCGCTCCGGTTGATCTCACCAGTCGCGGTGAACCCGGCGCGGGTGCCGCCGTACGGGTCCGGCCCGAAGCCGTTCAGCTCCAGCTTGAGCGGGACTTCCTTGGTCACGTCCCTGAGGGTCAGCTCGCCGTCCAGGACGTAGTGGTCGCCGTCGGCGCGCAGGCCGGTGGACCGGTAGCTCATCGTCTTGTACTTGTCGACCTCGAAGAAGTCGGCGGACCGGATGTGCTGGTCACGCTGCTCGTTCCCGGTCTGGATCGAGGTCAGCTCGATGGTGGCGGTCACCGACGACTGCAGCGGGTCTGGGGTGGTGACGAACTCGCCGGAGAACTGGGTGAACCGGCCACGGACCTTGCTCACCATCATGTGCCGGGCGATGAAGCCCACCTCGGAGTGCACCGGGTCGATCTCCCAGGTGCCGGCGATGTAGCCGGGGATGGTGGTGGCTTCGGTACTGGCGGTCATGTGATACTCCTATCGTTCATAGTGTCGTCATTCATATTTGAATGCTCAACGACTATCACGGCCAGAGTAACGTTGTCAAGCGCTCAACTATTCCGGGTAGACTGGGCCCATGAGCACATCCAGCACGCCGGAGAACACCGCGACGCGCTGGCTGAGCGCCGACGAGCAGTACACCTGGCGCAACTTCCTGACCGCCTGGCAGTGGCTGCTGTCCTGCGTCGACGGCCAGCTGCAGCGCGACGCCCGGATACCCCTGGCCTATTACGAGATCCTGGTCCGGCTGTCCGAGGCCCCGGACCGGGCGCTGCGCATGACCCAGCTCGCGGCGGCCTCGGCGTCCAGCAAGAGCCGGGTGTCGCACGCGGTGGCCCGGCTCGAGGAACGCGGCTGGGTCCGCCGGGTGGACTGCCCGACTGACCGCCGCGGGCAGATCGCCCAGCTCACCGACGAGGGTTTCGCCGCGCTCAGCGCGGCCGCGCCCGGGCACGTGGAGCAGGTGCGCCGGGTCCTGTTCGACGCGCTGAGCCCTGAGCAGCTGCACCAGCTGGCCGCGATCAGCGAGACGATCCTGGCCGCGGCCAGCTCGGCCCCGGCTGACGGGGACTGCGCAGCCGCGCCAAAGGAGGGCGCCGCCGAATGGACTGAGGAGTGAGGGAACGAGGAACGAGCGACCGAACGACGAGGGAAGTCGGCGGATCTCAGCCCTCCGGAGGCGCAAGAAAGCACTGCGCCGCGTCCTTGGACGAGCCCGCGACCTAGGATCTCCTCTCATGGAAGAACGCATTCTGGGCCGGACCGGCAAAGCCGTCTCGGTGATCGGCCTGGGCACCTGGCAGCTCGGCGCCGACTGGGGCGAGGTGGCCGAGAACGACGCGATGGCCGTGCTGGACGCGGCCGCTGACGGCCGGGGTCACCCTGCTGGACACCGCCGACGTCTACGGGGACGGCCGCAGCGAGCAGTTCATCGGGCGGTTCCTGGCGAGTCAACCCCGGCGCGGAGCTCACCGTGGCGACCAAGATGGGCCGCCGGGTGGCGCAGGACCCGGCGCTGTACACGCTGGACAACTTCCGCGCCTGGACCGACCGCTCACGGGCCAACCTCGGCGTGGACACCCTGGACCTGGTGCAGCTGCACTGCCCGCCGACCGCCGGTCTTCTCCGCCGACGCGGTCTTCGACGCGCTCGACACCCTGGTCGCCGAGCAGCGCATCGCCGCCTACGGGGTCAGCGTGGAGACCAGCCGCCCAGGCGCTGACCGCGATCGCCCGGCCCGGCGTGGCCAGCGTGCAGATCATCTTCAACGCGTTCCGGCGCAAGCCGCTGGACAAGGTGCTGCCCGCCGCGCAGGCCGCCGGGGTGGGCATCATCGCCCGGGTCCCGCTGGCCTCCGGGCTGCTGTCCGGCCGGTACACCCACGACACCGCGTTCCCGGCCGACGACCACCGCAACTACAACCGGCATGGCGAGGCGTTCGACGTCGGGGAGACCTTCTCCGGCGTCGACTTCGACACCGGGGTCGACGCGGCCCAGGAATTCGCCGCGCTGATCCCGGCCGGGCGTCACGCCCGCACAGGCCGCGCTGCGCTGGGTCATCCAGCAGCCCGGGGTCAGCACCGTGATCCCCGGCGCGCGCAACCCGGATCAGGTCAGCCAGAACGCCAGCCGCCGCCAGCCTTGCCCCGCTGACCAGCGCGGAGCTGGCCGCCATCGCGGACCTGTACGACCAGCCGGATCCGGGCCCAGGTCCACGGGCGCTGGTAACCGCGGGCGCTGGTAAGCCCGGCTACTCCCCCGCCGACATCAGCGCGGAGATCTCCGCCGGCCCGGGCCCGGGCTCGTCGCGCAGCGCGGCAGCCACCGAAGCCTGGTCGTCGGCGCCCCGGTTCTGGCTCAGCTTGTGCTTGGCCTCGACCGTGTCGATGGTCATCTCGACCCCGACGATGCCGCGCAGCTGGCCGTTGATGTAGTCGGGCGGCGCGTCGGTCACCGCCCACGGCGCCGGCCGCGGCGTCTCGTGCCGCCGGGTCAGCCGGGTCACCACGCCGCGGATCCACTCCGGGTCGCGGTGCACGGTCAGCGGCCCGGTGAAGTGCACCGTGACGTAGTTCCAGGTGGGCACGACCCGGCCGTGCTGGGCCTTGCTCGGGTACCAGTTCGGTGACACATAGGCCTGCGGGCCGTGCACGATGGCCAGTGCCACGGCGCCGTCGGTCACCGACTGCCACTGCGGGTTGGCCAGGGCCAGGTGGCCGAGCAGCCGCCCGTGCGGCCCGGCACCGGGGTGCTCGGCGGTGTCCCGGTCCCAGATGACCGGGATCAGGCTGGCGAGTGGCTTGGTCCCGTCGAACGTGACCAGGTCGGCGGCGGCGACTGCGTCCACGAACGCCGCAACGTCGGCGTCGTCGGGCGCGGTGAAGTGCGGTGGCAGATACACCCTTCGAGGGTACGCGGGCCGGACCGGTGAGTCCGGGCCCGTGGCGGCGTCCTAGGGTCTAGAGACGTTTCGACGAGGGGAGAGACCATGCCCGCACGCGACAGCGCGCCCCCAGGGGCGCCGTGCTGGGTCAACCTGATGACCGCGGACCCCGGCCGGGCCCGTGAGTTCTACACCCAGCTGTTCGGCTGGACGGCCGAAGAACCTAATCCGCAGTTTGGCGGCTATTTCAACTTCGCCAAGGACGGCGTCCGGGTGGCCGGCTGCATGGGCAGCGAGCCAGGTTCCGGAACGCCCGACACCTGGTCGGTGTACCTGGCCGTGGACGACGTGGCCAAGACGCTGGAAGCCGCCGCCGGGCACGGCGGCCAGATCGTCGTGCCGGCCATGCCGGTCGGCGACCTGGGCACCATGGCCGTGATCACCGACAACGGCGGGGCCGCCATCGGCCTCTGGCAGCCGGGCCTGCACAAGGGGTTCGGGGTGCTGGCCGAGCCGGGCGCGCCGGGCTGGTTCGAGCTGTTCACCCGGGACTACCCGGCCACGGTCAGCTTCTACCGCGACGTGTTCGGCTGGGAGACCCAGGTGGCCGGGGACACCCCCGAGTTCCGCTACACGCTGCTGGTGCACGGCGACGAGCAGCTGGCCGGGATCATGGACGCCAGCGGCTTCCTGGCCCCGGGCGAGCCGGCCCGCTGGTCGGTGTACTTCGGCGCCGCGGACACCGAGGCCACGCTGGCCGCCGTCACCCGGCTGGGCGGCTCGGTGGTCAGCCCGGCCCAGGACACCCCGTACGGCCGCCTGGCCGAGGCCGCCGACCCGACCGGGGCCCGGTTCAAGCTGGTCGGGCCGAACGAGGCCATGCCGGCCGCCCAGGAGGGCTAGCGGGCTAGCGGCCCAGCTGCGCCGGGGACTTCGTCCCGGCCGGGGTGGTGCCGCCCGGGGTGGTGCCGCCCGGGGTGGTGCCGCCCGGCCGGGACAGTCCCTTGCGTTCCATGGCCCCCCACTCTGCCTTGCGCACCAGCTGCCACAGCCCCTCGACGCGCCACAGGTGGCCGAGCTGGCGGTAGCCGAAGTTCTCGCCGACCGCATAGCACAGGATGCGGCGCAGGTCGGCCCAGGACGGGTGGCGGTTGGTAGTGGCATCTTCGAGCACCGCCGCGCCGAGCGTGAGGATCAGCCCGTAGAGGACGGCCAGCGCGAGGAACAGCAGGAATGCCTGGAGCGAGATCAGGCCGAGCAGGAAGCTGATCACCGTCACCAGGTAGCCGGACAGCTCCAGGATGGGCCCCAGGATGTCGAACAGCAGCAGCGCGGGCAGCGAGACCAGGCCGACCGCGCGGTACCGCGGGTTCAGCAGCATCCGGGCATGGAACAGCAGCGTCTCGACCGAGCCGCGCTGCCAGCGGCGCCGCTGCCGGCGCAGGATACGCAGGCTTTCCGGGGCTTCGGTCCAGCACACCGGGTCGGGCACGTAGACGATCCGGTACGGCCGCCGGGCCCGGCGGCAGGCCCGGTGCAGCCGCACCACCAGTTCCATGTCCTCGCCCACGGTGTCGGTCCGGTAGCCGCCCACGGCGATGACCGCGTCCCGCTGGAACAGGCCGAACGCGCCGGACACGATCAGCAGCGCGTTCAGCGCGGTCCAGCCGGTGCGCGCGCCGAAGAACGCCCGCATGTACTCGACCAGCTGGAACATGGCCAGCCTGGACTGGGGCAGCGCGGTGCTGGTGACCCGGCCGTGCTCGATGTGGCAGCCGTTGGCGATCCGCACCGTGCCGCCGGTAGCCACCGTGCGCAGCGGGTCCTCGATGAACGGCAGCGCCGCCTGGGCCAGCGCGTCCTGCTCCAGGATCGAGTCGGCGTCCACCGACACGACCACCGGGCTGGTGCAGAAGTTGATGCCCGCGTTGAGCGAGTCGGCCTTGCCGCCGTTCTCCTTGTCGATCACCAGCAGCGGCAGCTGGCTGCGCGGCGCGTACACGCCGCGCACCGGGCGGTGCGCCAGGAACGGCGGGGTGGGCCGCGGCACCGGCCGCAGCTCGAACACCTCGACCAGGCGCTGCAGGGTGTCGTCGGCCGAGCCGTCGTTGATGACCACGACCTCGATCCGCGGATAGTTGAGGGCCAGCAGTGAGCGCACGCTGTCGGCGATACCGGACGCCTCGTTGTACGCCGGGACCAGGATCGCGATCGGCGGGGCCAGCGGCGAGCGGAGCGCGCGGCGCAGCGCGGTGGAGTTCGACCGCGCGCGGTACCGGCGCAGCTCGGCCCAGGCCAGCACCAGCAGCGTCCCGTTCAGCAGGATGAACGCGATGAAGAAGGCGCAGACCAGCCCGATGTAGACGATCATGGGTGCAGCGCCGCCTGGGCCAGCGGGGCCATCAGCGGGTGGCCCTCCGCGACGGCGCGGCGCAGCACCGCGGCGCCCGGCTCACCCAGCCCGGCCAGCGACTGCGCGGCCGCGCTGCGCACCGGCCACTCGGGTGCGGCCAGCAGCTCGGCCAGCAGCTCGCGGCGGTCCGGGTCGCCCAGCGCGCCGAGCGCTTCTGTGGCCGCGGACCGGGCCGCCACGCTGCGGCCGCGGTCCGCGGCCAGCCGGGCCAGCGCCCCGGACGCGCCGAACTCGCCGATACGGCCCAGCCCATACGCGGCCGGGGCGGCCAGCTCGTCCGGGCCGTCCAGGCAGGCCAGCAGCAGCCCGGACAGCTCGGCCAGCCGGAGGTCGGCGGCCACGGTGACGGCGATCCGCCGGATAGCCGGGGGCGCGCCGGCCCGCAGCAGCGGGGCCAGCGCATCCGGCCGGCGCCGGGCCACCGCGAGCACCACGCAGGCGGCCCGGCCCGGCGCCGCGGCCGCGTCCCGTGCGGCCACGGCCAGCGCGCTGGGCAGCACGTCCGCGCTCCCGGTCTCGGCCAGGGTGACGGCGCAGGTGGTGCGGACCAGCAGGTCCCGGTCGGCAAGACCGGCCGCGACCGCAGGGGCGGCCAGGGGCGTGGCCAGCACGGCCAATGTCTCGGCGGCGCGGCGGCGGACGGCGGTGCGCCGGGCGCGCAGCCGCCGCATGGCGTCCTCGGTGTAGCCGAGCCGCAGCAGCAGGGCGGCCAGCCGGTCGCGTTCCGCGCCGCGCAGGTCGGCCAGCGCTTCCTGGGCAATGGCCAGGAACACGTCCCGCTCGCCCCGCCGGTCCAGGGTGGGGGCGTCGCCGGTGCCCGCCAGGTACTGGCCGAGTGCGGCCTCGGCGGGCGGCCGGAACTCCTGCTCCCGCCGGATCCGGCGCAGCGCCGCCGCCCGGACGCCGATCAGCAGCAGGATGAGCACCAGCAGCAGCCCGGCCGCGGCCGCGACGGCCTCAGCCAGGACCCGCAACGTGCCCCGCCCGTGCTAGCACCCGCTGCACCCGCGCGGACAGCTCACGCGGGCTGAACGGTTTCGCCATGTACTCGTCCACGCCCAGGCCGAGCCCGCTGATGACGTCCGGTTCACTGGCCCGCTCGGTCAGCATGACGATGGGGATGGCCCGCATCTCCGGGTCCTCGCGGAGTGCCCGTACAACCTCGAACCCGTCGTACTTGGGCATCACCTTGTCCAGGACGATCAGGTCGGGCCGTTCCTGGCGGGCCAGCTTGAGCGCATCCTCGCCGTCCACCGCCTCGACCACCTGGTAGCCGTCGGCGGCGAGCCGCCCGGCCACCACCCGCCGGACCGTGGACGAGTCTTCCGCGATCAGGATCTTCACGATGTCCCCCCTAGCCGGGCGCGGCACGCCGCCGCAACGTCCCGGACGTCGATCTGCTGCAGGATCAGCTCGTGCCGCTGGTCGGCCGGGTCCAGCACCCGCAGCGCGTGCTGGTAGGCGGCCCGGCCCGCGGCCGGGTCGCCCAGCCGGTCGCACGCGCGGCCCAGCGTGAACGCGGCCAGGCCGAGCGACGGGTCATAGTGCAAGGCCCGGCGCAGCGCCCGCGCCGCACCGGCCGGGTCACCCCGTTCCAGCAGGATGAGCCCGAACACGAAGTTCGCCTCCGCGTCGTCCGGGGCGCTGGCCAGCAGCTCGGACACCTCGGACAGGGCCCGGAGGCGGTCGCCAGCGTCGGCGGCTTCCAGCGCCGCGGCCAGCCGCCCCGGCAGGCCGGCGGCCGCCACCCGGCGGCTGGCGTTCGGTATCGGCGGGCGGATGCGGGGCGGGGCGGGCGGCCGGGGCACGGGCGCCGGCCCGCTGGTGGCCTTCCGGGCCGCGGTGCGGTGCAGCACGTCGGCGGCGCCGAGCACCAGCACCCCGCCGGGGCGTAGGGCCCGTTCCAGGTTGCCCAGCGCGCGGCCGATGAGCTGAGTGCTCAGGTAGATGAGCACGTTGCGGCAGACCACCACGTCGAACGCGGCCTCGCCGGGAGGCGGTCCCGTGCTCAGGGCCAGGTTATGCCGGCGGAACCGGGCCAGCGCGCGGAGCGGCGCGGTGACCTGGTACCGGCCGTCCGGCTGCCGGGTCAGGTACCGCTCGCGGACGGCCGGGTCGAGCTGCCGCACGGCCCGCTCGCCGTACCGCCCGGCGGCCGCCGCGGCCAGCGCGGCCGTGGAGATGTCCGTGCCGAGCACGTCCACAGGACCGGGCCGGGCGCCCAGCGCCAGCACGGCCTCCAGCGCCAGCGTGTACGCCTCCTCCCCGGTCGCGCAGCCCGCGCTCCACACCCGGACCGGGCCGCCGGGCCCGCCGCGGGCCCGCCAGGCGCGCAGGGCGGCCCACGGGATGACCCGGAGCTGGGCCACGTCCCGGACGAAGAACGTCTCCTGGACGGTCACCTCGTCGATCAGCCAGGCCCAGCAGTTGCTCGCCCTGGGCCGGGTCGGCCACGGCGCGCAGGAAGCCGGCCGCATCGGTGCCCGGCGCGGCCCGGCGCAGCGCGGTCTGCAGCGCGTCCGCGCGCCCGGCCGGCAGCGCCATCCCGGTCTCCCGGCGGACCAGGCTGGCCACCTGGCCGAGGGTGTCCTTCATCGCAGGCCGGCCCGGTGCGGCCCGGGCCCCGGGCCCCCGGCCGCGGTCAGCCCGCGGGCCGCGCCGGGCAGCGGCAGGTGGCTCAGCCGGGCCAGCGCGTCCGCGATGCCGGCCAGCGGCAGGACCAGGTCGGCGCCCTGCTCGATGGCGGCCTTGGGCATGCCGAACACGGCCGAGGACGCCTCGTCCTGGGCCATCACCAGTCCGCCCGGCCCGGCGGACGGCGGCCGCCCCCACCGCCCCGTCCCGGCCCATGCCGGTGAGCACGACCGCGGCGCCGGCCCGTCCGGCGTGGGCCGCGATGCTGGTCAGCAGCGCATCCGCGGACGGGCGGTGCGGCCCGCTGGGCGAGGTGCGGTCCAGCAGCAGGCGGCCGTCACCGCCCAGGCACAGGTGCGCGCCCTCGGGCGCGACCCAGGCGCCGGCCGCGAGCTGCAGCTGGTCTTCGGCCATCGTCACCTCGAGGCCAACGTTCCGGTCCAGCCAGCGGACCAGGCCCTCGGTGAACCCCGGCCCCATGTGCTGCACCACCAGCAGCGGGATGGGATAGTTCGGCGGCAGCGAGCTGAGCACGTGGAACAGCACCTGGGGGCCGCCGGTGGACGCGCAGAGCCCGATGACCGACGCGCGGCGGCCGCCCGGCCCCTGCGGGTTGCGGGCCAGCCGGAGCCGTGCGCGCGGATGCCGGATGACTGGGACCCGGGCCAGCGCCCGGATCCGGGCACGGAACGCCGCCGCGGTGACCCCGGCCGGGTCGGCCAGGTCCAGGTCGCTCTTGGCGCAGGCGTCCACCGCCCCGGCCCCGAGCGCGGCCGCGGCCTTCTCCCCGTCCGGCCCGACGTAGCTGGACAGCACGACCACCGGCACCGGCTGGTTGCTCATGATCTCCTCGACCGCGGCCAGCCCGTCCATGCCCGGCAGCTCAAGGTCCATGGTCACCAGGTCGGGCCGCTCACTGGCCAGCGTGGTCAGCGCCTCCTCCGCGGTCGGGCAGACGCCGGCCACCGTGATGTCCCGGTCGTACTCCAGCGTGCGCCGCAGCCCGGCCGCGTACACGGCGGAGTCCTCGCAGATCAGCACCCGGACCGGTGTCATCCCCGGACCAGCCTGCCGACCGTGGCCAGCAGCTCGCGCTGGTCGAACTGGGCCTTGGCCATGAACGCGTTGGCCCCGGCGGCCAGGCCCTGCTGCCGGACCTGCTCGGTGCCGCGCGCGGTGACGATGATCACCGGCAGCGCGGACCGGTCCGGATCGGCCCGGACCGCGCGGGTCAGCCCCAGCCCATCCAGGCCGGGCATGTCGAGATCGCTGACCACCAGCGCGATCTCCGGATCCCGATGCAGAACGGCCAGTGCGTCGTGGCCGTCTTCGGCGGTCGCGACCCGGTACCCGGCCGCTTCGAAGATGCTGCGCTGCAGTTCGCGCACGGTAAAGGAATCCTCGACGACCAGGATCTTGTCCGGCTGGCGGGCACCGGGTTCGGCGGCAGGCTCAGTGGAGGGATCGCGGGCTGGCGGGGTGGCGGGCGCCGCCCCGTTGGCCGGCGCCGCGGCGGGCTGGGCGGGCGGCGCCGTGAGCGCCCCCGCCCCGCCCCGGCGGGTGAACAAGCCGGGCTCGATGAGCAGGGCGACCCGGCCGTCGCCCAGGATGGTCGCGCCCAGGCAGCCGTCCGCCTGGGCCAGCGGGCCCAGCGGCTTGACCACGACCTCCTCGGCCCCGATCAGCAGGTCACACTCGATGGCGACCCGCCGTCCGCCCGCGGACACGATGACCG
Organism: uncultured Actinomycetes bacterium; assembly: GCA_963747705.1. Taxonomy (GTDB): domain Bacteria; phylum Actinomycetota; class Actinomycetes; order Streptosporangiales; family Streptosporangiaceae; genus RYN-230. The sequence continues at coordinate 76,705 of CAVVGF010000037.1, read as the reverse complement.
CGGCCGGCTGGGGCGGCAGCGGCGGGGCGGTCAGGCCGAGCACCACCGCGATGTCGGCCAGCGGCACCGGATGGCCCCGCACCGGCACGGTGCGCTGGCCCTGCACCGACCGGGTCTCGGTGACCAGGAGCACCTCGTCCACGGCCGCGACCGGGAGGCCGTACACCTCGGGCCCGCGGCGCAGCAGCAGCACCTCCAGCTGCGACAGCGCGAGCGGCAGCACCAGGGTGGCCGCCAGGCCCTGGCCGGGCTGGCTGTGCACCTCCAGGGTGCCGCCGACCGACCGCGCGTAGGCCTGGACCGCGTCCATCCCGACGCCCCGGCCGGCCAGATGGGTGACCTCGGCCGCGGTGGAATACCCCGGGCGGGCCAGCACGTCGGTGAGCGATCCTTCCCGTTCCGCCTCCTCGGCCGTGCCAGGCGCGATGCCCCGGCCGTCGTCGATGACGCTGATCTCGACCAGGCTGCCCCGCGGCACGGCGCGCAGCTCCAGCCGCCCGCAGGCCGGTTTGCCGGCCCGGACCCGGTCGCCGGGCGGCTCGATGCCGTGGCTGACCGCGTTCCGCAGCAGATGGGTGAGCGGCTCGGCCAGGCTCTCCAGGATGGCCCGGTCGAGTTCGGTGTCCCCGCCGGTCACGATGAACTCGACCTGCTTGCCCGCGGCCTGGGCGATGTCCCGGATGGCCCGGGGCAGCGGCCCGGTGATGGCGGACACCGGCAGCGTGCGCATCCGCACCGCGGAATCGGTCAGCTCGCCGAGCAGCTGCTGTTCCGCGCTGAGCCGCCGCTCCACGTCCTCGGGCAGGCCGGCCACGGCGCCGACCGAGTGCGCCAGCCGGCGGTGGTTCAGCACCACCTCGCCGACCAGGTCGAGCATCCGGTCCACCTTCCCGGCCGGCACCCGGATCGCCGGGCCGGCCCGGCAGGCGCGGCCGGTGGGCCCGGTGCTGGCTCGGCCGGCGGGGCAGGCGGCGGCTCGGCCGGCGGGGGCGCTGCCGGGACCGGGGCTGGTTCGGCGGCCAGGGGCGGCGCCGGTTCAGCGGGCCGGGGCGGCGCTGGTTCAGCGGGCCGGGGCGGTGGCTCGGCGGGCCGGGGCGGTGGCTCGGCGGCCGGGGGTGCCGCCGGGGACGGGGCCGGTCCGCCGGCCAGCGGCGCCGCGCTCCCGTTCCCGGTTGTGGTCCCGGTCCCGGAGTGCAGCGCGGCCCGGGCCGCGGCCAGCTCGTCCAGCACCGGGACGGCCGGGCCGCCGTGCCCGGTCACCTGGCTGCGCAGCAGGCCGGTCGCGCGCAGCAGCCCGGGCACCAGGCTGGCCGGGAACGTGCCCTGGTCGCGCAGCACGGCCAGCACGTCCTCGACCGCGTGCGCGACCACCCGGACGTCGTCCTGGCCGACCATGCCGGCCGCGCCCTTGATCGTGTGCGCCTCGCGGAACAGGCTGGTCAGGGTCTCGGCCCCGGCGTTCCCGGCCTCGATCTCCAGCAGGGCGGCGTCCATCGCGTCGATCCGCCGCATCGCCTCATCGTGGAACAGCTGGGCCAGCTCGTCCTCGGGGCTGGTCATGGCACGCTCCGGTGCAGTCCGGCGAACACCCGCGGGACATCGATGAAGCCGATCAGCTGGCCGCCGTCCAGCCGCGCGCCGGTCAGCAGCGGCGAGTCGGCCTCCGCGTCCGGCTCGGCCAGCACCCGCACCGCGTCCACCTCGTCGATCTCGAACCCCGCCTGCTGCCCGCCTGCCTCGGCGACCAGCACCCGCCGGGGCGGCGCGGCGCGGGCGATGCCGAGCAGCGCGGCCAGGTCGATGACCGGCAGGATGGTGCCGCGCAGATTGCGCACGCCGGCCAGCTCGGGCCGGGTGCCCGGCACCCGGGTCAGCTCGGCCGTGGGCGCCACCTCGACGACATGCCCGGCCGGGACGGCGTACGTCTCACCCGCCACCCGGAACTGGACGTAGGTGCTCACCGGGCACCTCCCGGGTCAGCCAGACCGCCCGCGCTGCCCGCCGGGGCGGCCACCGTGGTCAGCACGTGGCCATGGCCGGCGGCTGGGTGGCCGTCGGCCGGGCCCGGCCAGCCCGCCACCCCGGCGGCCTGGCCGGCCTCGGCCAGGCCGCCGGCCTGCAGGGCCTGCTCGATCTGGGCGACGAGTTCTTCCAGCCGGTCGGCGGTGCCCGCGCGCTGGGCCTGCTCGGCGGCCAGGCTGTCCGCGGCCTGGCTGATCTGCTGGATGGCCACATCCACCTGGTCGGCCGCGGACTTCTGCTGCTGGGTGGCCACGATCGACTCATCCAGCATGGCCGACGTTGACGTTATCAGATCGGCCACCTCCCGCGTCCGCAAGCTGCCCTGCTCAGCCGCCATGATGGTCGCGTTCGTCTCATCCTGGACCGCCGTGATGATCTCCCGGATCGAATCGGTCGACTGCACCGACCGCTCAGCCAGCTTGCGCACCTCCGCCGCCACCACCGCGAACCCCTTGCCCGCCTCACCAGCCCGGGCCGCCTCGATGGCCGCGTTCAGCGCCAGGATGTTGGTCTGCGCGGCGATGTCGTTGATCAGCTCGATGATCTCGCCGATCTTCTGCGCCCGCTCCCCCAGGGACAGCGACTGCTCGGCGATCGTGTCCACCTGCCCACGCATGTCCCGCATGGTGTCGCGTGGTCCGCTGGGCCGCGTCGGACACCGCGTGCGCGTTGTCCGCGATCGACCCGGCCGTGGTGGCCAGTTCCTGGATGGTGGCCGAGGTCTCGGTGACCGCGGCCGACTGCTCGCTGGTGGCCGCGGCCGCGTTGCGGGCCGCCTCGCGCAGTTCGCCCGCCACGTCACTGAGCACCCCGGCGGCCGACCGCAGCCGGGCCAGCAGCGTGTCCCGGTCCGACAGCCGGCCCAGGGTGGCCCGGAGTTCCACTTCCCGGACCGCCGAACGCCGTAGCAGCAGCACCATGAAGATGGCGAACCCGGTGCCCGCCAGCAAGGCCAGGACCCCACCGAGAATGCCGATGACCCGGGCCTGATCCTGGGCCGAATTCGACGCGTCCTGGGCCGACGCCGCGGCGGCGGCTTCGATCTGCTCGACGCGGTTCAGCGGTGCCAGCACCCGCGCCCCGGCGGTATCCAGCCGGTCACCGGCCCGCGCCACCGCCGCCGTGCTCCGACTGGCCAGGCCGCGCAGGCCGGTGAAGACCGCGTAGTAGTTCTGCTCACCCACCCCGGCTTGCGCGATGGCCAGATTGTCGGCCTGGCTCGGCGTCCGCCTGAGCACGGTCAGCTGGCCAGCGAAATCGGCTCGCTCCCCGCCGCCTGGCGGAGGGCGGCCGCGGACGGGCTGACGAGATAGCGGTGCGCCGCGGCCTGCTCCTGCTGGAACTCGATCATGAGGCGATCGGCGGACTGGGCCGTGCCCAGGGAGCGTGCCGCCGCGGCCCCGCTGGCCAGCGCGGCCTCGTATCGCCAGACGGTTATCCCGAACGCGGCCGCGATGACCGCCATGACCACGGCACTCGTCACGGCGGCCCACCACGCCGCCCCGTGCGGGAACTTGCTCGGCATGTGGGTCCACCCCGTTCCGGTGGGCTGGTGGCTGATGCCTACCCCATCTAAACGATACGTATTCGGATCATCACTATATGTAGCCAATACGGGTGAGCCGGCGCCGCGGCGGTGTGGGCCGGCCGCCAAGCGGGCCGGCGGCCGGCCCACTAGCCGGGCCGGGTGCTCAGCGGGCTGGGATCAGCGGCAGCCGGGCCAGCTCGCCCTGGGCCGCCTCGGCCACCCCGGTGGCCACCTGGCCCCAGCCGAACCCGGCCTGGGCCACCGCGGTCAGCGCGAGCTGGGCCTCCCGCCACTTCTCCGGGTCCGTGTCGGCCAGGGACAGCCAGCCGGCCAGCTTGCTGGCGATGTCCCGCACCGCACCCGGGCCCAGCTCGAAGGACAGCAGCGGGCGCAGGTCGGCGCCGACCGCGGGCGACAGCACCTCGGTGACCTCGCCGAGCCCGGAGTGCCGGGCCGACAGCGGCGCGGAGCCGCAGCAGGCCGCCTCGGCCAGCACCATGCCGAACGCCTCAGGGAACGTGCTCGGGACGACCACGGCCTGGGAGACGCACATCAGCTCGGACACGTCGTCGTGCTCGATCCGCCCGGCGAAGTGCACCCGGCCCATGGCCGCCGCCGCGGCCGGCAGGTACCGCTCCCGCTCGCCGCCGTCCAGGCTGTCCAGGAACGCGGCCAGGAAGTGCAGCTCACCTGGCTGGCCGCCTTCGAGCTCACGGCCCTGGCGGGCGATGCCGCGGGCGGCGGCCAGATCACCCCGGCCCAGCGCGGCGGTCAGCTCCATCAGCCCGGGCCGGTAGCCGCCGAAGCCGGCGATGATCAGCCGGGCCGCCGGGATCTGCGTGCACCACCAGCGGCCAGGCCGCGATGAGCAGGTCCACGCCCTTGGACACGATGAGCTTGCCGACGAAGCTGACGATCCGGTCCCGGGCCGGGTCGGCGGCCAGCAGCGCCTGCGCGGCGCCGGGATCGCCGCCCCACGCGGGCGGGTCGGCCTCCAGCCGCGCGGCCAGCGTCCGCAGCCGCTCCGCCGCCTCATCCACCGGGCGCGGCGTGAACCGGCGGATATCCACGCCCGGCGGCAGCAGCCGGGTCCGCGCGGGCAGGCCCGGCATGTCCACCACCTCCCACAGGCTCTCGGCGGTGTGCCGGGAACCGACCAGCACGCCGGTCGCGCCGTGCAGGCCCTCACGGGCATAACCGAGGAACCGGTCGCTGGTTCGGGCGCACCGTGTACTCGAGCGCCGACCCGTGGATCTTGACCGCGTACGGCACCTGGCCGTCCAGCGCACGGGCCAGGATCACCGGCCCCATCACCAGATGATTGGCCAGCGCCGCATCCGGCGCGGTGGCCGCGACGACCTCGCGGATCGCGGCGGCGTTGGCCGCGATGTAGCGTTCGATCTCGGCGTCGGTCAGTTCGGGGAATGGCTTCGCGGTGAAGCCCGCATAGTGGTCGGCCACATAGACCGGCAGCAGGCCGCCGATATCGGGCAGGTAGACCGTGCACCGGACCGGCTCACGAATGACCTCGATCCGCAGCTGGCCATCGTGCCATTGGCCCACCGCGTCCACGAAATCCATCTCGGCCGCCTGTGCGTCCTGGCAGAACAGGTGGACTTCGTGATCGAGCCGGACCAGCCAGCGGGCCAGTTCGACGTTGTAGATGTTACTTCCGGTGCCCCGCAAGAGATAGCCGTGGAATATCAGAATGCGCATCGCCACTGCCCCCCCGATTCCCTGGTGGACGAACGCGGTGGACCGCGAATTCGGCGCCCGGGGGGAGCAGCCGGGTACGGGCGGGCAGGTCGGGCTGGCGCATGACCTCCCACAGTTCTTCGGCCGCCTGGCCCGACCCGACCAGCACCACATCGGCCCTGGCCAGCCCCTGCCGGGCATAGCCGCCGAATCGCCAGACATGCGGCCGGACGATCCGCTCCAGCACCGACTGGTGCACCCGGACCGCGTAGGGCACCCGGCTGGGCAGCGCGCGGGCCAGGATGGCGGGCCCCATCACCAGGTGGTTCGCCAGCGCATAATCCGGCTCGGCCAGGCTGATCACGTCCCGGACCGCGGCCGTGTTGGCGGCCAGGTAATCGGCGACCTGGCCCTCCGTCAGCTGCGGGAAGGGCCGGGCCTGGTATCCCGGGAAATGCCCAGTCACGTAGACCGGCAGCAGGCCGCCAATATCAGGTACATACGCGGTGCAGCGGGCCGGCCAGCGCACCCGCTCGACGCGCAGCCGCCCAGCCCGCCACCGGCCGACCGCGTCCACGAAATCGGACCCGGCCGGGTTCCGGTCCTGGCAGAGCAGGCTGGACCTCATGCCCCTGGCGGACCAGGCGCCGGGTCAGCCCGGCGATGTAGTCATTGCTGCCTGAGCCGCACAGGGAATAGCCGTGGAATATCAGAATGCGCATGTGAATCACACCTCCGGCCGGCCGGATAGGTCACGGTCCGGCGCCTTAATCGCGCCCCCGGCAGGTGCGCGATCCGGGCCATGTCCTGGCCCTGTCCCTGATCGCGGCGCCCAGGCCTGGGCCCGTCGTCCGGGACTGGCTGGATGACCGCCCCGGCGCCCGCCGGAACCCGGACCGGGGCCCGGTCGCGGACCGCCTCGAACGGCTCGGCCAGGCTGCCGCCGCAGAATCTGGACCAGTAGCGGGCAGTCGATACGACCAGGTCGGGCTGCAGGTAGTCACGCTGTTCCGGCTCGCCCGCGAACGCGTCGATGGCCGCCAGCTTGCGGCTGATGTGGCTGTCGATGACGCTGAAGTGGGTCGGGCGGAAGTCCACTGTCGGGGTGGCCGCCTGGAAGCAGTAGACCCGGCCGATCTGCCGGGCCGCGACGATGGCGGCCTGGTGCGTGTTCCGGTGCGCCTGGTGCACGTCGTGCCCGGAGTGCGTGTACAGCACGGTCGGCCGGACCCTGGCGATGACCTCCTCGATCACCCCGATCGTCGGCTCGCTCTCCTCGATGCTCACGTCGCCGAGCCCGCCGTGGTACACCCGCGCCCCGATGACCTGCGCGGCGTGTTCCGGGCCCCGCGCCCGCCGGACCTGGGTGCCAACCGGCCCGCCGCTGGCCAGCGTCAGGATCGCGACCGAGTCGCCCGCCGACCTGTGCGCCAGCAGCGTCCCGGCCGCGCCGATCTCCACATCGCCCGGGTGGGCCCCGACTGCCAGCACGATCTCCCGCTGCGCGGCCCGGGTCTCCCGGCCGCGCTGCACCAGACCCTGGACCGCGATCAGGAAGTCGGTAGCCGAGATCGGCTTCTGGATGAACTCCGCCGCGGACTTACGGAACGCGGTGACGGCACGGTCCACGGTCGCGTGCCCGGTGATGATCGCGACCGGCAGGTCCGGCTCCAGCTGCCCGATCCGGTCCAGCAACTCCAGCCCGTTCATCCCGGGCATCTCCAGGTCGGTGAGCACCAGGTCCCACGGCCCGTCCTCGAGTTGCCCGAGCCCGGCGGCCGCGTCCGTCACATACCTGGCCTCGAACCGGCCTTCGCCCTGCAGCAACTGGGCGGCCCACCGGCCGAACACGAGGTCGTCATCGATCACCAGGATCCGCCCGCGCACCGAGGCGAGCCCGCTCTCGTCCATCGGCCCTCCTAAGGTCACATCGGTACGTGCGGCCACGTAAAGGCGCGTAGTGACTGATTGTAGTCATATGACTACTAGATGCAACAAGGCTGCCTGGACGGGTGACCACTTCGCGAGGGTGGTAACTTTTAGCTAACAAACGACTACGTACAGTTGGTGGCGGCATGGAGCAGCTCGCTGACCACAGGTTCACGGCGCTCCTGGAGGCAGCGCCGGATGCGATGATCTGCGCCGGCCAGGACGGCCGGATCACCCTGGTCAACGCCCAGGCCGAGCGGCTGTTCGGCTACACCAGGGATGAGCTGATCGGCCAGCGGGTGGAGATCCTGGTCCCGGACGGCGACCGCGAGCTGCATCCCGGCCACCGGGCCGCCTACATGGCCGACCCGCGCCCCCGGCCGATGGGGGCAGGCATGGAACTGGCCGGCCGCCGCCGCGACGGCACCACGTTCCCGGCCGAGATATCGCTGTCCACCATCGACACCGACGAAGGCGTCCTGGTCACCGCGGCCGTCCGGGACGTGACCGAACGCCGGCTGGCGGCCGAGACCACCGCGCGGCTGGCCTCGATCATCCAGTCCTCGTACGACGCGGTCATCGGCAAGAACCTCGACCAGATCATCACCAGCTGGAATCCCGGCGCGCAGCGGCTCTACGGGTACACCGCGCAGGAGATGATCGGCCGGCACATCAGGATGATCACCTCGGACGAGGACCGCGACCGTGAGGCCTGGCTGCACGTCAAGGTGGCCAGCGACGGGCAGGTGGAGCAGTACCAGGCCCGCCGGGTGCGCAAGGACGGGACCCTGGTCACCGTGGCGCTGACCCTGTCGCCGATCGCCGACGACCGGGGCGCGATCATCGGTGTGTCCACCGTGGGCCGGGATGTGACCGAGCAGCAGCGGGCCCAGGCCCGGTTCACCGCGCTGCTGGAGGCGGCCCCTGATGCGATGATCTGCGCCGCTCAGGACGGCCGGATCGCCCTGGTCAACGCCCAGGTCGAGCGGCTGTTCGGCTACTCCAGGGATGAGCTGATCGGCCAGCCGGTGGAGATCCTGGTCCCCGACGGCGCCCGGGAGATCCACCCCAGCCACCGGGCCGGCTACATGCTCGCCCCGCAGCCCCGCCCGATGGGCGCCGACATGCAGCTGGCCGGCTGCCGCCGCGACGGCAGCACGTTCCCGGCGGAGATCTCGCTGTCCGCCATCGACACCGACGACGGCATCCTGGTCACCGCCGCCGTCCGGGACGTGACCGAACGGCTGGAGATCCAGGCCGAGCGGGAACGGCTGCTCACCCAGGCCGAGCGGGACCGGCTGGAGCGCCAGATGCACCAGTCCCAGCGGCTGGAGAGCCTGGGCCAGCTGGCCGGCGGGGTAGCCCATGACTTCAACAACCTGCTCGGCGTGATCTCCAATTACGCGGCGTTCGCCGGCGAACAGCTGGCCAGCCCGGAAGCCACCCTGAACCTGGCCGATATCCGCGATGACATTACCCAGGTCGAGCAGGCCGCGGAGCGGGCCGCCAGCCTGACCCATCAGCTGCTCGCGTTCGCCCGCCAGGAGGTCATCCAGCCCCGGGCGCTCAACCTCAGCGACGTCGTCAACGGCGTGGAGCAACTCCTGCTCCGCACGCTGGGTGAGCACGTCGAACTGATCACCGACCTGGCCGGCCAGCTGTCCCCGGTGCTGGCCGACCCGGGCCAGATGGAGCAGATCCTGGTCAACCTGGCCGTCAACGCGCGGGACGCCATGCCCCAGGGCGGGAAGCTGACCATCCAGACCGCCATGGCCAACGTCGGCGAGCCCGCGGCCAGCCAGCTCGGGCTGGCCCCCGCGCAGTACGTGACGCTCAAGGTGAGCGACACCGGCACCGGCATCCCGGCGCACATCCTGGACCGGGTGTGCGAGCCGTTCTTTTCCACCAAGCCCAAGGGCGAGGGCTCCGGCCTGGGCCTGGCCACCGTGTACGGCATCGTCACCCAGGCCGGCGGGCAGCTGCGGATCTACTCCGAGGCGGGCCTGGGCACCACGTTCACCGCCTACCTGCCGGCCACCACCCAGGAGGCGGTGGCCGCCGGGCCGGCCGCGGCCACCGCGCGGCGCGGCCAGGGCGAGCTGGTGCTGGTCGTCGAGGACGAGCCCGCCATGCGCGAGGTGACCCGCCGCCTGCTGGCCCGCAACGGCTACCAGGTGACCGCCGTGGCCGGCGGCCAGGAAGCGCTGGCCGCCCTCACCCACCGCCTCGACCACATCGAGGTGCTGCTCACCGACGTGATCATGCCGCAGATGCAGGGCAAGGAACTCGCCGCCAAGGTGCTGGCCCTGCACCCCGGGACGCGCGTGGTGTTCATGTCCGGCTACACCCAGGGCCTGCTCAGCGCCCAGGGCGTGCTGGCGCCCGGCGTCCACCTCATCGAGAAGCCGTTCTCAGAAACAACCCTGCTGGCCAAGCTGCACGAGGTGCTGAGCGAGCCGTAGCCAGCCCACCGATCCGCTGAAAACCGAAGGGGAACCATGGGAACCGCCGGCGCCAATCCCAGCGCACAAGAGTTTGAGCTGGCCGCGCGGCTGGCCGCCATCGTCGAGTCATCCGGCGACGCCATCCTGAGCAAGACCCTGGACGGCGTCATCACCAGCTGGAACAGCGGCGCGGCCCAGATGTACGGCTACCGCCCCGAGGAGATCATCGGGCACAACGTGGCCGTGCTCATCCCGCCCGGCCGGCACGCGGAGCTTGGGCCGATCTTCGACCGGCTCCGCCGCGGCCAGCGGGTCGAGCCGTTCGAGACCACGCACCGCCGTAAGGACGGAACCATCCTGGACGTGTCGGTCTGCATCTCCCCGATCCGGGATCAGCAGGGCACGGTGACCGGCGCGTCGAGCGTGGCCCGCGACATCACCGGGCGCACCCAGGCCGAGCAGGAGCAGTACCGGTCCGACCGGCTGGAAACCCTGGGCCAGCTGGCGGGCGGGATCGCTCACGACTTCAACAACATGCTCGCCGCCATTACCAACTACGCCGGGTTCATCGCCGAGGCGACCGCGGCCCGGCCCCGGGTGCAGGCCGACGCGGTACAGATCCAGGCGGTGGCCAGCCGCGGCGCCCGGCTCGCCCGCCAGCTGCTCATCTTCGGCCGCCAGGAGCCCGCCGAGCCGGTCCTGGTCAACCTGAACGCCCTGCTCGGCGACACTCAGGAGCTGCTGCGCACGAGCCTGGGCTCGCACATCGAGGTGCGCGTCACACCGGCGGATGAGCCCGCCCTGGTGCTGGCCGACCGCGGCCGCTGCCAGCAGATGCTGCTCAACCTGGCCGTCAACGCCCGCGACGCGATGCCCGGCGGGGGCAGCTTCCGTATCACCGTGCGGCACACCGAACTCGGCGCCAGCTACGCGGCCGCGCACCCTGGCGTCACCCCCGGCCGGCACGTGCAGCTCTCGGTCCGCGATACCGGGCCTGGCATGAGCCCCGAGGTCGCGGCGCGCGTGTTCGAGCCCTTCTTCACCACCAAGGAAGAGGGCCTGGGCGCCGGCCTCGGCCTGTCCACCGTGTACGGCATCGTCACCCAGGCGGACGGCAGCATCACCGTGCAAAGCGCCGAGGGTGACGGCAGCACGTTCCAGATCTACCTGCCCGCCGCCGCCCAGCCCGCCCCGGCACCCGGGGCCGCCCCGGCCGCCCAGCCCACCGCGCCGGAGCAGGACCTCCCGGCGGCCGGCGTCTCGCAGCGGGAGACCATCCTGATCGTCAACGATGAGCCATCCGTCCTCGCGGTCACCTCCCGGATCCTGCGCCAGCACGGTTACCCCACGCTGGAGGCGGGCACCGGCGATGAGGCCCTGATCCTGGCGGCCACCCGCGAATTCCAGCTGCTGCTGACCGACTCCGTCATGCCCGGCATGAACGGCCCCACGCTGGCCGAGCGCGTCGCCGTGCTGCGCCCCGGCCTGCCGATCATCCGGATGTCCGGCAGCGACGACACGGCCCGGGCCCGGCCGCACTACACCCCGGGCACGGAGCAGACCTACATCCAGAAGCCGTTCACCGCCAGCGACCTGATCAGCAAGGTCCGCGCCGCGCTGACCGCGCCCGCCGGGGGCCCGCCCGTAAGCGGTTAGCGGCGGCCGTCAATAGGTCGATTTCGGCAAATGTATGTCGTTATGGCGTTTTGCCGCCGGCCGGGCCCGGCCGTTGTTAAATTAGCCCCGGTCCGTACGGCGTGCGGGCTGCTCTAGCGCTGAGGGCCGGACATTTGGGGACCGAGCATGCCTCGATTCGGTTCACCGTGCCATGGGTAATCCGGGGCGGCGTAATCCCGGGCAACGTCGCCGTTCCGGCCACCACCGCTGGCTCCGGGCCCTGATTGACCACGCCCCAGGTAGCCGCGGCCGGCGCAGCGAGGACGCCCTGGCCCGTCTGCTGGCCGAGCCGGCCGAGGATGACTGGCCCGGCCATTCTCCTGCCGAACGGCCACTGGATGACCCGGCCGACGGCTGGCCCGCGGACCCGGCTGCCTACCAGTGGATTGGTGACTGGACGGACGACCCAGCCCCGCAGCGCCTGGTGGATGGCGTACCTGAACCCGGCTGGTCACCGAATGCCGCGGCGATGGCCGGGCCTGGGCAGTTCGGTGAGTATGGCGGTGCGGCACCAGGGCCGGGCCGGAGCGGGCGGCGCCGGGCGGCCCGGGCGGGCTGGCTGGGCCGGGTCACCCAGCAGGACTGGTATCAGTCTCTGGCCCGGTACCGCTGGTACGTGGCGATCAGCGCGGGCGCCGGGGCGATGGCCCTGGCCAGTGGGGTGATCCTGCTCCTGCCGCATCAGTCGGGACGGGCCATGGTGGCCGACTCCAGGTCCGCGGCCGGGGCCACCGGCACCCGGCGGGCCAGCACCGCGCCCAGCCCGCCGGTGGCCAGCCCGGGCGCGGATGTGAGCGCTCAGCCCGCCACCCCGGCCCCCAGCACGACGGCGCCGACCATGGCCGCCACCGTGCCGGTGGGCACCACCGCGGCCAGCGCCGCACCCGGGTTCGTGGCGGTCACGTTCCGGCTGGTCGAGCACTGGTCCGGCGGCATCATCGGCAAGTACACGATCGCCAACGAGAGCAACGCGGCGCTGTCCGGCTGGCGGTTCACCGCCACGTTCCCCGGCGACCAGGTCCAGTTCGTGATCGGCGCCGCCGACCCTGACCTGGGCAGCGACGTGCTGGTCCTGGAGCCCGCCGCGGCCGGGACGCAGCTCGCGCCGGGCGGCCGGGTGTCAGTCATCTTCTTCGCGGCGGGGTCGACCGGCAGCCCGGTGACCTGCTCATTCAACGGAACGGCGTGCTAGTGGGGACTGCTTGCCGCCGCCACGATCAGCCCGGGCAGCCGCCCGGGCCAGGCCCGACTGGGAAGGGATAGCGACAGGAATGCTGACCCGATGCTGGGACGCTGGGGAGCAAGTCATCGGGATGGGCCGCCGTGGCTAGCGGCCCCGACCGGCCGGACGGCGAGCCAAGCGGGCCGTCCGGCAGCCTGATCAGGCATCGCTGGCTGACCGCGGCCGGCACGACCGCCACCGTCGCGGCGATGGGCGTCGGCGGCCTGGCCCTCATCAAGCACCCGCCCGCCGCCAGCCCGCGCCGGGACTGCGGCCTGGTGCGCTGCTCGGCCACGCTGCCCAGTTCGGTGCGGTCGGCCGCCACTGGTCCGGCCCGGGCCCCGGGCTCGCAGCGGCCTGCCGCGGACCCGGCCCGCTCGGGCGGCCCGGCCGCGGGCCACGCCCAGGCACCGCCCGCCGCGGCCGGGCCCGCCGCCGGATCTGGCCGGTCGGCCGACCACCAGGTCGGCGTGCAGTACCAGATCAAGCCGCAGCCCGGGCACCGGGTGACCGGCCATCTGGTCATCGTCAATCACGGCGGGGCGCCGGTCACCGGCTGGCGGCTGCGCGTCGTACTGCCCGGCGATGGCCACTACCAGGTCGCGCACGCGGCCAGCGCGTCAGCCGGCGACTCGCTGGTGGTGACCGCGCTGCCTGGTCAGCCAGCACTCGGCGCTGGCCGTTCTGTATTGGTGGTGTTCAGCGCCGAGGGCAGCACGGCGGTGCCGGCCACCGTCACGGTCCAGGACCCGGCCGCCACCCGGGCCGGGGCCGGCGCGGCCAGCCTGGGCCGGAGCGGCTGGCGCAGCCAGTCCGGCTGGCCTGGCACCTGGTGGCTGGGCCCGCGGCAGCACGGTGACTGGGGCTGGCCCGCACCCGGTGCCGGTGGCTGGCCCGGCCCGGGACAGGGGGGCTGGCCTGGCGGCCGCTGAGCGCCCGGCCCGGGGTAAGGTTCCTGCCATGACTGACCGGAAGGATCTCGAAGCGCTGTCCTCCCAGGAACTGCACGACCGGGCCGTCCGCCGGGCCGTGCACCACCTGGACATCGGGTTCCTCTGGCAGCTGCTGCGGGAGATCCCGGAGGGCGAGGCGGTGGCCGGCCACATCGACGAGACGGCGGCCAACGTCACCCAGCTGTCCGCGGTGATCGACGATGCGTTCGGGCACGAGTCGGCCGATGTGGCCGACGCGCTGCGCCCCCTCTACCTCGACTACCTGGAAAAGCACAACGGCTAACCGGGCCGCCGCCGCTACGGCTCGGTGGAGGGGGGCAGCGGCGGGCTGGAGCCGATCGGGTTGCGGCCGGACGCCCACCCGCGGCTGGCCGAGGAGCCACGGTGCAGGATCTGCTCCACCGCCGACACCACGCTGCCGTCCTCGCTGATCAGGCAGCGCAAGATGTAGATCAGCGAGGGGATGGCCCAGAAGTCGCCGCACACCCACAAGATGGCCGCGCCGATCTCCTGGTCGGCGAACGGCGGCAGCGTGATCCCGGGCGTGTGCCCGTACACCGAGTACCAGGGCCTGGTGGAGAAGATGCTCATCGCCATGGCCAGCACCCACATGGCCACGTTCGTCCCCACCAGGGCGGCGGCCTGTGAGACCAGCGGCATCCGGCGGATGAACGGCGGCGACGGGATGAACTGCAGCCAGAACGCCACCCCGGCCAGGAAGAAGCTGGCGTGCATCAGCCAGATATGCACCAGCTGGTTGTTCTCAGCCAGGTCGTACATGACCGGGATGTGCCAGAACACCATCACGAAGGTGAACGTGACCACCGCCACCCACGGCCGGAGGAAGAACCCGGTGACGGCGCGCAGCGGGCGGGTCCAGCCGCTGGTCAGCACGGTGGCCGTGGCCGTACGGCCCAGCCGCCCGGGCAGGCCGTCGAGCAGCGGCTGCCACGGCGCGCCCGCCACCACCAGGGTGGGCGCGGCGAACATGAGCAGCAGGTGCTGCGTCATGTGCACGAAGAAGTAGTAGTCCGACCAGTAGTCGATGGGTGACTCGACCGCGATGAGCAGCACGGCCAGCCCACTGTAGAACAGCAGCGAGCGCAGCCTGGCGCTGCCGGGTCCGTTCCGGCCGGGACCGTCGGGCCAGCCGGGCCAGGCCGATCTCGTGCCAGGCCACCAGGACCAGCACGATGATCAGGAACGGGTCGAATGACCAGTGATCGACGAGGTAGTTCACAGCGCCCCACTCACCCGGACGAGCCGTACGGGATAGAAACCTTGATGACCTGAGACCGGGACCAGCCGCTGGGGCCGGCCGCCCACACCGACAGCTGGCTGAGCCTGGCCGGAGAGCAGCTGGAACCCGCCTGCCGGTCCGGCCGCCAGCGTCACCGCCCCGGCGGGCAGCGCGGCGGTGCCCGCGGGCAGCGCTGGCAGCGCCTGCCAGGCCGCACCTGGCCCGGTGACGGTGACCGCGCGTCCAATGGTCCCATGGGCACCGCGCAGCAGCACGCCGAGCGCCTGGCCGGCCACGGCCGCCGACCGCGGCTGCGCCCCGGCCAGCGGGTACGGCCCGGACAGCCGCCAGCTGCCGCCGTTATCGGTGGACCACGCGCCGAGCAGGCTGGCCGTCCGGCCGGTGCCGGCCTGCAGCAGCGCCACTTCCGCGGGGCCGGCCCGGGCCAGCTGGAGCACGGCCACCGGGCGGCCGGCCAGGGCCGCCGGGAGCGCGGGCCCGGTGGCCGCCCAGCCGCCACCAGCGCCGCGCGCGAAGATGCCCGCGTGACCGCCCCGGGTGCACGTCCCGGCCAGCAGCGCGGTCCCGGACGCGGTGTAGCCGGCCGCGGTGAGGCTGGTCAGCCCGCAGCCGCGGGCGGCCGGTGAACTGGCCACCGAACGCTGGGTGGCCAGCCGGGCCCAGAACCCGCCGGGGTGGCTGGCGACCTCGGCCGCGCCGGACCGGGTCAGCGCGATCAGCCCGCCGCTGGGCGCGGCCGCCAGTGCGCTGGGCGTGGCCGCCAGCGGCGTGTCGAGCAGGCCGTCCGCCGTCCACTTGGCCCCGTTGTCCGTAGTACGGGACAGCGGCGAGAAGTGCAGGTCCTGGCTGGGCAGCAGCGCGGCGACCAGGGACGGCCCGCCGGTGGCCGCGACCGCGATCCCGCCGTTGTCGGCCACGCCCACCGGGGTGGCCAGCCGCCAGGTGGCCTGCTTCCCGGCCGGCCGGACGAAGACCTGCCAGAAGTCGTTATGGGTGGCCGCGGACCCGCCCATGACCAGCACCGCATACGTCCCATCCGGGTAGCCGGCCGACGTGGCCAGCGACGGGATGGCCGGGGTGGCCGGCTGCCCGGTGCCGCTGGCATGGGCGCTGCCGCAGCCCGCCAGCACCGTGGTCATCAGGGCCGTGGTCACCAGGGCCGCGGTGATGGCCCTGGCCGGCCAGCGCCGGCCGGTCACGAGACCCCCAGGCTCAGCTGGGCCGCGCTGAACAGCTCGCTGGCGAACGAGGCCTGGGAGCTGGTGGTGCCCGGGCCGGGATCGAAGTCCAGCTCGGTGCGGGTGTGCCCGGACTTGTCGATCACGTAGGCCACGTCGCTGTGCCCGATCATGCCGCCGGCCGGCGTGATCTGGGCGGCGATGTCGTACTGCTGCCACACCTTCCTCAGCTGGGCCGCGCTGCCGGTCAGGTAGTCCCAGTTGGCCAGGCTGTTCATCCGCTCCTGCCGGTCGAAGGCCTGGGTGTAGCTCAGCCCGTTGTAGATCGGGTTGGCCACCACGGCGACGAGCTCGACCTGCCGCCGCTGCCCGCCCAGCAACTGGTCGGCCTGGCGGAACTCCTGCGCGATCAGCGGGCAGTCCGAGGTGCACACCGGGTCGAGGAAGGTGAGCAGCACCACCTTGCCGCGCAGGCTGGCCAGGCTGACCGGCCGTCCATCCTGGTTGGTCAGCTGGAACGCGGGCGCACGGAAGTTCAGCGGGGCGCTCGACCCGTCGAGCGCCTCGGCCACGAGCGGTGAGGCGGTGGTGCTGGCCGACGCGGCCATCATCGGCACGACCCCGATGATGGCGACGCCGAGCGCGCCCGCCGCGGCCACGGTCCGCGGGTTGGCGGTGCCCAGCGCACGGGCCAGCCGCCCGGGACGGAGCCAGCCCCGCCAGCCGGCCGCGGGCTCGATAGGCGCAGCCACCGGCTCAGCCGGGGCCGGCTCGGCCGCCGCCGCAGACTCAGCCGCCGCGGCCGAAGCCGCCACCGGCTCGGCCGCCGTCGCCACCGCGGGGGCCGGCGCCAGCGCAGGGCCCGCGCCAGCGCCAGGTAGCCGGCCAGCACGAGCAGCGCGAACGGGATCATGCTGTTCGGGTCGGTGCCCAGCCCGCCGAACACCCCCAGGTCCTGCACCAGCAGCCAGACCGCGGCCGACAGCACCAGCAGCAGCCCGGCGGCCGGGCGCAGCACCGGCCGCCAGGCCCGGACCAGCGCCCCGGCCATCAGGCCCGCGCCCGTCACCGCGAGGGCGATGACCACGATCAGGTTGACCAGGAACCCGTGCCCGGCGGTGAAGGAGCCGAACCCGCGCACCAGGCTGGCCAGGAACCCGGGCTGCGAGGTCTGCGACATGTCCTGCAGCATGCTGGTCAGGCTGCCCGGCTGGCGGCCCAGGGTGCCCTGCCAGAAGCCCCGGCCCGGCCACGCCTGCAGCACGGCCATGGCCGCCAGGAACAGGCCCGCGCCGGCCAGCAGCCGCCGGCCCAGCTGCTCGCCGGCCCAGGCCCGGTCGGGCAGCGCGATCAGCGCCCCGGCCACCGCGTACAGCAGGGCCGCGCCGGGCGCGCCGAACAGCCAGCTCAGCCCGGGCGTGAACAGGCCGCCAAACGCCTCGCCGAAGATCCAGACCGCCAGGCCCCAGCCCACGCTGGCCAGCCCGCCGAGCTGGGACCACCGGCCGCGGGCCGCGGTGAGCAGCCAGATGCCGATGCCGATCTGGATCCAGACCGCGGCCGCGGCCGCGTTGACCGGGTGGTAGGACCAGCCCGTAGCCGCCCAGTTGACCACGTCCCGGACCCAGCCGGGCGCGCCCGCCGCGGCCGGCTCGGTCACGTTGGCCGGCAGCCCGAGCGGCATGGCCGACTGCATCTGCAGGATCCCATCCACCAGCCACAGCACGCCGAACCCGATCCGGATCAGCCGCCGTGCGGCCGGCTCGGCCGTCAGGCGGGCCGGCTGGGGCCGCTGCCGGGCGGCCGGCAGCCACTCGCGGACGCTCACCCACAGCATGGCCAGCAAGAAGAAGATAAGCAGGGCAATGATCCCCTGATGGATCAATGCGGAGCGGAACGCCGCTACCACCGTTTGATTCGTCAGCTGGAGGGAAGACCCCATCCCGGACATGCCACGTAACTCCTTTATTCACCCCTACGGACCAATTACTGCCACTCCCGGTCCCAGAGGGGTGACACCCGCGCCGTACCAGCGCAAATCACACGGCACGATCTTACGCGCCGGACCGCCGCCAGAAAGCATTCTCCTCGCGGGCCAGTCTGCCGGAAACACCGGCCGCAAAGCCCAGCCACAGCGGACTCTCAGCAACTTCCCGGCCACCCGCTATGGCCTCGGCGCGGCCCCGCACCGCACAATGTCAAGAACAGGTCACGATCGCTGGGTCCGCCCCCCGGACAGCCCAGGCAGGAGGATGGATGCGGCGACATGGCAAGAGGACTCCGTTCACCGGACGGGTCTTCCACGCCAGGCGGGCGATCTGGACTATTGGGCTGGCCAGCGCGGCGCTGATCGTGGCGGCGGCCGCGTCACCAAACGCGGTGGGCGCCGAACGGCTGGCCGTCCGGCTGGCCGCGGCGGTCAAGTCGCTCCCCCGCAAGGCGCCGGTGGTGCCGCCCGCCCTGCTGCACGGCCGGTTCTACAACGGCACCCCGGCGGTGGGCGCCCTGTTCACCACCAGCTCCGGCCATCTGGGCCAGCACTTCTGCACCGGCAGCGTGGTGGCCAGCCCGGCCGGTGACCTGGTCGTCACGGCGGCGCACTGCATGCAGGGCAAGCAGCCGGGCAACGTGGCCTTCGTCCCTGAATACCACCGCAGCCAGCAGCCGTTCGGGGTGTGGACGGTGACCCAGGTGTTCGTGAACCACGCCTGGGCCTCGTCGCAGAACCCGAACGACGACTTCGCGTTCCTGGTCGTCAGCCAGTCCGGTGACGCCACCCCCATCCAGGACCTGACCGGCGGCGAGAAGCTGGGCACCGGCTGGAAGCCGGTGCAGAAAGTCCAGGTCATCGGCTACCCGGATACCAGGGAGCGGCCGATCACCTGCACCTCTGAGACCCGGGCCTTCGGCGCGCACCAGCTGGAGTTCGACTGCGGCGGGTACACCAACGGGACCAGCGGCGGGCCGTTCCTGGCCAACGTGCACGCGGCTACCGGCCTGGGCACGGTCATCGGCGTCATCGGCGGCTACCAGCAGGGCGGCGACACCCCGTCGGTGTCCTACTCGGCCCGGTTCGGCCCGGCGGTGCGGTCGCTGTACAACAAGGCCGTGGCCAAGAACTGAGCCTGGCCCGGGCTCAGCCGCCCGGCGGCGGCACGAGCTGGTCCAGCTCGGCCCGCTCGGCCGCGGACGGGACCCAGTCGGCCGCGGCCACGTTCGCCTTGACCTGGTCCGGTGACGTGGACCCGGCGATCACCGATGCGCAGCCCGGCTGCGCGGCCAGCCCGCCGATAGCCACGTCGAGCAGGCTGGCCCCGTGCTCCGCGGCCCACCGGCTCAGCGCCTCGACCCGGTCCAGCTTGGCCTCGGTGATGTACCCGGCCCGGCTGGCCAGCCGAGTGCCAGGGGCGGGCGGCTGGCCGCGCTGCACCTTCCCGGTGAGCAGGCCGTTGGCCAGCGGGTAGTACGGCAGCACGCCCAGGCCGAAGTGCCGGGCCGCGGGCACCAGCTCGGCCTCGGCCGCCCGCTCCAGCAGCGACCACTCGTTCTGCGCCGAGATGAACGCCTCGGTGCCGGCCTGCCGGGCCAGGTGCGCGGCGTCGGCGGTCTGCCAGCCGGTCAGGTTGGAGTGCCCCAGGTAGCGCACCTTGCCCTCGGCGACCAGCTCGGTCAGCGCGTGCAGGGTCTCCTCGATCGGGGTCTCCGGGTCCGGGGTGTGCAGCTGATAGAGGTCCAGGTAGTCGGTGCGCAGCCGGCGCAGCGAGGCGGTCACCGCGCGGCGGATGTAGGCCCGGCCACCCTTCGCCCCGGCCGCGGGCCCGTAGCCCATGTCCACCTTCTGATGGCCGAACTTGCTGGCCAGCACGATCTGGTCGCGGCGGCTGCCGAGGACCTGGCCGAGCAGATCTTCTGAGCCGCCGCCGTTGCCGTAGATGTCCGCGGTGTCGAACAGGGTGATGCCGGCGTCGATGGCCGCGTCCACCACGGCCCGGGTCTGCTGCAGGTCCAGCCGGCCGCCGAAGTTGTTGCAGCCGAGCCCGGCCACCGACACGAGCAGCCCGCTGTTGCCCAAGGACCTGAAGCGCATGACCCTGCCTCTGCTGTAGACGACCCTGAGCCAGGATGCTAGCCACCGCGGGCCGGCCTCCCGCGCGCCGGGGGTGCTGGCCAACGGCCCAGGCGATACAATCCAAAAGCTGCTAAATGGGCGGCCCGCCACGCACCTTTCCCCTCCTGATAGGCAGCCCGGCGCCAGGACCGGTGCGCGCTCTCCCGAGAGGAAGTGGGTCGATGGCAGACGCCGTGGGCGGCCCGACGGTGCTCCGGCTGCTGCTCGGGGCCCAGCTGCGCCGCCTCCGCGAAAGCAAGGGAATCAGCGCGCACGACGCGGCCCAGGCCATCCGCGGCTCGGAGTCCAAGATCAGCCGGATAGAGCTGGGCCGGAATGCCGTCCGCGAGATTGACATCGCCGACCTGCTCACCTTGTACGGCATTGCTGACAAGGCGGAGCGCGAGCAATTGCTGTCGCTGGCCAGCCGGGCCAACCAGCCGGGCTGGTGGCACCGGTATCACGACGTGCTGCCGCCGTGGTTCCAGGCCTATATCGGGCTGGAGGAATCGGCCCATTCGATCCGCAGCTACGACGCACAGTTCGTGCCCGGCCTGCTGCAGACCGAGGAGTATGCCGCCGCCGTGCTCGCGCTGGGCGACTTCGCGCTGGACGAGGCCGAGCGCCTGGTCGTGCTGCGCAAGGAACGCCAGCGGCGTTTCGCCGCGGGCACCACCCGGCTGTGGGCGATCGTCGACGAGGTGGCGCTGCGCCGCCCGGTCGGCGGGCTGGCCGTGCTCCGCCGGCAGCTGGAGTACCTCGGCGAGGCCTGCCAGCAACCGTGGCTGACCCTGCAGATCACGCCGTTCCCGACGGTGAGCCATGCCGCGCCCGGCTCGTTCAGCATCCTGCGCTTCGCCGACCCGGGGCTGCCCGACATGGTCTACGCGGAACAGCTGAACAGCGCCACCTACATCGACAAACGGGCTGAGGTGGAGCCGTACCTGCTCGCCCTGGAGCGGCTCAGCCTGGTCAGCTCGACCCCCACCGAGGCCGCGGATATCCTCCGCGAGATGGTGGCTGAGCTTGCCGAAACCCCAGTAGCTACCTAACGCCATCCAGTGGCTGGTCCCGCCGCCTGGCGCCCGGTCGTGAGTGGCCGGGCGCCAGGCGGCTGGCCGCTAGCGAGCCGGCAGGTCGAACTCGCCGTTCCGCACCCCGGCCAGGAACGCCACCCACTCGCGCCGGTTGAAGACGTGTGGCGCCTTGCTGATGTCCTTGGAGTCGCGCACCGCCACCAGCCCATGGGGCAGGTGCGCTACTTCCACGCAGCCGGTGACGCTAGAGGCGCTGCTTTTGACCCAGCGCGCATTGGCAAAATCAGGGGTCATCCCCATGTCCTTTCTGTGCAATTTGCAGGACTACCGTTGCGGAATTCTGGTCAGGCGAGGCCGTCGGCCATTCTGCCGATGAATTTAACGGTATCAGCCGGAGACAGGGCGGCGGCCCTCAGCAGGTCGAAAACCTCCGCGCAGGCCCGCACCTCGGATTCTCTTTCCAGATAGGCGTGACCAGCAACGCCTTCCGAGTAGACCACATCTGGATCGCTCCGCTCGGGAAACTCCAGAATGCAGAACGGGCCGTTCAGCGCGGGGTGCACGCCGCTGGAAAGGGGCAGCACCTGCAGCGTCACGTGCGGCCACTCACTCACTTCGAGCAGCCGCTCGAGCTGGCCGCTCATGACCTTCGGGCCGCCAATCAGCCGGGTGATCACCGGCTCGTTCAGGATGCACCACAGCTTCACCGGATCGGGGCGGGTGAGCACCCGCTGCCTTTGCATCCGCAGTTCCACGGCCCGGCCGATCTGCTCGGGCTGCTGCCTGCGCAGCCGCACCGAGTTCATCACCGTCCGGGCGTAGTCCTCGGTCTGCAGCAGGCCGTGCACCACCTGGTCCTCGAACACGCGCAGCGCGGCCGCCTCGGCCTCCAGACCGACGTAGACGTCGAAACCGGTCGGCAGCACATCGTCATAGACCGCCCACCAGCCTTTGCGGTGCCCCTCCCGGGCCATCTCGGTGAGCACCGCGCGCTGCGCCGGGTCGTCTACGCCGTACATCTCGAACATCGTGGCCAGGTAGGCGGTCCGGGTCGGCGCCTTGCCGGTTTCGATGCGCGACAGGGTGGACGCGGCCAGCCCCAGCTTGTCCGCGGCCTCCTCCAGCTTGAAGGAATGCGCCTCGCGCAGCCGTCTTAACTCGGAGCCGAGCCGGCGCCGCCGGACCGTTGGGCCGATCGACACGAGCGCCTCCCCCTCCCCGGCGGGCAGACCTGGGCGCGGCCCGGCGTTCCGGGCACGCGCAACCGCAGGCTGCGGTATGCGAAGTAACGATACTGGACTTGCGAAGGACATGAGATCTCATCTGAAATTTCGTACCTCCAATTTGTGCTACGCACTTGCGTGAGGTGCACGCCCACCCCATCATGGATCTGACAGGCCGTATCTGACCCGCTACTAAGCGGACTGAGACATCTGGGTACCGGCGCTGTGGGGGGGCCCTGCGGGGACGTAGCGGGATGATGCATGGCCTCCGCGCACGTGGACGGGCCCCGAAGGAGCGCAGCAGAGATGGCAGCGACCACTCCCGCCCTGGACCTCGGCGTGGACGTGCCCGGCAGCGATACGCGTCCCGCCCCCGCACCGGTCATCGCGGGCAGCCTCACCATCCCCGGCCAGACCCGGAAGGTGGCCGAGGCCCGGGCATTCGTGGCCAAGACGCTCGGCCCGGACCACGCCTGCTGCGACACCGCCGTTTTACTGTGCTCTGAGCTTGTCACCAACGCCGTCGTGCACAGCGCCTCGGGGCGGCCCGGCGGCACGGTCACGATCGTGGTCCTGCGGCTGGCCGGCGCGGTGCGGGTCGAGGTGATCGATCACGGGTCCACGGCCAGCACCCCGGTGGTGAAGGGCGAGGTGCTCGCCCCCGACGGGCACGGCCTGTTCCTGGTCGATCAGCTCGCCGACAGCTGGGGCTACGTCCTGGACCAGGTCGGCACCACGGTGTGGTTCCGGCTTACCGGCTGAGCCCCCTACCGGCCACCGGCCGCCCTCCCCGATTGCGCAGTCGCGCGGCCCCCGGGGGAGGGCGGCCGGTTCATGACCGGTGCTGGATCAGCCCGTGCGCTTGGCCGCCCGCCGCTCACGCAGCCGCAGCGACACCCGGAGCGGGCTGCCCTCGAAGCCGAACTCCTCGCGCAGCCGCCGCTCGATGAACCGCCGGTAGCCCGCCTCCAGGAAGCCCGTGCTGAACAGCACGATGTGCGGCGGCCGGATACCGGCCTGCGTGGCAAAGAGGATCTTCGGCTGGCGGCCGCCGCGAGACGGCGGCGGGGTGGCCGCGACGACCTCGCTGAGCCAGGCGTTCAGCCGGCCGGTGGGCACCCGGGTTTCCCAGCTGTCCAGGGCCAGCTCGATGGCGGGCACCAGCTTCTCCACGTGCCGCCCGGTCTTGGCCGAGAGGTTCACCCGCGGCGCCCAGCGCGCGGTGTGCAGCTGGCGGTCGATCTCCCGGTCCAGCTGAAACCGCCGGTCCTCGTCCACCAGGTCCCACTTGTTGTACGCGATGACCAGCGCGCGCCCGGCCTCGATGACCATGGACACGATGCGCAGGTCCTGCTCGGTCAGCGGCTCACTGGCGTCCACCAGGACCACCGCCACCTCGGCCCGGTCCAGCGCCCCGGAGGTGCGCAGCGCGGCGTAGAAGTCCGCGCCCTGGCTGTGGCTGGCCCGCCGCCGGATGCCCGCCGTGTCCACGAAGCGCCAGGTGACGCCGCCCAGTTCGATCAGCTCGTCCACTGGGTCCCGGGTGGTCCCGGCCACCGCGTCCACCAGCACCCGCTCCTGCCCGGCCAGCTTGTTCAGCAGGCTGGACTTGCCCACGTTGGGGCGGCCGATGAGCGCGACCCGGCGCGGCCCGCCCTCCGCGCCGAACTGCTCCCGTGGCGCCTCCGGCAGCGCGTCAAGCACCACGTCAAGCAGATCGCCACTGCCCCGGCCGTGCAGCGCGCTGACCGGCTGCGGCTCGCCGAGGCCCAGCGACCACAACGCGTGCGCAGCCGGCTCGGCGATCTCGCTGTCCACCTTGTTGGCCGCCAGCACCACCGGCTTCCCCGACCGGCGCAGCACCGCGGCCACCGCGTCATCCGCGTCGGTGACCCCGACCACCGCGTCCACCACGAACAGCACCGCGTCCGCGGCATCCACCGCGATCCGGGCCTGGGCCGTGACCTGCTCGGCCAGCGCCCGGCTGGACTGGCCCTCTTCGCTGCCCGGGGACGGCTCCCAGCCGCCGGTGTCAACCAGGGTGAACGCCCGGCCGCGCCAGGTGGCGTCGTAGGCCACCCGGTCCCTGGTCACCCCCGGGACGTCCTCTACTACCGCCTGCCTGCTGCCGAGAATCCGGTTGACCAGGGTTGACTTGCCCACGTTAGGCCGGCCGACCACCGCTACCACCGGGACATCCAGCTGCTGCTCGTCCAGCGCGCCGCCCGCGTCCGGCGCCCACTCGGTCATGCCGACCACGCCGCACCGGCCTGCTGCCGGGCCAGATCCATGATCATGCTGATCACCCCGGCCAGTTCCAGCTGGGTCGAGTCGATCTGCACCGCGTCCGCGGCCCGGCCCGTCTGCGGGGCATCCGCGCGATCACGGCGCTGCTGCTCGGCCTGGGTGACCGCCGGGGTGGCACCGGGGTCGGTGGCCAGGTCGGCGCTGCGCCGCTCGGCCCGGGCCGTCTCGCTGGCGAGCAGGAACACCTTGACCACGGCGTCCGGGGCGACCACCGTGCCGATATCCCGGCCCTCGGCCACGATCCCGGACCCGCCCGCGCAGGTCTGCGCGATGATGGCCTGCTGCATGGCGACCAGCCGGGCCCGGACGGCCGGGACCGAGGCCACCGCGCTGACGTTGTTGGACACCTGCCGGGTGCGGATCAGCCCGGTCACGTCGGTGCCGTCCACCGTGACCCAGGGCTGGCCGGGGTCGGTGCCCACCTCGAGGGCCGGCCCTCCGCCTGCGCCGCGACCGCCTGCGCGTCGTCCACCGCTATCCCGTTTTGCAGCATCCACCAGGTCAGCGCGCGGTACATGGCCCCGGTGTCCAGGTAGCGCAGCCCGAGGTTGCTGGCCACCCCCCGGGCGGCGGTGGATTTGCCGGATCCAGACGGGCCGTCCACGGCGATGATGAGGCAGTCGGTCACGCAGGTGATGCTACCGGCGGACTGGCCATCCATTGGCCGCGAGTGCCTCGGTCAGCCGCCCGACGGCGTCCGGGCGGACGGTCAGCTCGGCCACGCCGACCGGCAGCCCGGGCGAATGCTCGATGCCGACGTCCTCGATGTTGACCCCAGCCTCGCCGGCCGTCTGGAACAGCCGGGCCAGCTCACCGGGCTGGTCCCGGATGACCACCTGGACCTGGGTCTCGGACCGGGCCGGCGCGCCGCGCTTGCCGGGCAGCCGGGCCACCCCGGTGGCCCCCTGGTCCAGCAGCGCGGCCAGCAGCTTGAGCTCGGGGGCCGCGGCGCCGGCCGCCGTTTCGGCTAGTTCCTCGGCCACGGCGATCAGGTCCGCGCCCACCGCGGCCAGCACGTCCGCGGCGGGCGCCGCGTTGGCCGCCAGGATCTGCAGCCACAGCCGGGTGTCACCGGCCGCTATCCGGGTCACGTCGCGCAGCCCCTGGCCGGCCACGGCCAGCGCGCCATCCTGCGCCTCGGTCAGCCGGGCGGCCATCGCGGCCGACACCACGTGCGGGGCGTGCGAGACCAGCGCGACCCAGGCGTCGTGCTCGGCCGGGCTGGCCAGCACCGGCTCCGCGCCACAGGCCCGGGCCAGCGCCGCGACCGCGGCCACTCCAGCGACCGGGTTGCCGTCAACTGGGCAGACCACCCACGGACGGCCCAGGAACAGGTCAGCGCGGGCCGCGGCCGGGCCGGACCGCTCCCGCCCGGCGAGCGGGTGCCCGGGCACGAACGACGCCAGCTCGCAGCCCAGCTCGGCGGCCTGGCGCAGCGGCTGGCTCTTGACGCTGGCCACGTCGGTGTACCAGCGGGCCAGGCCGCGGGGCGCCGTAGCGGCCAGCGTGGCCGCCACCGCGGCCGGCGGTACGGCCAGCACCGCGATGTCTGCCGGGCCGTCTGGAGGGGCCTCAGCGCCGTCCGGCAGCACCTGGCCCGCGCCGATATCGGCGGCCAGCCGGGCCGCGGCCGGGTCGGCGTCGGCCAGCCAGACGGTCACCCCGCGTGCGCGCAGGGCCAGCGCCACCGAGGTGCCGATCAGGCCGGTCCCGACGATGACCGCGCTGGCCGGGGCCGGGCCGTCCGGCGGGCGCCTCGCTGGTTCACTCACTGGGCTATATCCAGCCGGAGCGCGGCCGCGCCGCGCAGGTAGACATGCTGCATCGCGGAGCGCGGCTGGGCCGTCTCCACGTGCATGAGCAGCCGGACCACCCGGGGCATCCCGTGCGGCACCGCGATCTCGGTGGTGCACAGCAGCGGCACATCCTGGAACCCGATCTTGCGGGCGGCCAGCGCCGGGAACTCCGCGTTCAGGTCCGCCGTCCCGGTGAACACCACGCTGATCACGTCGTCGGTGTGCAGCCTGTTGCGCTCCATCACCTCGGTGACCAGTTCGGTGGTGCCTTCCAGGATGGACTCCCGGTCGTTCGCGTCCACCTGGACCGCACCGCGGATTGCCCTGACCGCCACCTGCCTGCTCCTTCTTGCCGTCAGCTCCGGCGAGTTATCAGGCACGATCTTGTCACACCAGGTCACAGTCCAACTGCGTGATCGTGCCGGGCCTGGTTACAGTCCAACTGCGGAATACAGCTCGCCTATTTCCCGGGTGCTGAGCGCGCGGGTGGTGCCCGGCCGGAGCGAGCCCAGCGCCACCGGGCCGACGTGGGTACGGACCAGCCGGCTGACCGGGTGGCCCGCCTCGGCCAGCATCCGCCGCACGATGTGCTTGCGCCCCTCGTGCAGGGTGATCTCCACCAGCGCCCGCGAGCCAGCCCGCTCCACCACCCGGAACTTGTCCGCGCTGGCCACGCCGTCGTCCAGCTCGATGCCGCTGAGCAGCCGCCGGCCGGAATCCCGGGATACCGGGCCTGGCACGTCGGCCAGGTAGGTCTTGAGCACCCCGTAGCTGGGGTGGGTCAGCCGGTGGGCCAGCTCGCCGTCGTTGGTCAGCAGCATCAGGCCCTCGGTGTCGTAGTCCAGCCGGCCCACGTGATAGAGCCGCTGGGTCTGGTCACCGAGGAAGTCGGCGATGGTGGGCCGGCCCCGGTCGTCCGACATCGTGGTGAGCACCCCGGCGGGCTTGTTCAGCGCCAGGTAGACCAGGTCCTGCCGGGAGGGGATACGCCGCCCGTTGACCCGGATGATCTGGTGCTGCGGGTTGACCCGGGCGCCATACCGGCGCACGGTCTCGCCGTCCACCTCGACCCGGCCCGCGCCGATCAGCTCCTCGCAGTGCCGGCGGCTGCCCACCCCGGCCGCGGCCAGCACCTTCTGCAGCCGGACCCCACCCGGCACGTCGGTCAGATTGTCCCGGCCCTCATCATCGGGCTCAGGATCCCTGGGGTTCATCGACGGCATCCTCAACGTCCTCGACATGCTCGGGCAGGAACGGCGCGAGTTCCGGCAGCTCCTCCAGGCTGGCCAGGCCGAGCCGCTCCAGGAAGTATCCCGTCGTGCGGTAGAGGATAGCCCCGGTCTCGGTGTCGGTCCCGGCTTCCTCGACCAAGCCGCGCAGGGTGAGCGTACGCAGCACGCTGTCGCAGTTGACGCCGCGTACCGCGGACACCCGGCCCCGGTTCACCGGCTGCCGGTAGGCCACCACGGCCAGCGTCTCCAGCGCCGCCTGGGTCAGCCGCACCTCCTGCCCGTCCCGGACGAACCGCTCCACCACGGGCGCGCACTCGGCCCGGGTGTAGTAGCGCCAGCCGCCGGCCACCTCGCGCAGGTCGAAGCCCCGCCCCTCCGCGTCGTAGGACGCGGCCAGCTCGTGCAGCGCGGCCGTCACCTCGCCGCGCGGCCGTTCCAGCACCTGGGCGATGACGACCTCGGGCACCGGCTCGTCCACCACCAGCAGGATGGCCTCCAGGCTGGCCCGCAGCCCTGGCCCGGCGGCCGCCTCGGGCGGCAGCGGCTGCTCGCCGTCCGGCCCCGGTCCGTTCTCCCCGCTCATGATCACTCGTTTCCTTCCCCGGCGGTCGGTGGCTGGTGCGGGGTGACGGGCTGATCCGCGACCCAGGTGACGTACAGCTCGCCGAGCGGGGTGACCTGATCGAAGCTGACACTGCCTTCCCGGTACAGCTCGAGCAGGGCCAGGAATCTGGCCACCACCTCGTACGTCCCGGCGCAGTCCGCGGCCAGCCGCCGGAACGTCGCCCGGCCCAGCCGGGTGAGCTGGCTGGCCAGGATAGCCGCCTGCTCGCGGACCGTGGTCTGCGGCATGTGCAGGTGCTCGGTGGACACCTCGGGCACCGGCCGGGGGGCCAGCGTGCGGGCCGCGATCGCGGCGAACTCGGCCGGCCCGAGGCCGAGCAGGACCTCGGGCAGCAACTCGGCGAACTGCGGTTCCATCGGGACCCGGCGGGCGAACCGGCGGCCCTGGACCGTCATCCGGCCCGCGAAGACCGCCGCGACCTCCTTGTACGCCCGGTACTGCAGCAGCCGGGCGAACAGCAGGTCCCTGGCCTCCAGCAGGGCCAGGTCCTCCTCGTCCTCGACCTCCCCGCTGGGCAGCAGCCGGGCCGCCTTGAGGTCCAGCAGGGTCGCCGCGACCAGCAGGAAGTAACTGGCCTGATCCAGGTCCCAGCCATCGGCGCGGGACCGGATGTAGGCGATGAACTCATCGGTCACCTGGGACAGTGCGATCTCGGTGATGTCCAGCTTGTGCTTGGAGATCAGGCCCAGCAGCAGGTCGAACGGGCCCTCGAACACGTCGAGGTGCACCTCGAACGCGGCTGAGCTGCTGGTGCCCGGCGCAGCCGCGTCTCCTGGCTCCGCTGTCACCGCACCCGTCACCCCGTTACCCGCCGCCTCGTATCACGTCCCGCAGCCGCCCGGCCAGCAGGCTCGCCTCACCCTCGGCATCGAGATCGGCGAGCAGCACGGCGATGGCCTCCCGGACCAGCCTGCCACGATCAACACTAATCCCATACGCGCGCAGCGCGAGCCGGGCGCGTTCCAGGTCGAGCAGCTCGGCCGCGGACAGGTACACGGTGATCTTCTGCGGATGCGCCTCGCGGCCGCTGGCCTGACGGCCCGCTCCCGTGGGCGGCCCTGGCGTGGCCGGCCGTAGGAGTTCTGCGACCCCCGGCAGGCTCACCCGGCGCGGACGGGACCGCCCCACACCAGGCCCAGCCGCACGTCCCTGATCACTGCTTCTGCCACCGGTCCAGCACCTCTTTGGCCAGCTCACGGTACGAGCTGGCGCCGTTGGACGTGGGGTCGAAGCGGGTGATCGGCTCACCCGCCACGGTGGCGTCGGGGAAGCGCACGGTGCGGTTGATCACGGTGTGGAAGACCTTGTCCCCGAACCCCTTCACCACCTCGGCCAGGACCTCACGTGAGTGCAGCGTCCGGGAGTCGTACATGGTGGCGAGCAGCCCGTCGATGCCCAGCCGCGGGTTCAGCCGGGTGGACACCTTTTCGATCGTCTCCAGCAGCAGGGCCACGCCGCGCATCGCGAAGTACTCGCACTCCAGCGGGACCAGCACGCCGGCCGCGCAGGCCAGCGCGTTGACCGTGAGCAGGCCGAGCGACGGCTGGCAGTCGATGAGCACGATGTCGTACTCCGGCAGCACCGGCTGCAGCACCCCGCCGAGCACGAACTCGCGGCCGACCTCGTGCACCAGCTGGACTTCGGCGCCAGACAGGTCGATGTTGCTGGGCAGCAGGTCCATGCCGTCCACGCTGGTCTTGAACACCACTTCAGGCGCGCTGAGACCGCGTTCCATCAGCAGGTTGTAGATGGTGGCCTCCAGCTCGTGCGGCTGGATGCCCAGGCCTACCGACAGCGCGCCCTGCGGGTCGAAGTCCACCAGCAGGACGCGGCGGCCCTGCTCGGCCAGGGCGGCGCCCAGATTGATCGTGGTGGTGGTCTTGCCGACCCCGCCCTTCTGGTTGCACACCGCGACAATGCGGGCGGGACCGTGGCTGAGCAAGGGCTCGGGATCGGGAAAGCCGGCAGCGGCCGACCGGTAGGCCCGATCATGCCAGGCTCCAGCTCCATCACCTGCGTCCCTGCTGCCATGCGCCGCACCTCCCCGGCGGACTCGGCAAAAATGCCTCCGCTGGAACCAGGACACTAGGCCCTGCCCCGCCGGCCTTCAAGCCGACTCACCGTAAGCCCAGCTAATCGCCCCGGAATGGCAGCCACTTTAACCGAGGGCCCGCGGGTGCGCGGCCGAATAGACCTCACGCAGCTTGTCCACCGTGACCATGGTGTAGATCTGCGTGGTGGTGACCGAGGCGTGGCCGAGCAGTTCCTGCACCACGCGCACGTCCGCCCCGCCGTCCAGCAGGTGCGTCGCGTAGGAGTGCCGCAGCGTGTGCGGCGACACCCCGCCCAGGCCTGCCCGGCCCGCCGCCGCCTTCAGCACCGCCCACGCGCCCTGCCGGGTGAGCCGCCCGCCGCGGGCGTTCAGGAACACGGCCGGGCTGGCCGACACCCGGCGCGACGCGGCGGCCAGGGCCGGGCGCGCCCGCACCAGGTAGGCCTCCAGCGCCTCCCGGGCGTACCGGCCCACCGGGACCAGCCGGTCCCGGCCGCCCTTGCCGGACAGCCGGACCGTGGCCGGCGGCTCCTGGTGGTCCGGGCGGCGGCCCGGCGGCACGGCCGTGAAGCCGAGATCGTCGACGTCCAGCCCGACCGCCTCGGAGATCCGGGCCCCGGTCCCGTACAGCAGCTCCAGCAGGGCGCGGTCGCGCAGCGGGCGCAGCCGGTCGGTGCCGTCGCCCGCGGCCGCCGCGGCGATCAGCCGCTCCACCTCCGGTACCCCGATGGCCCGTGGCAGCTTCCGTGGCGACGTGGGCGGGTGCACGGCGCTGGCCGGGTCGGCCCCGGCCAGCCCTTCGGCCACGGCAAACGCGTGCAGGCCACGGACCGCGACCACCGCCCGGCCGGCCGAGCTGGCGGCCAGCGGGAGGTGGTCGCCGTCCCCTTCGCGCAGCCCGGCCACGAACGCCGCCACATCCTCGGTGGTCACCTCGCCGATCATGGTCCGGCCCCGGCTGGCCAGCAGCGCCTGGTACCGGAGCAGGTCCCGGCGGTAGGCCTGCAGCGTGTGCTCGGCCAGGCCCCGCTCCACGGTCAGGTGATCAAGGTAACGGTCTACGGCACCCGCCAGGGCGGTCAGCTCAGCACCTCGCTCACCGGCGTCGCCGGCAGCCCATGCGCCTCCGCGACCGGCTGGCAGGTCAGCACGCCCTCGTGGGTGTGCAGCCCCTGGGCCAGCGCGGGGTCGGCGCGCAGCGCGTCCCGCCAGCCCAGGTTGGCCAGCTCGACCACGTAGGGCAGCGTGACGTTGGTCAGCGCGTAGGTGGACGTGTGCGGCACCGCGCCCGGCATGTTGGCCACGCAGTAGAACACCGAACCGTGCACCCGGTAGGTGGGCTCGGCGTGCGTGGTGGCGTGCGAGTCCTCGAAACAGCCGCCCTGGTCGATCGAGATGTCCACCAGCACCGAGCCGGGCTTCATCCGGGACACCAGCTCGTTGGACACCAGCATGGGCGCCTTGGCCCCGGGCACCAGCACCGCGCCGATGACCAGGTCCGCGTCGATCACCGCGCGCTCGACCTCGTAGCTGTTGGACGCGACCGTCTGGCAGTGCCCCTGGTAGATCGCGTCGGCCTGGCGCAGCCGGGCGACGTTCTTGTCCACCAGCAGCACCTCGGCCTGCATGCCGAGCGCGATGGCGGCGGCGTTCATCCCGGACACGCCCGCGCCGAGCACCACGACCTTGGCCGCGTAGACGCCGGACACCCCGCCCATCAGCACGCCCCGCCCGCCGCCGTCGCGCTGCAGGTGATGCGCGCCGACCTGCGGCGCCATCCGGCCCGCCACCTCGGACATCGGCGCGAGCAGCGGCAGCGACCGGTCCGGCAGCTGCACGGTCTCGTAGGCGATCGAGGTGATGCCGGAGTCGAGCAGCGCATCGGTGCACGGCCGGGACGCGGCCAGGTGCAGGTAGGTGAACAGCACCTGGCCCTTGCGCATCCGGTGGTACTCCTCGGCCACCGGCTCCTTGACCTTGAGGATCAGGTCACCGGCCTGCCACACGTCATCCGCGGTCGGCAGGATCTGCGCGCCGGCCGCGACGAAGTCCTCGTCCGGGATGGACGACCCGGCACCGGCGTCGGCCTGGATGACCACCTCGTGGCCGTCGCGGACCAGCTCGTGCACGCCCGCCGGGGTGATCGCCACCCGGTACTCGTGGTTCTTGACTTCCTTGGGAACGCCTACCTTCATCGGCCGCAAGCCCTTTCTCCGTACTCCTGCACCCGGCCCCATTGCCGGGCGCGCCGAGTCCTGCCGGACCCGCCGCCGCTGGCGGTCACTCCTCCGGCGCGTCCGCGGGCCGGAGGCCGGCGAACCCGCCACAACGAGCGGCATACGCGGACAAGATACCCACCGCGGTGACGCCATTGTGCAGGTCACCCGCCATGAGCCGGTGCACCGCGGTGTCCAGGTCCACCCAGCGGAGCATGAGCTGCGCCTCTTCGTGCGACGCCACGTAGTCCCGCTCCTCCTCCGGAACCACGTGCAGCTCACGGGCCAGAAATACCCGGATTCGCTCGGTGCTGATCCCCGGAGACGAGTAGTAGTCGGCCAGCACCCGCCAGTCAGCCGCGGCGTACCCGGTCTCCTCGAGCAGTTCACGGGCCGCGGTGTCGTGCAGCGGCTCCCCGGCCACGTCGCGCAGGCCGGCCGGGACCTCCCAGAGCAGGCGGCCGACCGGGTGCCGGTACTGCCGGATCAGCAGCACCCGGCCGGCCTCGTCCAGGGCGACCACGGCGACCGCGCCGGGGTGCTGCACCACCTGCCGTGGGACCACATCACCGTCCGGCATCTGGACCAGGTCGTTGCGCACCGTCACGATCGGGCCGCGCACCTGCTCGGTGGAGGACACCACCGGCCAGCCTTCGGCCACGTCACGCAGCGGGACCTGGCCGGGCTGGCCGACCGCGGAGGTCACGCGCTGGCCGCGGCGGGCTGGCCGAGCGCCGCCTCGGTCCGGCGCACCGCCCGTGCGCGCTCACGGGCCGCCGCGACCAGCCCGGCGAACAGCGGATGCGCCCGGGTCGGCCGGGACAGGAACTCCGGATGAGCCTGGGTGGCCACGAAGAACGGGTGCACGTCGCGTGGCAGCTCGACGAACTCGACCAGCCGGCCGTCCGGCGACAGCCCGGAGGCGGTCAGCCCGGCCTCCTCCAGCGCGGGGCGGTAGGCGTTGTTCACCTCGTACCGGTGCCGGTGCCGTTCCTGCACCACGTCGGTGCCGTACAGTTCGCGCACCAGGGAGCCCTCGGCCAGCACGGCCGGGAACAGCCCGAGCCGCATCGTGCCGCCCATGTCCCGCTCCCCGGCCACCACGTCCTCCTGGTCGGCCATGGTGGCGATGACCGGGTGCGGGGTGTCCGGGTCGAACTCGGCGCTGTTCGCGTCGGCCAGCCCGGCCACGTCCCTGGCCACCTCGATGGCCAGGCACTGCAGGCCGAGGCACAGGCCGAGCAGCGGGATGCCGTTCTCCCGGGCGTACCGGATCGCGCCCACCTTGCCCTCGATGCCGCGCACCCCGAACCCGCCCGGGATCAGCATGCCGTCCACGTCGCCGAGATGCCGCGCCGCGCCCTCGGCGGTCTGGCAGTCGTCGCTGGTCACCCACCGGATGTTCACCCGGGCGTCGTTGGCGAACCCGCCCGCGCGCAGCGCCTCGGCGGGCGAGAGGTAGGCGTCGGGCAGGTCGACGTACTTGCCGACCAGCGCGATCGTGACGCTGTGCGCGGGCCGGTGCACCCGGCGCAGCAGGTCGTCCCAGTCGCTCCAGTCCACGTCACGGAACGGCAGGCCGAGCCGCCGCACCACGTACGCGTCCAGCCCTTCGGTGTGCAGCACCTTGGGGATGTCGTAGATGGACGGGGCGTCCACCGCGGACACCACGGCTTCCTCGTCCACGTCGCACATCAGGCTGATCTTCCGCTTCAGCCCGTCGCTGATCGGCCGGTCGCTGCGGCACACGATGGCGTCCGGCTGGATACCGATGCTGCGCAGCGCGGCCACCGAGTGCTGGGTCGGCTTGGTCTTCAGCTCCCCGGACGGGCCGATGTACGGCAGCAGCGAGACATGCAGGAAGAAGCAGTGGTCCCGGCCGATCTCGTGCCGGATCTGCCGGATCGCCTCCAGGAACGGCAGCGACTCGATGTCCCCGACGGTGCCGCCGACCTCGGTGATGACCACGTCGACGTCCGGCCCGCCCATCTCGATGATGCGGGACTTGATCTCGTTGGTGATGTGCGGGATGACCTGCACGGTGTCGCCCAGGTAGTCGCCGCGGCGCTCCTTGGCGATCACGCTGGAGTAGATCTGCCCGGTGGTGACGTTGGCCGAGCCGCGCAGCCTGGTGTCCAGGAACCGCTCGTAGTGCCCGACGTCCAGGTCCGTCTCGGTCCCGTCGTCAGTGACGAACACCTCGCCATGCTGGAACGGGTTCATCGTGCCGGGATCCACGTTGAGGTAAGGATCCAGCTTCTGCATGGTCACGTTCAGGCCACGCAGTTTGAGCAGCCGGCCCAGACTGGACGCGGTCAGCCCTTTGCCCAGGCTGGAAGCGACTCCCCCGGTGACAAAGAGGTGCCTGGTCGGTGCGTGCCGTTGGGTTTGCCGAGTTACGTACGGTGACGCAGCCAAGTGAAGGCTCCCGTGGTCGGTGCGATGCGGAGAACCCGCCGGTCCACGGAACTTCAGAATATCAGCAGACGGTCGATGTGCTGGGCTCACCATCCGCAGAACGGAGCCGGTCACGCTCCACCGCGTGGCCGTCCTCGCCCGCCTCACCGAACCGGGCCAGCAGCACGGCGCACGCCACGGCCAGGATGAACCCCAGAACCGCCACCCCGGTCAGGCCGTGCCGGGTGTGGTCGCCGAGGAACAGCACCCCGATCAGGGCCGGCGGCGCGGTCTCGGCCAGCACCACCGCGGCCGTGGCCACCGTGACGCTGCCGCCTTCCAGCGCCGTCGCGTACAGCATGAACGAGACGATGCCCGCCGCGGCCAGCGCGTAGGCGGCCGGGTCGCGGACCAGTTCGCTCAGCGAGAACCCGGGCAGCACCCGGGCCGCCACCGCGACAATGCCGTAGCCCAGCCCGGCCACCGCGCCCAGCACCAGGGTCCGGGCCGGGTTGCCGAGCTTGGACGCGGCCACCCCGGCCACCGCCACCCCGCCCACGGCTACCAGGAGCGCCAGCTTGAAGGCCTCGCTGACCCCGGTAGCCCCTTCGGCGCCGGCCGAGACGCCGAGCAGGCCGACGCCGACCACCACGCCCCCGACCGCCAGCCATTCCCGCCAGGTCAGCTGAACATGGATCAATTGAGAGGCGAGCACCGCGGTGACGGCCAGGTTGCCGGCCACGATGGCCTGCACCGCGAACAGCGGCAGCCGGTGCAGCGCGACCAGCTGGGCGACGAAACCCAGCATGTCCAGGCCCAGGCTGATCAGGAAGCGCCACTGGCCCAGCAGCCGGACGATCAGGCTCGGGTCGACCTCGCCAAGCGGGCTGGCCGGCTGGCTGCGGTCGCCCGCGCCTCGATTGCCGGTGCTCCGATTAGCCGTGCGCCGGCTGGCCGCGCGTACCGCCATGGCCTGCATGACGGAGGCGATGCCGTAACAGATGGCGGCCACAACCGCGGCGACCAGACTGGCCAACACAGTCATGACACTACGCTGAGGATTTCCTGAACGGCCAATTCGGTCCCCCCGGGTAGGGGAAAGATCAGGGAAAACCCGAGAAGAGGCTAGCTTTTGCGCCTCCGGGGCTGTGCTGCTGCGCCGCCGGGAGCGCTGAATGCCGAGCTTCCCTCGTCGCTCGGTCGCTCGCGCTCTGCTTCTTTGCGCCTCCGGGGCGCTATACCCACCGAGCTTCCCTCGTCACTCACTCGCTTCGCTCCCTCGCTCCTCAGTCCAGTCGGCGGCGCGCCCCCTTCGGCGCGGGCGACCTCCCCTCCTCGCTCGTTCCTCGCTCGTCAGTCCGGTCGCAAGACCCTTACGGCCCGCGCACCCCGAAACGGGCCAGGTCGGCCCGGGCCGTCGCGGCGTCGGTGAAGAGGGTACTCCGGATGCCCAGGGCGGCCGCCGCGGCCACGTTGTCCGGGCGGTCGTCGAGGAAGATGACGTCGCCGCCCGGCCCGCAGCACGGCCAGCGCGGCGCGGAAGCACTCCGGATCGGGCTTGGCCAGCTTCAGGTAGCAACTGAAGATCAGGTGCTCGAAGTGCGCCGCCACCGGCAGGCCGGCCACCGCCTGCGCGGTGTCCTCGGGGGCGTTGGACAGCACGGCCAGCCGGACCCTGGCCGCGGCCAGCCCGGCCACCAGGTCCACGCTGGCGGGCCGCAGGTGCAGCCAGGACCCGGCATCCACCTCGCTCAGCTCGGCGATCTGCGGCCCGGTGAAGCTGCCGCCCAGGTCGGCGGCGACCTGCTGCCAGTAGCTGGTCACGTCGAGCGCGGCCCGGTCATAGTCCAGCCGGTAGGCCCAGTACGGGGTGAGCAGCTCGGGCACCGTGCAGCCGGCCACCTCGGCCAGCCGGGCCACGTCGCGCTCCGGCTGTGGCTGGCAGATGACGTTGCCGTAGTCGAATAGCACCCAGGTCATGCGCACCCTTCCTGGCCGGCGGCTGGCCCTGCGAACCTACCAGCGCGCGTCACCCAGCGCGGGTGACCGGGTGGCGGCCCAGCCGGCCGCCCTACCGCGCACGGCAACCGGCGTGAGGGCGGCCCGGGGGTGCCGCGCCGCTAGGTGCCCTGGAGGGCGGCTGCGTTCGGGTGCGGGGCGCCCAGGGCCTTGGCCAGATCGGCCCAGAACGCGTCCGTGGTGGCCTGGCGGGCCGGCCCGGCCCCGCTGACCCCGCCGCAGCCACCGGCCGTGATCGTCACCACCGGGAACGCCTTCCGGCCGGCCGCGAAGCTCAGCCGGTAGCTGACGCCCCAGTCGGCCGGGCAGCTCATCACCTGGCCCTTCGGCCTGACCGGCAGCCCGCAGATGGCCTTGGCCACGCCCCGGGCGGTGGCCGGGTCGGTGATGGTGATCCCGGCGGGGACGGCGAAGTGCAGGTGGTTCTGTGGCAGCGAGTTGACCCGGGTGACCACCAGCCGGGTCACCGCGGCCGTGTCCCGGCACAGCGCGCCACCCGTCGCCGGGCTGGCCGAGTTGGCCGGGCTCGTGGCCGGGCTGGCGGGCTGGGTGGCGCTGGACGTGGTGGCGGCCTGCTCGGTCCCGCAGGCGGCCAGGGCCAGGCCGGCCAGCGCGCACCGGCCAGGCCCAGCGCACGGGCCGGCCAGTGCCCAGCGCACCGTGGCCCAGCGCACATCAGCCGTCGCCCCGCAGGCATGCCCATGACACACCTCATTCCTGCCCCCCGCTCCGGCTAGTGCGAGCCAGGGCACTGAGCGGCGGCCTGGACCGCTCAGTGCCCTGAACTACTGCTTGGACGTATCGGGGGCGTGAGTGGTTCCGCCCGGCGCCGCCGTTGCCGTCCCGGTGGGCTCAGACGCCAGCGGCCTGCATGCCGCGCAGCTCGTGCTTGAGCTCTTTGATCTCGTCCCGGATCCGGGCCGCCACCTCGAACTGCAGCTCGGCCGCGGCCGCGTGCATCTGCTCGGTGAGCTGGCTGATCAGCGCGATGAGGTCGCCCCGCGCGGCACTGCCACCCTCGCCTTCCCCGGCCCCGCTGGCCGAGGCCCGTACGCGCGAGGACAGCCCGGGCACCGGCGTCTTGCCCCGGCTCTGCTGCCGCCGGCCCCGCCGATCAGCTTCTCGGTGTCCGCGTCCTCGCGGACCAGCTGGTCGAGGATGTCCGCGATCCGCTTGCGCAGCGGCGTGGGATCGATGCCGTGCTCGGTGTTGTAGGCGACCTGCTTGGCCCGCCGCCGGTTGGTCTCCTCGATGGCCCGCCGCATGGACGGGGTGACCTTGTCGGCGTACATGTGCACCTGGCCGGACACGTTCCGCGCGGCCCGGCCGATGGTCTGGATCAGCGAGGTGCCGGAGCGCAGGAACCCTTCCTTGTCCGCGTCCAGGATGGACACCAATGACACCTCGGGCAGGTCCAGGCCCTCCCGCAGCAGGTTGATGCCGACCAGCACGTCGTACTCGCCGACCCGCAGCTCGCGCAGCAGCTCCACCCGGCGCAGCGTGTCCACCTCGCTGTGCAGGTAGCGCGCCCGGATGCCCAGCTCCAGCAGGTAGTCGGTGAGGTCCTCGGCCATCTTCTTGGTCAGCGTGGTGACCAGCACCCGTTCCGAGCGCTCGGCGCGGTCCCGGATCTCGGCCACCAGGTCGTCGATCTGGCCCTTGGTCGGCTTGACGATCACCGCCGGGTCGACCAGACCGGTCGGCCGGATCACCTGCTCGACCACCTCGCCGCCGACCTGCTGCAGCTCGTACGGGCCGGGGGTGGCCGACAGGTACACCGTCTGGCCGATCCGCTCACCGAACTCGTCCCAGGTCAGCGGCCGGTTGTCGATCGCGCTGGGTAGCCGGAAGCCGTGCTCGACCAGGTTGCGCTTGCGTGAGACGTCGCCTTCGTACATCGCGCCGATCTGCGGCACGGTGTTGTGCGACTCGTCGATGACCAGCAGGAAGTCCTCGGGGAAGTAGTCGAGCAGGGTGTTCGGCGGGCTGCCTGCCTCGCGGCCGTCGATGTGCCGCGAGTAGTTCTCGATGCCGGCGCAGCTGCCCACCTGGCGCATCATCTCCATGTCGTAGGTGGTGCGCATGCGCAGCCGCTGCGCTTCGAGCAGCTTGCCGTTCCGCTCCAGCTCATCGAGCCGCTCTTCCAGCTCGGCCTCGATGCCGGCGATGGCCCGCTCCATCCGGGCTGGCCCGGCCACGTAGTGGGTGGCCGGGAAGATGTACAGCTCCTCGTCCTCGCTGATCACTTCCCCGGTCAGTGGGTGCAGCGTCATCAGCCGCTCGACCTCGTCGCCGAACATCTCGATCCGCACGGCCAGTTCCTCGTAGACCGGGATGATCTCGATGGTGTCGCCGCGCACCCGGAACGTGCCCCGGGTGAAGGCCAGGTCGTTGCGGCTGTACTGCATGCCCACCAGGCGGCGCAGCAGCGTGTCCCGGTCGGTGGTGTCGCCGACGCGCAGCTTGACCATCCGGTCCACGTACTCCTGCGGCGTGCCCAGGCCGTAGATGCAGGACACCGAGGCCACCACGATCGTGTCCCGGCGGGTGAGCAGCGAGTTGGTGGCCGAGTGCCGCAGCCGCTCCACCTCATCGTTGATCGAGGAGTCCTTCTCGATGTAGGTGTCGGTCTGCGGGATGTACGCCTCGGGCTGGTAGTAGTCGTAGTACGAGACGAAGTACTCGACCGCGTTCTGCGGCAGCATCTCGCGCAGCTCGTTGGCGAACTGCGCGGCCAGCGTCTTGTTCGGCAGCATGACCAGGACCGGCCGCTGCAGCCGCTCGGCCAGCCAGGCCACGGTCGCGGTCTTGCCGGTCCCGGTGGCGCCGAGCAGCACGGTGTCCCTCTCGCCGCTGCTGACCCGGCGCTCCATCTCGGCGATGGCGCGCGGCTGGTCGCCGGCCGGCGTCATGTCGGTGATCACCTCGAAGGGCGCCACCCGCCGCTGCAGATCACTTACTGGCCGCACGGCACTGCCCCCTTCCACGAAGTTGAACCCGGCTACCCGCCCACTGTATTTCCTGGGTCCGACAGATTGCCCGGGGCCGGACCGGGCCTGCCGGGACAGCTCGGCCCACAGCTCGCCGACCTGCCGGTCCAGCTCGGCCAGCGAGCCGGAGTTGTCCAGCACGATGCCGGCGATGGCCAGCCGCTGCTCCCGGCTGGCCTGCGCGGCCATCCGGGCCGCCACCTGTTCCCGGGTCATTTCGCGGTCTCGTACCAGCCGCTCCTCCTGTATCCGCGGCGGCACGTCCACCACCACGACCACGTCGAAGAAGCCGGCCATGTCGTTCTCGGCGATCAGCGGGATGTCCTCGACCACGATCGCGTCCTGGTCGGCACCCTGCTCCAGGTCCCGGATCCGGGCGCCGACCAGCGGATGGATGATCCTGTTCAGCTTGCCGCGCAGCTCCGCATCGGTGAACACGATCTCGCCGAGCGCCTGCCGGTCCAGCGTGCCGTCCTTGGCCAGCACCGCCGTGCCGAACTGCCCCACCACCTGGGCCAGGCCGGGCGTGCCCGGCTCGACCACCTCGCGGGCGATCTGGTCGGCATCGATGAGCAGCGCGCCGTAGCCGGCCAGCCGCCGGGCCACCTCGCTCTTGCCGGAGCCGATGCCGCCGGTCAGGCCGACCTTAAGCATGCGTCCGCCACTCCCCGGCCGGTGGCCTTGGTGGTGCACAGCCCGGCCGCGGTGACACTGGGTGCACCGCGGGCACGGGCTGCAGGATGGTCAGGCTAGCTCTGCCCGCCGGACAGCTTGTCGCGGAGCGCGGCGAGCGCCTCGTCGGAGGCCAGTGCGCCGCCGCTGGAGCCGCCGCGGTCCGGGGTACCGGAGGTGTGCGTGCCGGAGGAGCCGCCTTCGGCGTCGCCCTCGTCACCGGTGTCCGCCTTGCGGGCCTCGGCGACCTGGCGGCGGTGCGCCTCGAACCGGGACCGCGCCTGGGCGTACTGCCGCTCCCACTCCTCGCGCTGGGTGTCGTAGCCCTCGAGCCACTCGCCGGTCTCGGCGTCGAAGCCGTCGGGATAGACGTAGTTGCCCTGCTCGTCGTAGGTGGCCGGCATGCCGTACAGGGTCGGGTCGAAGTCGTCGCCGACCGCCTCCCCGATCGTGCCCTCGTTGGCCTGCTTGAGCGAGAGGCTGATCCGGCGCCGGTCCAGGTCGATGTCGATGATCTTGACGAAGATCTCGTCGCCGACCTGCACCACCTGCTCGGGAATCTCCACATGCCGGTCGGCCAGCTCGGAGATGTGCACCAGGCCCTCGATGCCCTCCTCGACCCGGACGAACGCGCCGAACGGAACCAGCTTGGTCACCCGGCCCGGCACGACCTGGCCGATCTGGTGCGTGCGGGCGAACTGCTGCCACGGGTCTTCCTGGGTTCGACTTGAGCGAGAGGGACACCCGCTCGCGGTCCATGTTGACGTCCAGCACCTCGACGGTGACTTCCTGGCCCACCTCGACGACCTCACCCGGGTGGTCGATGTGCTTCCAGGACAGCTCGGACACGTGCACCAGGCCGTCTACGCCGCCCAGGTCCACGAACGCGCCGAAGTTGACGATGGAGGACACCACGCCCTTGCGGATCTGGCCGCGCTGCAGCGTGTTGAGGAAGTTCTGCCGCACCTCGGACTGGGTCTGCTCGAGCCAGGCCCGGCGGGACAGCACCACGTTGTTGCGGTTCTTGTCCAGCTCGATGATCTTGGCTTCGATCTCCCGGCCCACGTACGGCTGCAGGTCACGAACCCGGCGCATCTCGACCAGCGAGGCCGGCAGGAAGCCGCGCAGCCCGATGTCCAGGATCAGGCCGCCCTTGACCACCTCGATGACGGTGCCGGTGACCACGCCGTCGTCATCCTTGATCTTCTCGATCGTGCCCCAGGCGCGCTCGTACTGCGCGCGCTTCTTGGACAGGATGAGGCGGCCTTCCTTGTCCTCCTTCTGCAGGACAAGAGCCTCGATGTGATCAGTGACCTTGACCACGTCGTGTGGATCCACATCGTGCTTGATCGACAGCTCACGGGAGGGGATGACCCCTTCCGTCTTGTAGCCGATGTCGAGCAAGACCTCGTCTCGGTTAACCTTGACGACGGTGCCCTCCACGATGTCACCGTCGTTGAAGTACTTGATGGTCTCGTCGATCGCGGCGAGGAAGGCCTCCTGCGACCCGATGTCGTTGACCGCCACCTTGGGGGTCGGGCTGGCCTCTGTGCTACTCGTCATGTGTTGGTTGACTCCGGCGGACAGGGAAGTAGGTTTAGGACGCGCTAACCCGATAGCCCATCAGCTGGGCTTTCAGGAGTGAACTGGATTTGCCTGGCCGACCTGGCGAGCCACAGCCAGCCTGTCGGCCGACCGCGGCCATGCCTGGCCATGGCGGGACTGCACCAGAACACGGCGCAGCGCTCAGGATATGAGAGCTCAGGCAGTGGGTCAATCGCAGGCAACGATCGCCGCATGATCGTTACCCCTGCTGTACAGCGCTTTGTGCGGTCTTGAGATTCCCTGGCCTAGTGCGCGGCGTCGGCCCAGCTGCGTCCGGTACCAACCGAAACCTGGAGCGGAACGCGCAGCTCAAACGCGCCGCACATGGTGTCGCTGACCAGGGTGCGCAGCGTGTCCAGCTCACCTTCGGCGACTTCGAAGAGCAGTTCGTCGTGCACCTGCAGGAGCATCCGGGAGCGCAGCCCCTGGGCCCGCAGCGCCTGGTCCACCCGGAGCATGGCGACCTTGATGATGTCGGCGGCCGAACCCTGGATCGGCGCGTTCAGCGCCATCCGCTCGGCCATCTCACGGCGCTGCCGGTTGTCCGAGGTCAGGTCGGGCAGGTAGCGGCGGCGGCCCATGATCGTCTGGGTGTAGCCGTCCCGGCGCGCCTGGGCCACCACCTCGTTCAGGTAGTCCCGGATGCCGCCGAACTGCTGGAAGTATTCATCCATCAGGCCGCGGGCCTCATCGGTGGAGATCCGCAGCTGCTGGGACAGACCGTAGGCGGACAGGCCGTAGGCCAGCCCGTAGTTCATCGCCTTGATCTTGCTGCGCATCTCGCCGGTGACCTCGTCGGCGGGCACACCGAACACCCGGGACGCGGTCTCGGCGTGGAAGTCCCGGCCGGAGGTGAACGCCTCCTGCAGCGCGGTGTCGCCGGACAGGTCGGCCATGATGCGCAGCTCGATCTGGCTGTAGTCGGCGGTGAGCAGCGTCTGGTAGCCCGGGCCGACGATGAAGCCCTGCCGGATCCGGCGGCCTTCCTCGGTCCGGATCGGGATGTTCTGCAGGTTCGGGTCGGTGGACGAGAGGCGGCCGGTCGCCGCGATCATCTGGTTGTAGGTGGTGTGGATCCGGCCGTCATCACCGGCCATCGGGATCAGCGTGTCCACGATGCTCTTCAGCTTGGCCACGTCGCGGTACCGCAGCAGGTGCTCGAGCACGGGGTGCTCGGTCTGCGCGAGCAGGCTGGTCAGCGCCTCGGAGTCGGTGGTGTACCCGGTCTTGATCCGCTTGGTCTTGGGCAGGCCCAGCTCGGTGAACAGCACTTCCTGCAGCTGCTTGGGTGAGCCCAGGTTGAACTCGTGCCCGACGGCCGCGAACGCGGCCTGCTCGGCCGCCTTGACCTCACCGCCCAGCCCGGCCGACATGGCCGCCAGGTGATCGGAGTCGGCGGCGATGCCGGCCTGCTCCATCGCGGCCAGCACGCTGACCAGCGGCAGCTCGACGTCGCGCAGCAGCTCACTGGCGCCGCGCCGGTCCAGGTCGGCGTCCAGCGCGTCGGCCAGCT
The DNA here is from genome assembly GCA_963747705.1 of uncultured Actinomycetes bacterium. Lineage (GTDB taxonomy): Bacteria > Actinomycetota > Actinomycetes > Streptosporangiales > Streptosporangiaceae > RYN-230. Next base: position 33,003 of record CAVVGF010000037.1, on the reverse strand, counting down.
CGGCGGTGGCCCGGGCGCGCAGCACCAGCGCCATGGCCGCCTCGGCCTCGCCGTCCTCCTCGCTGGCCAGGTCCAGGGTGAGCTGGCCGGTCGGCGTGCCGCTGGCCGTGCCGAGCTCCTTGCCGGTGTAGCGCAGGGCCAGGTCGGCCAGGTCGAAGGTGCGCTGGCCGGGCAGCGCCAGGTAGGCGGCCAGCGCGGTGTCGCTGGTCAGGCCGGCCAGCTGGAACCCGCGGGCGGCCAGCGCGTGCAGCGGGCCCTTGGCGTCGTGCAGCGCCTTGGGCTGGGCCGGGTCGGCCAGCCAGCTGGCCAGCGCCTGCTCGTCTTCCTCGGTCAGCGTGGCCGGGTCGATGAACGCCCCGGCGTCATCCGGGGTGGCCAGCGCCAGGCCCTCCAGCCGTCCGGTGCCGCGGCCCCACACCCCGCTGGCGGCCAGCCCGGAGCGGCCTGGCCCGCCCGTGCTTGACTGGTCAGTGTCTGTGTGCTCGGCCAGCCAGGCAGCCAGCTCGCCCGCGCCGGGCTGGGCCACGTCCACCTCGAAGGCCTCACCCGGCTCGGCCGCCGCGGCCGCGGCGGTGGCGGCCACGCCGATGCCGTTGGGCAGCGTGGTGTAGAGCCGGTCCCGCAGCACCCGGAACTGGAGCGTGTCGAACAGCTGGTGGATCTGCTCCCGGTCCCAGGGCACCGGCCGCAGCTCGGTCGCGGTGGCCTCCAGCGGGACGTCCCGTGCGAGCTCGGTGAGCTGCCGGTTGCGCAGCACGTTGCCCAGGTGCTCGCGCAGCTTGTCGCCCGCCTTGCCCTTGACCTCGTCCACCCGGTCGGTCAGCTCGGTCAGCGAGCCGAACTCGGTGATCCACTTGGCCGCGGTCTTCTCCCCCACGCCGGGGATGTTCGGCAGGTTGTCGCTGGGGTCACCGCGGACCGCGGCGAAGTCCGGGTACTGGGCCGGGGTCAGCCCGTACGTCGCCATCAGCACCTCGGGCGTGAAGCGGGTGGTCTCGCTCACCCCGCGGCCCGTCTTCAGCACCGAGACCGAGTCGCTGATCAGCTGGAACGCGTCCCGGTCGCCGGTCACGATGACCACGTCCATGCCGCTGGCCTCGGCCTCAGTGGCCAGCGTGGCGATGATGTCGTCGGCCTCGTAACCGGCCACGGACAGCCACGCGATGCCAAGCGCGTCGAGCACTTCGAAGATCAGGCTGAGCTGGCTGCGGAAGTCGGCCGGGGTCTCCCGCCGGTTGGCCTTGTATTCCACGTACTGCTCATGCCGGAACGTGGGCTCGCTGCGGTCGAAGGCCACCGCCACGTGCGTGGGCTGCTCGTCGCGCAGCACGTTGATGAGCATCGCGGTGAAGCCGTAGACCGCGTTGGTCGGCTGGCCGGTGGTGGTCGAGAAGTTCTCCGGTGGCAGCGCGAAGAACGCCCGGTAGGCCAGCGAGTGCCCGTCGAGCAGCAGCAGCCGGTCCCGGGCGGGCGCGGATGTGCCTGCCGGACCGCCCGAAGGCTGGGCCTGGCCGGACGCGGATGCCTGGGTCGGCTTCGTCACCACGCAGGAAGTCTAGTGGTCAGCTCGGACAGTGACAGGCCGGCCGGGGCACCTGCGGGTACCCCGGCCGGCCCGGTCTGGCCTCACTGATTTGGCGTTATGAGCTGAACGCGAAGATGGTTGTCGAGGCGAAGGTCTTCCCCGGGGCCAGGCTGGTCGAGGGGAATTCGGGCTGGTTCGGCGAGTCCGGGAAGTGCTGGGTCTCGAACGTGTACCCGGCACCCTGCCGGTACGTGTGCCCGCTGATGCCCACCAGTGTCCCGTTGAGGAAGTTGCCGCTGTAGAACTGCACGCCCGGCTGGTCGGTCCAGACGGTCAGCTCACGGCCGCTGCCCGGGTCGAAGGCGCGGGCGGCCAGGTTCAGCCCGTCCGGGCCGGTGCTCGCGGCGGTCTGCTTGTTCAGGATCCAGTTGTGGTCGTAACCCTGGGCGATGAGCAGCTGGCTCTCGCCGCCGGTCGCGTTGTTGAACTGCGACGGCACGTTGTCGGGCGCGCTCACGTCGCTGATCCGCGAGCCGATGGTGTGCGGCGCGCGGAAGTCGAACGGGGTGCCCGCGACCGGGACTCCGTTGGCGATCGGCAGCGGGATCTGGGTGGTGTCGGTCGGCGAGTAGTTGTTCGCGTTGATCTGCACGAACTGGCGGTAGGCCGAGCCCGCGGGCGAGGCCTCGCCGGCCAGGTTGAAGTAGCTGTGGTTGGTCAGGTTGAGCACCGTGGACAGGCTCGAGCTGTCGTTGTGCGCGTTGTAGTGGATGCCGAGCTGGCCCTGGTTGTTCAGCGTGTAGGTAACCTGCACGGTCAGCTGGGCCGGGTAGCCGGTGCAGCCGTTCGGGCAGCCGGGCGAGCCCGCCGCGCCACTCGAGTCACCGTTCGGGCTGACCAGGGTCAGCTGCACGCCGGCCGAGCCGTTGCCGTGCACCGCCTTGGACGCCCAGATGTGATTGCCGAACCCGACCAGGCCGCCGTGCAGGCTGTTCACACCGTTGTTGATGGGCAGGGTGTAGGTCTGGCCGTTCAGCTTGAACGTGCCCTTGGCGATGCGGTTGGCGTAGCGGCCGACGGTCTCACCGAAGTACGGGCCGCCGTTGGCGGTCACCGGCGGGCTGTCGAACTTGACGTAGTCGGCCAGCGTCTTGAAGCCAAGAACCACATCGGCCTTGGCACCATGCCGGGACGGGACCGTGATCGACTGCGTGATGGCACCGAAGGTCAGGATCTTGACCTGCATGCCGCGGCAGTTGGTCAGCGTGTACCGGTACACCGACGTGTTCTTGCCGGTGTACGGCTCGACGGTCTTGCCGAAGAACTGCTTGCTGACGGTCGGGCTGCAGCCGCCACCGCCCGACGGGCTGGCTGAGGCGGCAGTGACACCGAGCGTTCCGGCCACGGCCACCGCGACGGCGGCCGCTGTGCCGAGGCGCACGGCTGACAAGTTCAGCCGTCCTCTCAACACCTGGCGCATGGAGAACTCCCTTCGTTGGGTTTTCCCGGAGGTCGGCACAGACGACCCCCAGGGGGCATTGTTAACGCTCACCTATACGACACGCCAGTATTTGAGCCCAGAATGTCCGATCTTTTCACCCGGCCCCGGTCATAAATAGCGGTCGGGCCGACATACCCGATGTGAGATGACAAAGGTCGTATCCGCTGACCAGAGTCACTGGAGGCATTTGGGTCACGTACGTAACAGGGGTAACGGTCTCCGCGGCAGGCCGCCCCGGGCCGGGCGGCCCGGGGCCATCCGCGCCCGGTCCCGGCCGGCCGGCCCACGGACTGCCTAGGCTTCCGGTACCGCGCGGCGGCGCGGCGCGGACATCTGGAGGTGCGGGTGCGGCCCGAGCAGGACAGCTCAGATCAGATCATTGCCAACTTCACGAACATCAGCCGCGACACGCTGGTCGGCCGGATGGGCGTGACCGTCACCGCGGCCAGCGCCGAGCAGGTCACCGGCTCGATGCCGGTGGACGGCAACACCCAGCCCTACGGGGTGCTACACGGCGGCGCATCCTGTGTGCTGGCCGAGACGCTCGGCTCGCTCGGCGCCGCGCTGACCGCGGGCCCGGGCCGGTTCGCGGTCGGGGTGGAGATCAGCGCGACGCATCACCGCGCGGCCGCCAGCGGCACCGTGACCGCGGTGGCCTCCCGGCTGCACGCGGGCCGGACCATCACCAGCTACGAGATCGTTATCAGCGACGATCAGGGCCGCCGGGTATGCACCGCCCGGCTCACCTGCCTGCTCCGCGACCAGGCCCCGCCTGGCGGGCACGCCGTGACCATGCCGTGACCACGGACGGCCGAGCCGCCTGCGGCGGGACGGGCCAGGCACTGGCCGTTGGGCAGCATCGGGCCGCGAGCTGGCAGCACGCGGCACAGAACGGGGGAAACCGCACGTGACGGTGCGTTTATCACAAACTGGCCAGGGAGTGGCCGCCCCTTTGCGCGGCGGGAAGCGGCTCGCTACCGTGGTGGGGCAGAGCCCGGGGAGCTGAGTAGAGAACATGTCGGCCCGGGGAAGGCCGACACGGCACCAAAGGTTCCCCGGGTTCTCCCGAACCCGGGGGGCGGCCAGGTCAGCTGCCAGCCGGCGGCTGTGGATCGGGCTCACCGGCGGTGGCGCCGGCCGGGGACATCTTGCCGTCCAGCACCCGCTCGGCCACCGCGCGCATGGCCAGCCGCTGGTCCATCGAGGTCTTCTGGATCCAGCGGAACGCGTCCGGCTCGGTCAGCCCGTAGTCGGTCTGCAGCTTGCCCTTGGCCCGGTCGAGCAGCTTGCGCACCTCGAGCCGCTCCTTCAGCGTGCCGACCTCGCCCTCGAGCGCGGACACCTCCTGGAACCGGCTGACCGCGATCTCGATCGCGGGCACCAGGTCAGCCTTGGTGAACGGCTTGACCAGGTACGCCATCGCACCCGCGTCGCGTGCCCGCTCGACCAGCTCACGCTGGGAGAACGCGGTCAGGATGACTACCGGGGCGATGTGCTCGGCGGCAACCTGCTCGGCGGCTGAGATGCCGTCAAGGACCGGCATCTTCACGTCGAGGATGACCAGGTTCGGGCGGTGCTGGCGGGCCAGATCCACGGCCGCCTGACCATCAGCGGCCTCGCCGACCACGACATAGCCCTCTTCCTCAAGCATCTCCTTGAGGTCGAGCCGGATCAGCGCCTCGTCTTCGGCGATCAAAACACGCAATGGGGTCTGACTCACGCTCATGATCGTACCGGCAGCAGGTAGATTAACGCTGCGCCGAGGCTGCCCACGCGGCCTGGCGACGCCCCGGTAGACCAACAGGCAGAGTCCATGGTCTCAAAAACCATGCAGTGTGGGTTCGAATCCCACCCGGGGCACCGTCCGGTACGCGTCCGGACCCCCGTGAGACTGTATCTGGCCTGGTCAGGGCCGTTTACCGGGATCACGTCAGCCCCGCGCCGAGCGCCGCGGCGTCGCCGATGGTGTGCACCCGCAGCGCGTTGGTCCGGCCCGGGGCGCCGGGCGGGCTGCCCGCCACGATGACCACTTTGTCGCCTTTCTCACAGCGGCCGATCTGCAGCAGCGCGTCCTCCACCTGGCGGACCATCTCATCGGTATGCCGCGCAGGCGGCACGATGAACGTCTCCACCCCCCAGGTCAGCGCCAGCTGGCTGCGGGTGGCGGGCTGCGGGGTGAAGGCCAGCAGCGGGATCGGCGACCGGTACCGGGCCAGCCGCCGCGCGGTCTCCCCGGTGATGGTGAACGCGACCAGTGCCCCGGCCCCGACCACCGCGCCGACCTCGGCCGCGGCCCGGGCGATGGCGCCCCCGGTGGTGGTCGGCACCCGGGGCAGCGAGTGGGCCGGGCGGAGGAAATCCCGTTCGGCCGCGGTGATGATGCGGGCCATGGTGGCCACCGTCCCGGCCGGATACTCACCGACGCTGGTCTCGGCGGACAGCATGAGCGCGTCCGCGCCGTCCAGCACGGCGTTGGCCACGTCGGACGCCTCGGCCCGGGTGGGGCGGGGCGCGGAGATCATCGACTCGAGCATCTGGGTGGCCACGATCACCGGCTTGGCCTTGTCCCTGGCCCGCGCGATGATCCGCTTCTGCAGCCATCGGCACCTGTTCCAGCGGGAGTTCCACCCCCAGGTCGCCGCGCGCGACCATGACCCCGTCGAACGCGGCCACGATCTCGTCCAGCGTGTCCAGGGCCTGCGGTTTCTCGATCTTCGCGATCAGCGGCAGCCGGACCCCCATCTCGTCCATGATCTTCCGGGGCGCGTCGGCGTCCGCCGGGCCCTGGACGAAGGACAGCGCGATCATGTCGGCCCGCAGCCGGAGCGCCCAGCGCAGGTCGGCCTGGTCCTTGGCGGTCAGCGCGGGCACGCTGACCGCCATGCCGGGCAGGTTGAGCCCCTTGTGGTCGGATACCGTCCCGCCGATGATCACCTGGGTGCGGACCCGGCCATCCTGGACCGCGGTCACCTGTAGGACCACCCGGCCGTCGTCCACCAGCACGGTGTCCCCGGCTGTTACGTCGTCGGCCAGGCCCGGGTAGGTGGTCGATGCCTCGTGCTCGTCCCCGGCACGCCGGCCGGACGCTGATGGTGAACTCCTGGCCCGCGGCCAGCTGGACCGGGCCGCCGCGGAACGTGCCCAGCCGGATCTTCGGGCCCTGCAGGTCCACCAGCACGCCCACGCTATGCCCGGCGGCGTCGGACGCGGCCCGTACCCGCTGGTAGACCGCCCGGTGCCCGTCCTGGCGGCCATGGCTCAGGTTCAGCCGGGCCACGTCCATGCCCGCGGCGACCAGGCCGGCCACCTTCCGGGGTGCTGGTGGCGGGCCCGAGCGTGCAAACGATCTTTGCCCGGCGGCCGCTGGTCATCTCGCCTCACACCCTGCCGGGCGCGCACCTTGCGGCTGCGCACACCCTGGCCGCTGCCTGATTGGTCTAAACCACTGTGGCACGGCGGGGGCCTGGCCGCCGGGCCTGCCAGGCACAATTCACCGAACAGTCATCCGATGTCCGGACCCGTTACCTGGCGAGAGACGACTTCACATGGACACGCCGGGCCCGGCGGCTTCGCAGGCTACTGGGTGGGCGGCCAGCGCCGTGCGCTGGCAGCTGCTCAGGCCGGCCAGCGGCGCGGCGGCCGCGCCCGGCAGCACTGGCCACCGCGGACGGCGTGCCGCGCTGACGAGCTCGGCTGTGCACGGCCATCTTCGGTGCTGTCCCGGCAGCCGGACCATATCAAGGACCAGCCACGATACCGGCGGCTGCTCACCGGCTCGATCGTGCAGGACGGCGGGCTGGAAGGCACGGTCTTCAACCTGCTGGTCCTGTTCGTCATCGCCACGCTGGCGGTATAGCCTGGGGTGGAACGCAGGCCATCGGCCTGTTCCTGGTCGGCGTGCTCCGGGCTCAACCTGATCGCCACCTACGCCTTCGCCGCGCCGGGCGGCGGTAACTCGGCCGCCACGATCTTCCTGGGCACGTCGATGGTGGGGCTGGCCGTGGTGCGGCTGCGGGCAGTTCCGGCGCTGGCCGCGGCGGTGGTGGTCGTGGCGGCCGGGGTGGCCCTGATCGCCGTCAACGACGCGCACGGGATCCCGATCCTGGGCGGGCTGGCCATCGGCGCGGGGCTGGCCCTGGCAGCCTCGGGCCGGGCCGTTCCGCGCCGGGGACGCGGCCTAGCCACAGGCCAGCGGCGTAGCCGCCGGAGAACACCGTTGGTCTCCGGCGGGCCGCTGGCACGGCGGCCGCGGTAGAGCGGCCGCCGCGTCTGGATCCCGCCGGCGGCGGGTGGCCGGCTACGCCATCGAGCGGGCCGTCGGCGGGATGGGCGCCGGCAGCACGGTGTCGCCGCTCAGGTACGCGTCCGCCGCGGCGCCGCGGCGCTACGGCCCTCGGCGATGGCCCAGACGATCAGCGACTGGCCGCGGCCCATGTCGCCGGCCACGAAGACCCCCGGCACCGAGGTGGCGAACTTCGCGTCCCTGGCCACGTTGCCGCGGGCGTCGAAGTCCACGCCCAGGTCGGTCAGCAGTCCCTCGCGCTGCGCCCCGGTGAAGCCCATGGCCAGCAGCACCAGCTCGGCGGGCAGCTCCCGCTCGGTCCCCGGCATCGGCTCGAACCTCCCGCCGGACAACTCCACCTCGACCAGGCGCAGCGCGCGTACCTGCCCGGCCTCGTCGGCCAGGAACTCCTGGGTGGAGACGGCGTAGACGCGGTCGCCGCCCTCCTCGTGCGCGCTGGACACCCGGAACGTCATCGGGTAGGTCGGCCACGGCTGGTGCGCCGGGCGCCCCTCCGGCGGCTGCGGCAGGATCTCCAGCTGCGTCACCGACGCGGCGCCCTGCCGGTGCGAGGTGCCCAGGCAGTCCGCGCCGGTGTCACCGCCGCCGATGATGACCACGTGCTTGCCGCGGGCGCTGATCGGCGGCTCCGGCACCGGCCCCGGTGAGGCGGGCCCGCCGCCGGACCCAGCGAGGCGGCCACCGCCCGGTTGGCCAGCGGCAGGAACTCCATGGCCTGGTGCACGCCGGCAGCGTCGCCCCCGGCACCGGCAGCCCGCGGGCCACCGTCGAGCCCCGCCGCCAGCATGATCGCGTCGAACTCCGCTCGCAGCTCGGCCGCGGTGATGTCCCGTGCCAGCCGTCACCCCGCATCTGAACTCGGTGCCCTCGGCCCGCATCTGGCCCAGCCGCCGGTCCAGGTGCCGCTTTTCCATCTTGAACTCGGGGATGCCGTAGCGCAGCAGCCCGCCGGGCGCCTCGGCCCGCTCGAACACGGTCACCTCGTGCCCGGCCCGGGTCAGCTGCTGGGCGGCGGCCAGCCCGGCCGGCCCGGAGCCGATCACCGCCACCCGCCTGGCCGCGCGCCGCAGCGCGGCGGCGCGGGCCGTCACCCAGCCCTCGGCCCAGGCCCGGTCGATGATCTCCACCTCGACCTGCTTGATGGTCACCGGGTCGGCGTTGATGCCGAGCACGCACGCGCTCTCACAGGGCGCGGGGCAGAGCCGCCCGGTGAACTCCGGGAAGTTGTTGGTGGCGTGCAGCCGTTCGGCGGCGTCCCGCCAGTCGTGCCGCCAGACCAGGTCGTTCCACTCCGGGATCAGGTTGCCCAGCGGGCAGCCCTGGTGGCAGAACGGTATCCCGCAGTCCATGCACCGCCCGGCCTGCGCCTCCAGCGCGACCGGCGGGAAATCGGTGTACACCTCGCGCCAGTCGCGGATCCGGATGTCCACCGGGCGGCGGGCCGGCGTCTCCCGCGGCGTGCGCAGGAACCCCTTGGGGTCAGCCATGTCTAACCTTCCCCTCAGCCGTGCGCCGCGGCCATCACGGCCTGGTTGACGTCGCGCCCCTCGAGCTCGGCGGCCCGCGCCGCGAGCAGCACCCGCTTGTAGTCCTTCGGCATTACTTTTCTGAACGCCAGTACCTCCGCATCCCAGTCGGCCAGCAGCCGGGCCGCCACCGCGGAACCAGTCTCGGCGTCATGCCGCTCGACCAGCTCCTGCAGCTGGGCGGCATCGGACTCATCCAGGTCCTCCAGGTCAGCCATGTCGGTATTGACCCGGACCGGATTGGGGTCGAGCAGGTAGGCGATGCCGCCGGACATGCCGGCCGCGAAGTTGCGGCCGACCGGCCCGAGCACCGCCACGACGCCGCCGGTCATGTACTCGCAGCCGTGGTCGCCGGTGCCCTCGGCCACCGCGGTCGCCCCGGAGTTGCGCACGCAGAACCGCTCGCCGACGACACCGCGCAGGAACATCTCGCCGCGCGGTGGCGCCGTAGCCGATCACGTTGCCCGCGATGATCTGCTCCTCGGCGTGGAACGGGGCGTCCGCGTCCGGGGCGACGATGATCCGCCCGCCGGACAGGCCCTTACCCAGGTAGTCGTTGGCGTCACCGGCCAGCCGCAGGGTGATGCCGCGGGGCAGGAACGCGCCGAACGACTGCCCGGCCGAACCGCGGAACCGGACGTGGATGGTGTCGTCCGGCAGCCCCGCGCCGCCCCACCGCCGGGTCACCTCGTAGCCGAGCATGGTGCCCACGGTGCGGTTCACGTTCCGCACCGGCAGGTCCAGCGTCACCGGCGTGCCATCGGCCAGCGCGCCCTCGGCCAGCTGGATCAGCGTGTTGTCCAGGGCCCGGTCGATGCCGTGGTCCTGGCTGGTCGTGTGGTGCAGCGCCGCGCCGTCGTCCAGCTCGGGCCGGTGCAGGATCGGCGAGATGTCCAGCCCGGCCGCCTTCCAGTGGCCGATGGCCCGCTCGGCGTCGAGCAGGTCGACCCGGCCGATCGCCTCGTCCAGCGTGCGGAAGCCGAGCGCGGCCAGGTACTCGCGCACCTCCTCGGCGATGAACTCGAAGAAGTTGACCACGAACTCGGGCTTGCCGGTGAACCGCTGGCGCAGCTCCGGGTTCTGCGTGGCCACCCCGACCGGGCAGGTGTCCAGGTGGCAGACCCGCATCATGATGCAGCCGGAGACGACCAGCGGGGCGCTGGCGAAGCCGAACTCCTCGGCGCCGAGCAGCGCGGCGATGATCACGTCCCGGCCGGTCTTCAGCTGGCCGTCGGTCTGCACCACGATCCGGTCCCGCAGCCGGGACCGCAGCAGCGTCTGCTGGGTCTCGGCCAGCCCCAGCTCCCACGGCGCGCCCGCGTGCTTGATGCTGGTCAGCGGGGCGGCGCCGGTGCCGCCGTCGTGCCCGGAGATCAGCACCACGTCGGCGTGCGCCTTGGACACCCCGGCCGCCACGGTGCCGACACCCACCTCGGCGACCAGCTTGACGTGCACCCGGGCCCGCGGGTTGGCGTTCTTCAGGTCGTGGATGAGCTGGGCCAGGTCCTCGATGGAGTAGATGTCGTGGTGCGGCGGCGGGGAGATGAGCCCCACCCCGGGGGTGGAGTACCGGGTCTTGGCGATCCACGGGTAGACCTTGTGCCCGGGCAGCTGGCCGCCCTCCCCTGGCTTGGCCCCCTGGGCCATCTTGATCTGCAGGTCGTCCGCGTTGACCAGGTATTCGCTGGTCACCCCGAACCGGCCGCTGGCCACCTGCTTGACCGCCGACCGGCGCAGGTCGCCGTTGGCGTCGGGTACGAACCGGTCCGGGTCCTCGCCGCCCTCGCCGGTGTTGGACCGCGCGCCGAGCCGGTTCATCGCGATGGCCAGCGTCTGGTGCGCCTCGGCCGAGATCGACCCGTAGGACATGGCGCCGGTGGAGAACCGGCGCACGATGGCCGACACCGGCTCGACCTCGTCGATGCCAATAGGCACGCGGGCCGGGTGCGACGCTGCGCCCAGCCCACGTGGGTCGGTGATTTCCCCGGCGGCCTGTTCGACGCCGCGGATGCGGAACATGCCGCGCAGCGTCATCAGCCGGGCGGACTGGTCGTCCACCAGCCGGGTGTACTCCTTGAAGATCTCGTAGCGCCGGGTCCGGGTGGCGTGCTGCAGCTTGAACACGGTCTCCGGGTTGAACAGGTGCGGCTCACCCTCGCGGCGCCACTGGTACTCGCCGCCGGTCTCCAGCCGCCGGTGATCGGGCCCGGCGCCGCGGGCCGGCACGGCCCGCCGGTACCGCGCCGCGGCCTCCGCGGCCAGCTCGCCGAAGCCGACCCCGCCCAGCCGGGACGTGGTCCCGGTGAAACAGGTGCTGATCACGTCCGGGCCCAGCCCGACCGCCTCGAAGATCTGCGCCCCGGTGTAGGAGGCCACGGTGGACACGCCCATCTTGGACATGATCTTCAGCACGCCCTTGCCCAGCGCCTTGATCAGGTTCTCCGCCGCCTTGCGGGCGGTGACTCCTTCGAGCACGCCGCGGCGCACCATGTCCTGCACCGTCTCCAGGGCCACGTACGGGTTGACCGCCGCGGCGCCGTAGCCGATGAGCAGCGCGATGTGGTGGCACTCCCGGGCGTCGCCGGACTCCACGATCAGCCCGGCCCGGGTCCGGGTCCGCTCCCGGATCAGGTGGTGGTGCACGGTCCCGGTCAGCAGCAGCGACGGGATCGGGGCCAGCCCGCTGGCCGGGTCGGCCCCGGCGCTCCGGTCGGACAGCACGATGATCCGCGCGCCGCGGGTGATGGCGGCGGACACGCCGGCGCAGATCTCGGCCAGCCGCTGGCGCAGGCTGTCGCCGCCGCCCGCCACCGGGTACCGGCCGTCCACCACGTACGACTCGAACCCGGGCAGGTCACCGTCGTCGTTGATGTGGATGATCTTGTTGACGTCGTTGTCGCTGATCACCGGGAATGGCAGCACGATCTGCCGGCAGGACGCCGGGCCCGGCTCGAACAGGTTGCCCTCCGGGCCGGTCGAGACCTCCAGCGAGGTCACCAGCTCTTCCCGGATGGCGTCCAGCGGCGGGTTCGTCACCTGCGCGAACAGCTGGGAGAAGTAGTCGAACAGCAGCCGGGGCCGGCCGGACAGCGCGGCGATCGGCGTGTCCGTGCCCATCGACCCGATTGGCTCGGCGCCAGCCCGGGCCATCGGGGCCAGCAGCACCCGCAGTTCCTCTTCGGTGTAGCCGAACAGCTGCTGCTGGGTGGTCAGCTCGGCCGCGCCGGGCAGCGCCCGGACCCGGTCGGGCAGGTCATCGAGGTGCAGCAGGCCCGCGTGCAGCCAGTCCGCGTACGGGTGCTGGCCCGCCAGCCCGGACTTGACGTCGGCGTCCTCCAGGATCCGGCCGGCGGCGGTGTCGGCCAGGAACACCCGGCCGGGCTGCAGCCGGCCCTTGCGGACCACGTCGGCCGGGTCGATGTCCAGCACGCCGACCTCGCTGGCCAGCACGACCAGGCCGTCCCTGGTCACCCAGTACCGGCCCGGGCGCAGCCCGTTGCGGTCCAGCACCGCCCCGATCACGGTGCCGTCGGTGAACGCCACGCAGGCCGGCCCGTCCCACGGCTCCATCAGCGTGGAGTGGAACCGGTAGAACGCCCGCCGGGCCGGGTCCATCTCGTCGTGGTTCTCCCACGGCTCGGGGATCATCATCAAGATCGCGTGCGGCAGCGAGCGGCCGCCCAGGTGCAGCAGTTCCAGGCACTCGTCGAAGCTGGCCGAGTCGCTGCCGGTCTCGTCCAGGATGGGCAGCAGCCGCTCCATGCCCCGGCCGTCGGCGGACCGCGGGAACAGCCCGCTGTCCAGCATGGCCTCCCGTGCGCGCATCCAGTTCCGGTTGCCGCGCACCGTGTTGATCTCGCCGTTGTGCGCGATGTAGCGGTACGGATGGGCCAGCGGCCAGGACGGGAACGTGTTGGTGGAGAACCGCGAGTGCACCAGGGCCAGTGTGGACACGTAGCGCGGGTCGGACAGGTCCGGGTAGAACGGCTCGAGCTGCGGCGCGGTCAGCATGCCCTTGTAGCCGATGGTCCGGGCGGACAGGCTGACCAGATAGCAGGCGGCCTCGTGCTCCACCCGCTTGCGCAGGCAGAACGCCCGCCGGTCCAGCACGATGCCGCTCTCACCGGGCGCGGTGACGAATAGCTGGCGCAGTACCGGCAGCACGGCCAGTGAGCCCTCGCCGCAGTGCGCCAGGTCGGCCGGCACCTCGCGCCAGCCCAGGATGGTCAGCCCTTCGTCGGCCGCCAGCCGCTCGACCGCCGCCACCGCCTCCGCCGCGGGTTCCTCGCCCGGGGGCAGGAACACCAGGCCGGCCGCGTAGAGCGGCCGGCGGCAGCTCGAAGTGGCACACGGCACGGAAGAAGGCGTCCGGGATCTGGGTCAGGATGCCCGCGCCGTCGCCCGTGTTGGGGTCGCTGCCCTGCGCGCCGCGGTGCTCCAGATTGCGGAGTACGGTCAGCGCTTTGGCCACGGTGTCGTGGCTGGGCCGCCCGGACAGGTCAGCGACGAACCCGACGCCGCACGCGTCGTGCTCGAAGCTGCTGTCGTAAAGTCCCCCCGTGCTCGCGATAGCGGCAGGTGCCATCCAAACTCCCGTCGTCCGATCCGAATTTGCGTTCTCGCATGCGGTCGGGACGACGTTGGCCCTGCCACCAAACCACGCTGATCGTGGTGTGGCTCCCTCGAGTAGTGCTCGTAGGTTACACGGAGATTACGCCACCAGGTCAATCATCCCCGCTTGATGCGGTTCGCGAAACACCTGACCCGCTGGAAACATGCGCTTCGTGCAAATTGCTCTCTGGGTGTGCCCCCGGATCCGGGCGGCAAACGCGCTGACCGCGTCCGGGGCGGCGGGTCAGCCCCGCGCGGGCGCGGCGGCGCGGACGCCGGCGGCCAGTTCGGTGGCCAGCTCGCGCACCGCGGCCAGCCCGGCCGCCTCGTCCGGCGCGGCCAGCAGCCGCTGCACGAACGCCGATCCCACGATGACGCCGTCGGCGAACCCGGCCACCTCGGCGGCCTGGCGGCCGTCGCGTACCCCCAGGCCCACCGCGACCGGCAGGCTGGTGACGTTTTTGACCCGGCTGACCAGCCCGGCCGCGGCCGACCCGACCGCGTCCCGTGCGCCGGTCGTGCCCATCAGCGAGGCCGCGTAGACGAACCCGCGGCAGGCCGCGGTGATCCGCACGATCCGCTCGCCCGACGAGCTCGGCGCGACCAGGAAGACCCGGTCCAGGCCGTGCTGGTCCGCGGCCGAGACCCACGCCCCCGCCTCTTCCGGCGGCAGGTCTGGGGTGATCAGGCCGGCCCCGCCGGCCGACGCCAGGTCGGCGGCGAAGGACGCGACGCCGTAGTGATCGACTGGATTCCAGTACGTCATGACCAGCGTCGCAACGCCAGTGCCCGCGACTGCCTGCACCGTGCGCAGCACGTCGGCGACCCGGGTCCCGGCGGTGAGCGCCCGGTGCGTGGCTTCCTGGATGACCGGGCCGTCCATCAGCGGGTCGGAGTAGGGCAGGCCGATCTCCAGCACGTCGCAGCCGGACTCGGCCATGGCCACCGCGGCCCGGATCGCGCCGTCCACCGAGGGGAAGCCGGCCGGCAGGTAGCCGACCAGGGCGGCCCGGCCCTCCGCGGCCGCCTTCTCAAACGCGGTGGTCACGGCAGTCATCCGGCCACCCCAGGGGTCAGGTGGCCGAACCAGCGGCCCGCGATGCCCACATCCTTGTCGCCCCGGCCCGACAGGTTGACCAGCAGCAGCGCGCCCGGCTCCAGTTCACCGGCCACCTGCAGGGCACCGGCCAGGGCGTGCGCCGACTCGATGGCCGGGATGATGCCCTCGGTCTGGCAGAGCACTGAGAACGCGTCCATGGCCTGCGCGTCCGAGACCGCACGGTAGCTGGCCCGGCCGGTGTCGTGCAGCCAGGAGTGCTCCGGCCCGACGCCGGGGTAGTCCAGCCCAGCCGACACCGAGTGGGTGGGCAGCGTCTGCCCGTCGGCGTCCTGCAGCAGGTAGGTGCGCATGCCGTGGATGACCCCGGCCGACCCGGCCACCAGGGTGGCCGCGTTATGCCCGCTTTCCGGGCCATCGCCGCCCGCCTCGCAGCCGATCAGCCGCACCGTCTCGTCCGGAATGAACGCGTGGAACGCGCCGATAGCGTTCGACCCGCCGCCGACGCAGGCGATCACCGCGTCCGGCAGGCGGCCGGTCATGGCCAGCACCTGCTCCCGGGCCTCCACCCCGATGACCCGCTGGAAGTCGCGCACCATGGTCGGGAACGGGTCGGGGCCCATCACCGAGCCGATGCAGTAGTGCGTGGTGTCGACCGTGGTGACCCAGTCGCGGAACGCCTCGTTGATGGCGTCCTTGAGGGTCCGGCTGCCGGTCGCGACCGGCACCACCTCCGCGCCGAGCAGCCGCATCCGGGCCACGTTCAGCGCCTGCCGCTCGGTGTCTTCCTCGCCCATGTATACGGCACAGTCCAGGCCGAGCAGCGCGGACGCGGTCGCGGTGGCCACGCCGTGCTGGCCCGCCCCGGTCTCGGCGATCATCCGCTGCTTGCCCATCCGCTTGGTCAGCAGCGCCTGGCCGAGCACATTGTTGATCTTGTGCGAGCCGGTGTGCGCCAGGTCCTCCCGCTTGAGCAGGATCCGGCACTCCCCGGCCCGGGCGGCGAACCGCGGCACCTCGGTGACCAGGGTGGGCCGCCCGGCGTACCCGGTGAGCAGGCCGGTGAGCTCGGCCTGGAACGCCGGGTCGGCCTGGGCTGACGCGTACTCACGGGCCAGCTCGTCCAGCGCGGACATCAGCGCCTCGGGCGCGAACCGGCCGCCGTACGGCCCGAAGTGCCCGGGACGGCCGCTGTCGTTCGATGCGGCTGCCGCGACCGCGGCCGCGGAACCGGCCGGTGCCGCTGCCGGTCCGGTCATCCGCGGTCCCCGCGCAGCGCGGGGTGCGAGCCCGCGGTGACCAGGTCGGCCACCGCGCTCCGCGGGTCCTTGCCGGTGACCAGGCTCTCCCCCACCAGCACCGCGTCCGCACCGGACGCCGCGTAGGCGAGCAGGTCGTGCGGCCCGCGGACACCGGACTCGGCAATCTTGACGATGCCCTCGGGGACCAGCGGGGCCAGCCGGCTGAACACGCTGCGGTCCACCTCCAGCGTGGCCAGGTTGCGCGCGTTGATCCCGATGACCTGCGCCCCGGCGTCCACCGCCCGGTCCAGCTCGTCTTCGGTATGCACCTCGACCAGCGGGACCAGCCCGATCGAGCCGGCCCGCTCGACCAGCGAGATGAGCGCGTTCTGCTCCAGCCCGGCCACGATCAGCAGCACCAGGTCGGCGCCGTGCGCACGGGCTTCCCACAGCTGATACGAGCTGATCACGAAGTCCTTCTGCAGCACCGGGACGCCGACCGCGGCGCGCACCGCGGCCAGGTCGGCCAGGCTGCCGCCGAACTTGCGCGGCTCGGTGAGCACGCTGATCACGCTCGCGCCGCCGGCCTCATAGTCAATGGCCAGCGCGGCGGGATCGGCGATGGCCGCCATCGCACCCTTGGATGGGCTGGCCCGCTTGACTTCGGCGATGACGACGACATCCTCGCCGCGGAACGCGGGCATCGGGTCTTTGGCCGATGGCGCGCGCCCGGCCCTGTCCTTGAGCTGGTCCAGCGTGACATCGCGCTGCCGGGCAGCGAGATCGGCACGAACCCCGTCCAGGATCTCGTTGAGCACGCTCACGCGACTTCGCAGTCCCCTCGGGCCCGTGGGTTGGTTTCCTTGCGCACCCGATGGTAGCGAGACTGTCTCTGCGCGCCGGCGGGCCCCCTCGCCGGAGGGTCGCACAGCCGCTGCGGCCGGTTACTCAGTGTTGGCCTACCCGGTGCCGGTCTCGCCGAGCGGTTCCTCGGCCAGGCCTTCGCTGCTCGGCTGGGGTGCGGACCCGTAGGCCCGGGCCACCGCCGGATGGATGAGCACCGCGGCGGTGATGATGGCCAGCAGCGTGCCGCCGACGTAGCGCGCGGTCATGAAACGAAGCACACCGAACAGCACCAGCGCGCTCTCCGCGGCCAGCGCGGCCACCCAGGCCGCATGGCTGCCGGTCCGGCTGGCCACCGCCAGACCGCACAGCACGGCCACGATGGCCAGCGTGAACAGGATCGACGGCAGGTGCCGCTTGCTGAAGAACAGCCCGATCGCGGCGGCCAGCGCGGCTTGCGCCACGATCAGCCTGGTCACCAGCCGGATAAGCGTGCCCTTGTGGTCATCAGGGCCCGCCGGGCGATTCTCTGACATGTACGTCAGAGTAACCCGGTTCGTGCTGCTCCGAGCGGTCCTGACCAGTCTCACCACTCGCCGCGAAGCGGCGAACGGGAGGTTCCGGGGGGTCGTCCCCCCTGCTACCGCGGCGGCTTGCCGCCGCTCGGCGCGAAGCGGCGATCGGGGGGTTCCGGGGGGTCGTCCCCCCGGGCAGGCACCGTGGGGTCGATGCCCTGGCTCAGGGCTTCCCAGAGGGCGGCCGGGTCGGTGCTGGGCGACGGCCGCCGCCGGGCAGGCCGGTCGTACCGGCTGGACATGACCGGCCAGCGGCTGCCGTGCCACGCGGCCAGCAGCCCGGCCGCCACGATGAGCACCGCGCCGGCCACCGCCACCCAGCGCCACGGGAACGCCGCCATCGTGACGTGACTGGCCACGCTGATCCCGGACACCCCGCCGCCCGGGGTGGTGCCGTTGTCCACCGTGCTCCCGCCCGCCACCGAGCTGGCCGTGCCCGCGGCGCCGGTCACCGCGCCGCGCACCTGGGCGTCCGTGACCGGCATGCTCAGCGTGACGATGATGGCCACGCCGAACGCGGCCAGCACGCCGCCGACCAGCCGCCGGGCCAGCCGCCGGGTGGCCAGCAGCGCGGCCAGGCCGGCCAGCGCGGCCAGCCCGAGAGCGCCCGCGGCGGGCAGCAGATCCTGGCCGCGCACCACGGCGGTGCTGGCGGGCAGCGGGCGCGGCTGCACGGTCAGCACCCGGGCCCAGTCCTGCCGGACCGCGATCAGCACCAGCGCCGCGCCCACCGCGCCGAGCAGCAGCGTGCCCAGGTACTCCCGCCGCGGAGTGGTCAACTGGCCGCCACCACCACGGGCAGCGGGGCGTCGTCGAAGCAGGTCCGGTCGCCGGTGTGGCAGGCCCCGCCGGCCTGGTCCACCTTGACCAGCAGGGTGTCACCGTCGCAGTCCAGCGCGACCGACTTGACCTGCTGCGTGTGCCCGGAGCGTCTCGCCCTTGACCCAGTACTCCTGGCGGCTGCGGGACCAGTAGGTACAGCGCCCGGTGGTGAGCGTGCGGTGCAGCGCCTCATCGTCCATCCAGCCGACCATCAGCACCTCGCCGGTGTCGTACTGCTGGGCCACCGCGGGGACCAGCCCGGCCGCGTCCCGCTTCAGCCGGGCCGCGATCTGCGGGTCGAGCCGGGACGGGCTGCGGGGATCGTTCACCGCGTGCTCGCTGCGCTGTTCATGCCCTCATCCTCTCAGCTTCTTAGCACCAGTTTTTAGCAGCACGGTTCACCTGCGCCGAGCGGGACCGTGCGCTGCAGCCCATTCCGCTGCCGGCCCATGGTGGTTAACATCGCGGGATGACCCTCGCCCGCGATGAGCGCCTGGCCCTTTGCGCGCTGCTTGATCAGACTGGCCCGGACGCGCCCACGCTATGCGACGGCTGGACAACCCTCGACCTGGCCGCCCATCTGGTCCTGCGGGAGCACCGGATGGACGCCGGGGCCGGCATCATGATCCGCCCGCTGGCCGGCTACACCCGGCGGGTACAGCGCACCCTGGCCGAGCGTGGCTCCTTCGCCAGCCTGGTGCAGGCCATCCGCAACGGGCCTCCCCGGCTGTCCCCGTTCGGCCTGCCCGGCGTGGACGAGCGGGCCAACCTGGTCGAGTTCTTCGTGCATCACGAGGACGTGCGGAGGGGCACCCCAGACTGGCCGGAACGCAAGGTCACGCCCGCGCTGTCCGAGGCGCTCTGGCGGCGGCTCAGCATGGCCAAGTTCGTGCTGCGCAAGGCCCCGGTCGGGGTGGAACTGGTCCGGGATGACATCGGCCCGGACCCGGCCGGGGCGCGGGTGCGGATCACCGCCAAGGCCCGCACGCCGGTGGTCACCGTCACCGGCAGCCCGGCGGAACTCATCCTGTGGGCACTGGGCCGGACCGGGGCGGCCCAGGTCCGGCTGGACGGCGCCGATGCGGCGCTGCGTCAGCTGAGCCAGGTGCACTGGCGAATCTGACCGGTCCGCGCCACCAAGAGTTCGCACGTCATATCCGGACCCTTCACCAAAAAACGTTTAATGAGCCGCTATCCGGCCATCTTCCCGTCAGTTCTTCCCGCGACTATTCCCCCGTTCGCGCCACTGGGGCGCGTTATGCGGGCCAGTGGCCTCGCAGGTCGGAGGGGGAACACGTGGCCAGGATCAAGACAGTCGCGGCCGCCATCACGGTGGGCGGCGTACTGTTCGCCGCTGGATGCGGCAGCAGCTCATCGAACAGCTCGGGCTCCGGCTCCAGCACCAAGTCCGACACGACGGCTACTTCTCTCGCCGCGGCCGGCGGGATGACCGCCCTGGTCGCCGCGGCCAAGAAGGAAGGGCAGCTCAACGTCATCACGCTGCCCGCCGACTGGGCCAACTACGGCACGATCATGAAGGACTTCACCGCCAAGTACGGCATCAAGATCAACGATGCCAACCCTGACGGCTCCAGCCAGGACGAGATCAACGCGATGGAGCAGCTCAAGGGCCAGAGCCGCGCTCCAGACGTGCTGGACATGGGCACCTCCTTCGCGATCAAAGCGGACCAGCAGGGGCTGCTCGCCCCGTACCGGGTGGCGACCTGGAGTGCCATCCCAGCAGCCAACAAGGCCAGCGACGGCACCTGGTACGGCGACTACGGCGGCTACGTGGCCATCGGCTACAACCCGGCCAAGGTGAAGGTCGCGCCGACCTCGTTCAAGACCCTGCTCAACCCGATGTACAAGAACCAGGTCGCGATCAACGGCAACCCGACCCAGGCCAGCGCGGCGTTCTCCGCGGTGTACGCCGCGGCGCTGGCCAACGGCGGCTCGCTGGGCAACATCGGCCCCGGCATCCAGTACTTCGCCAAGCTGCACCAGGAAGGCAACTTCGTGCCGGTCACGGCCGGCCCGACCACGGTGGAGAGCGGGCAGACCCCGATCGTCATCTGGTGGGACTACCTGCTGGCGTCCGAGATCGGCTCGGTGGTCAAGGGCTTCAGGATCGTGATCCCGACCGACGCGCACTACGCCGCGTACTACGCCCAGGCGATCAGCAAGACCGCGCCGGACCCGGCGGCCGCCCGGCTCTGGGAGGAGTACCTGTACTCGGTCACCGGCCAGAACCTGTGGCTGGAGGGCAAGGCCCGGCCGATCGAGCTGCCCACCCTGGTCAAGGACGGCACGGTGAACACGGCCGCTAACGCGGCGCTCCCGGTCGCCCCGGCCGGCGAACTGCAGTTCCCGACCCAGGCCCAGGAGTCGGCGGCGGAGTCGATGGTCGCGCAGCAGTGGGCGGCCAAGGTCGGCGGCTGAGCTCATGGCTTTGCAGGACAGACCGCGCCGGCGAGGCGGGGCGCGCCGCAGGCGTGTTCCCGCCGAGCCGGCGCTCGGCGCGCAGCGGCGATCGGGGGGTCCGGGGGGTCGTCCCCCCGGGCTAACACGGTGGCTGGGCCTCGTCCCGTTCAGCGTGTACATCTTCCTCGGCCTGGGGCTGCCCGCCATCGCGGTCGCCATCGGCGCGTTCCAGAACTCGTCCGGCGGGGGCTTCACGCTGTCCAACGTCAAGGCGGCCACCCACGGCATCTACCTGCAGGGCTTCGAGACCAGCCTGGAAGTGGCGGTGGTCACCGCGATCGTGCCGGGCATCGTCGGCTTCCTGGTCGCCTACGCGATCTTCACCGCCAAGCGGGGCAACCTGCTCCGCCGGGTCGTGATCACCGCATCGGGCGTGTTCGCCAACTTCGGCGGCGTCCCGCTGGCCTTCCTGTTCATCGCCACCCTGGGCTCCACCGGGCTGGTCACCGGGTGGCTCACCGCGATCGGGCTGAACCCGTATGACCACGGCTTCGACCTGTACACGTTCAGCGGCATCGTGATCGTCTACATGTACTTCCAGATCCCGCTCATGGTGCTGATCATGCTGCCCGCGCTGGAAGGCCTGCGGCCGGCCTGGCGGGAAGCGGCGCAGAACCTGGGCGCCAGCAGCTGGCAGTTCTGGCGGCACATCGGCGGCCCGGTGCTGTTCCCGTCGTTCCTCGGCTGCGTGATGCTGCTGTTCGGCAGCGCGCTGTCCGCCTACGCCACCGCCGAGGCACTGACCAGCGGCAGCATCGCGCTGACCCCGATCCAGATCGGCTCGTTCCTGAACGGCAACGTGCTGGCCGGCCAGGAGAACATCGGCAAGGCGCTCGGCCTCGGCCTGGTCGTGATCATCGCGATAGCCATGATCATCTACACGCTGGCCCAGCGGAGGGCATCGCGATGGCTGCGGTAGTCGCGGATCGCCTGGCCGAAGAGGCCCCCGGACCGGCCGACCCGCGGCCCGGCGCCGGCGGGGCAGCCTGCCGGTGTGGCGCTGGGCCATCCTGGTCATCGTCGGCGCCTACTTCGTCATCCCGCTGTACGCGGCGCTGCGCTTCACCGGCTTCCATTCGTTTCCGGCCGTGTTCACCCAGGAGGGCTTCGCGCCCGCGCTCGAGCTGTCGGTCAAGCTGGCCGCGGTCACCACCGTGCTCACCATCGTGCTCATGCTGCCCACCTCGATCTACGTCCACCTGCGGCTGCCCAGGGTGCGCCGGCTGCTGGAGGGCATCACGATCCTGCCCATCGTGATCCCGCCGGTCGTGCTCATCGTCGGCGTGCTCGAGGTGTCGCCGGGATTCCTGAAGAGCACGCCGTACCTGCTCGCCCTGGAGTACGTGGTGCTGGCCATGCCGTTCGCCTACCGGTCGTTCGACGCCGGGCTGCGCGCGCTGGAGTTGCACACGCTGGTCGAGGCGGCCCAGTCCCTCGGCGCGGGCTGGCGGCAGACGCTCTGGCGGGTGCTGATGCCGAACCTGCGCACCGCGCTGCTGTCCGCCATCGTGCTCACCGTCGCCCTGGTGCTGGGTGAGTTCACCATGGCCAGCCTGGCCCTCTACCAGACGTTCCCGGTGTGGATCGTGGCCTTCGACCAGACCAGCGGCCCGATCTCGGTGGCGGCCTCGCTGCTGGCGCTGTTCGTCACCTGGGTCTTCCTGATGGCGATCACGATGATCGCGGGCCGGTCCCGCCGGTCCGGGGGGACCGAGGTCTCGCTGTTCTCTGTCAGCCGCCGCACCACGGGGGGATCCTGATCATGACCACGAACGAGACCAGCCCGCGGCCGGGCGCCACCGTCCGGATGCGGAACCTGTCCCGGTCGTTCGGCGCCGTCCGGGCCCTGGCCGGGCTCACCCTGGAGCTCGCCCCCGGTGAGCTGGTGGCGCTGCTCGGCCCGTCCGGCTGCGGCAAGACGACCGCACTGCGCATCCTGGCCGGCTTCGAGAGCGCCGACTCGGGCGCCGTCGAGGTGGACGGCAAGGACATCTCCGCGGTGCCAGCCGCCAAGCGGGACATGGGCATGGTGTTCCAGAGCTACAGCCTGTTCCCGAACATGTCCGCACAGGACAACGTGGGCTTTGGGCTGCGCATGCGCAAGCTGAACGCGGCCGCCCGGCAGCGCCGGGCGGCCGAGCTGCTGGACATGGTGGGCCTGGCCGCCCAGGCCAGGCAGTACCCGCACCAGCTGTCCGGCGGCCAGCAGCAGCGGGTCGCGCTCGCCCGGGCACTGGCCATCGAGCCCCGGGTGCTGCTGCTTGACGAGCCCCTGTCCGCGCTGGACGCCAAGGTGCGGCTGCAGCTGCGCGAGCAGATCCGCGCGCTGCAGCAGCGGCTGGGCACCACCACCCTGTTCGTCACGCACGACCAGGAGGAAGCGCTGTCCATGGCGGACCGGGTCGGGGTGATGAGCAGCGGGACGCTGGAGCAGATCGCCACCCCGGACGAGCTGTACGCCCACCCGGCGTCGGCGTTCGTGGCCGAGTTCGTCGGGATCATGAACCGCATCCCGGCCGACCTGCTGGACCTGCTCGGCACGCCGGCCGCCCTGGCCGGTGCGGACGGTGGCGGCCCGGCCGGGCCGGCCGACGGGAAGGACGCCCTGGTCCGGCCGGAGGGGCTGCGGCTGGCCGCCAGCCCGCACGGCAACGGCATCGTGACCACCCGGACGTTCCTCGGCCAGCTGACCCGGCTCAGCGTCCGGCTGTCCGGCGACGTGGTCGTCCAGGTGGACCAGCGGACCAGCGAGGCGGCAGGCATCAGCCCCGGCGACTCGGTCCAGGTCACCCTGGCCGACCAGCCTGTCCTGCTCGCCGACCGAAACGGCGCCACCCCAGCCGCCGCACCCCGGCCCGGTCCCAGCTGATCACTAACTCGTGATCATGACTTTAGTGTGCCATCTACCAGCGCCTAAGTCATGATCACGATTGCCGGGCGAGGGTCTGGTGGGGTCGGCCGAGGGTTTGGTGGGGCGGCGGCGGGGGCGTGGGCTACGGGGTGAGGATCAGCGGGAGGAGGTCGGTCACGCTGTCCAGCACGTGCGGGGCTTTGGCCGCTTCCAGCTCGTCGCGGCTGGCCCGGCCGGTCAGCACGCCGGCCACCAGGCCCGCCCCGGCCCGGCGGCCGGACTCGATGTCGCTGGGCGTGTCACCGGCCACGGCCAGCTCGCTCACCGCGCCGCCGCCCAGCCGTAGCAGCGCGGTGAGCGGCAGATCGGGCCACGGCAGGCCGCGCCCGGCGTCGGACGGGGACAGCGCCAGGTCGATCAGCGGCTGCCAGCCGAGCATGTCGATGATCGTGTCCCGGGTGGCCGGCGAGAACCCGGTCAGCAGGCAGACCTGCACGCCCGCGTCGGACAGCGCGGTGATCGTGTCCACCGCCCCGGGCAGCGCGCTGACCTGGCCGGCCGCCACGGCATCGGCGTAGCGCTCCTCGAACACCTCGTTGGCCTGCCAGGCGATGGCCTCGTCGCCGAGGATCAGCCGGAACACGTCGATCTTCGACTGGCCCATGGTGGCGTGCACGGTGCGCATCGCCTCGGTGTACGCGGGGGTGCCCTCCGCGGGCCCGAACCGGGCCAGCGCGGCGGAGAACGCGGCCAGCACGCTGCCGTCGTCGGCGACCGTGGTGCCGGCCATGTCCAGGCAGGCGATCGTGATGCTGCTCATGAGCCCTCTTCCCGGCGGAACGTGTCTTCCGCGATGGCCGGGGCGCAGGTCATCCCGCGCCCCCCGGGCCCGGTGACCAGCACGACGCCCGGCGCCACCACGGACCGGTGATACAGATCATCCCCGGTCACCTGGCTGTACACCCCGGCCCACCGCCAGCGAACCGCGGGCAGACCGGCCCCTAGTAGCCGTTCGGCCTGGGAGAGCAGATGCTGGTACGGGCGTTCGTTAACATCGAACGCGAACGGCTCGGCGTACTCGTGGGTGTCGCCGATGGTGAGGCTGCCGTCCAGCCTTTGCACCAGCAGCAGCTGGGCGCCGGCCTTGGCCGCCGCGGCGGGCTGCGCGGCCAGCCGGGCCCGGCCGGGCAGGTCGTAGGCCGGGTAGTAGCGCAGCGAGTCGCCGTCGGCCACCGACGTGGTCAGGGCCGGCCCGAACGGGTCGGTCTGCAGCATCTGCAGCCGGACCCGGCGCACCGGCGGGCGCTCCCAGCCCGCCAGGTGCGGGCCGGCCAGCCCGGTGTGCGCCGCCCCGGTGCACAGCACGACCAGGTCGCCGCGATGCCAGCTGCCGGTGTGGTCGCGGACCGCGTGCGGGGTCACCTGCACCGCCTCGTGCCCGGGCAGCCAGCTGTACCCGTTGCCGCCTTCGGCCAGGTAGCCGCGCAGCGCGGCCGGGACGGTGCGCGGCTCCACGATGGCGTCCAGCCGGCCATGCAGGCCGCCGGTGAGCTCACCGCGCAGCGCCGGGTTGACCTCGCGCACCGCCGCCGGGTCGAGCAGTTCGAGGCCGCGCAGGCCCGCGTCGGGCCGGGCCGCGGCCTCCTTGAGCAGGCTCAGCTCGGCCTCGTCGGTGGCCAGGGTGAGCGAGCCGTGCGGCCCGGAAACCGATGCCCGGCGCGTCCAGGGCCAGTTCCTCCCAGCGCGCCCGCGACCTGCGGGCCAGGTCCAGTTCCAGGCCGCCGGCCCGGCCGCTCAGCCAGATCAGGCCGAAGTTGCGCACGCTGGCCCCGCGCGGGCCGGGCTCCCGCTCCAGATGGACCACGTCGTGGCCGCGGCGGCGGGCCTCGACGGCGTGCATCAGCCCCAGCACGCCACCCCCGACCACCACGACCGTCACCGGTGCCGCCTTCCGCTGCTGCCTGCCGGCCCTGCCTGCTTACCCGGCCAGCCGGAAAAGCCCAGCTAGTGCGTGCCTAGCCAACCTGGGCGCTGGTGACGCGCGGCTAAACAACCGGCAGCAGGCACCCCAACAAGTGAAAACATCCGGACAAATGCGGCAATCAGGACGAACGTGGTTCGCGGCTGGGGTGACCATGGGCGCACCATGGAAGGGCCTCGCACGCGCCGGGGTGGGATCAGCCGAACGGAGGCTACGCAGTGCAGGTACTCGGCATCGATATTGGCGGCTCCGGGATCAAAGCAGCTCCCGTGGACACCGATCAGGGCCAGCTGCTCGCCGAGCGGGTCAAACTGGAAACCCCGCATCCGGCCATGCCGGACGCGGTGGCCAAGACGGTGGCCCAGCTGGTGGAGGCGTTCAGCTGGTCCGGGCCGGCCGGGGTCACGTTTCCCGGCGTGGTGGTGGACGGGGTGACACACACCGCGGCCAACCTGGATCCGGCCTGGGTCGGGCTGGACACCCGGGCCCTGTTCAACCAGGCCACCGGGCTGACCACGGCGCTGATCAACGACGCCGACGCGGCCGGCCTGGCCGAGATGTCGTTCGGCGCCGGGGTCGGGCAGCAGGGCACGGTGCTGATGCTGACGTTCGGCACCGGGATCGGCAGCGCGCTGTTCCGGCACGGCGTGCTGGTGCCCAACACCGAGTTCGGGCACATCGAGATCCGCGGCAAGGACGCCGAGCACCGCGCCTCCGAGCGGGCCAAGGAGGAGCACGACCTGAGCTGGGAGAAGTGGGCCGAGCGGGTGGATGAGTACCTGGAGCACATGGAGCGGCTGACCGCACCGGACCTGATCATCATCGGCGGCGGGATCAGCCGGAAGTCGGACAAGTTCCTGCACCTGCTGACCGGCCTGCGCGCCACCGTGGTGCCGGCCAAGCTGCACAACGACGCCGGCATCGTCGGCGCCGCGCTGGCGGCCGGCCTCGGCCGCAGCCTCGGCCCGGCGGCTCCGGCCCGGCGGCGGCCTGGGCTAGCGGACCTCGGCGCCGGCCGCGCGCAGCTCGTCCTTGACCTCGCCGATGCGGAGCTGGCCGAAGTGGA
Organism: uncultured Actinomycetes bacterium; assembly: GCA_963747705.1. Classification (GTDB taxonomy): domain Bacteria; phylum Actinomycetota; class Actinomycetes; order Streptosporangiales; family Streptosporangiaceae; genus RYN-230. The sequence goes on along the minus strand of CAVVGF010000037.1, from coordinate 6,620 downwards.
ACACGCTGGCGGCCAGCACCGCGTCGGCGCCCGCGCCCACGGCCGGCGGGAAGTGGGCCAGCTGCCCGGCCCCGCCGCTGGCGATGATGGGCAGGTCCACCACCGCGCGCACGGCGCGGATCAGCTCGAGGTCGAAGCCGGCCTTGGTGCCGTCCGCGTCCATCGAGTTGAGCAGGATCTCGCCCACCCCCAGCTCGGCGCCGCGCACCGCCCACTGGACCGCGTCGATGCCGGTGCCGCGCCGCCCGCCATGCGTAGTCACCTCGAATCCGGGGCCACCGTCCACCCGGCGGGCGTCGACCGACAGCACCACGCACTGCGAGCCGAACCGCTGCGCCGCCTCGCCGAGCAGCTCCGGGCGGCCGATCGCCGCCGTGTTCAGCGATACCTTGTCCGCGCCGGCCCGCAGCAGCCGGTCCACGTCCGCGGTGCTGCGCACCCCGCCGCCCACGGTGAGCGGGATGAACACCTGGTCGGCGGTGCGCCGCACCACGTCAACCATGGTCTGCCGGTCGCCGCTGGACGCGGTGATGTCCAGGAACACCAGCTCGTCGGCGCCCTCCGCGTCGTACGCCGCGGCCAGCTCCACCGGGTCGCCGGCGTCCCGCAGGTCGCGGAAGTTGACCCCCTTGACCACCCGCCCGGCGTCCACGTCCAGGCACGGAATCACCCGAACCGCGACGGACATCAGGTGCCGATCCCCGGGCGGTAGGCGACCGCCTCCACCTCGACCAGCATCCGCGGGTCGACCAGCCGGGAAATCTCGATCATGGTGGTGGCGGGCAGCACGTCGCCGAACGCGGCGCCGTGCGCCCGGCCGTACTCCTCCCACCGGGAGATATCGGTGACGTAGATCCGGGTGCGCACCACGTCGGCCAGCCCGAGCCCGAGCCGGTCCAGCGCGTCGGCCACGTTGCGCAGCGCCTGCCCGGTCTGCGCCTGCGGGTCGCCCTCGTGCACGAACTCACCGCCGTCCGTGGACGTGCAGCCGGACACGAACACGAAGTCGCCGGCCGCGACCGCGCGGCTGTACCCGACCACCGGCTCCCACGGCGTGCTGGTGGAGATCTTCCGGGTCACGCCGCCACCGCCCGCAGCGCTTCTTCCAGGGTGAACGCCCCCGCGTACAGCGCCTTGCCCACGATCGCACCCTCCACCCCTCCGGGCACCAGGGTGGCGATGGCGGCCAGGTCGGCCAGGCTGGACACCCCGCCGCTGGCGATGACCGGGCGGCTGGTCCGGCCGGTGACATGGCGCAGCAGGTCCAGGTTCGGCCCGGTCAGCGTGCCGTCCCGGTTGATGTCGGTGACCACGTACCGGGCGCAGCCCGCCGCGTCCAGCCGGCCCAGCGTGTCGTCCAGCTCGCCGCCGTCCCGGGTCCAGCCCCGGGCGGACAGCGTGCGGCCGCGCACGTCCAGCCCGACGGCGATCTTGTCGCCGTAGCTGGCGATGGCGGTCCGCACCCAGTCCGGGTCCTCCAGCGCGGCGGTGCCGATGTTGACCCGGGCGCACCCGGTGGCCAGCGCGGCCGCCAGCGACGCGTCGTCACGGATCCCGCCGGACAGCTCCACCGCCACGTCCAGCTGGCCCACGATCGTGGCCAGCAGCGCCGCGTTCGACCCGCGGCCGAACGCGGCGTCCAGGTCGACCAGGTGCACCCACTGCGCCCCGGCCGCCTGCCAGGCCAGTGCGGCCTGCAGCGGGTCGCCGTACCCGGTCTCGGTGCCGGCCGCGCCGAGCACCAGCCGGACCGCCTGGCCGCCGGATACATCCACCGCGGGCAGCAGGGTCAGCGCGGCGTTGCTCATCGGATCATCTCCAGCCAGTTGGCCAGCAGCGCCGCACCGGCGTCGCCGGACTTCTCGGGGTGGAACTGGGTCGCGCACAGCGGGCCGTTCTCCACCACCGCGATGAACGGCTCGCCATGCGTGGCCCAGCTGATCAGCGGCGGCGTCATCCGGTCCGACGGCGGCATGGGCAGCGCCCTGGCCGCGTAGGAGTGCACGAAGTAGAACCGCTCCCCCGGGCCAGGCCGGCGAGCAGCCGCGACCCGGCCGGCACGTCCAGCGTGTTCCAGCCCATGTGCGGCAGCACCGGCGCTTTCAGCCGCTCCACCACACCCGGCCATTGCCCGCAGCCGGTGGTGCGCACCCCGTGCTCGACCCCCTCGGCGAACAGCACCTGCATGCCGACGCAGATGCCGAGCACCGGCCGCGAGCCGGCCAGCCGCCGGTCGATCACCCGGTCACCGTGCACCGCGCGCAGGCCGGCCATGCACGCCGCGAACGCGCCCACGCCCGGGACCACCAGCCCGTCCGCGCCCAGCGCCGTTTCCGGATCCGCGGTCACCACGGTGTCCGCTCCGACCCGCTGCAGCGCCTTTTCTGCCGAACGAATATTGCCGGAACCGTAGTCGAGCACCGCGATGTGTAGGCGGCGGGCCGGTCACAAGACGCCTTTGGTGCTGGGCACGCCCGGCGCCCGCGGGTCGGCCGCCACGGCGGCGCGCAGCGCCCGGGCCACCGCCTTGAACTGGGCTTCCACGATGTGGTGCGGGTTGCGCCCGGTTACCTCCAGATGCAGGCAGATGCCGGCCGTGGCGGTCACCGACTCGAAGAAATGCCGGGTCAGCGTGGTGTCGTAGCTGCCGATCAGCGGGGCCATCCCGGCCGGCTCGGCGTGCACCAGATAGGGCCGCCCGGACAGGTCGATGGCCGCCCGGGCCAGCGTCTCGTCCAGCGGCACGGCCGCGTCGCCGAACCGGCAGATGCCCGCCTTGTCGCCCAGCGCCTCGCGCAGCGCCTGGCCCAGGGCCAGCGCGGTGTCCTCCACCGTGTGGTGCGCGTCGATCTCAACGTCCCCGCTGGCCTGCACGCTCAGGTCGAGCAGTCCGTGCTTGCCCAGCTGGGCCAGCATGTGGTCGAAGAACGGCACCCCGGTGCTCACCTCGGCCCGGCCGGTGCCGTCCAGGTCCAGCTCGACCAGCACGCTGGTCTCCTTGGTGACCCGCTCGACCCGGCCGGTCCGGCCGCCGCGCTCGCTCATCAGGCCTCCCCCGCTAGTACCTTGTCCAGGGCGTCACGAAACGCTGCCATCTCGGTGGGCAGGCCCACGGTGACCCGCAGCCAGCCGTCCGGCCCGGTCTCCCGGATCAGTACCCCCTGATCGAGCAGTCCCTGCCACACCCGGTGCCGGTCGGCGAACCGGCCGAACAGCACGAAGTTGGCGTCCGAGTCGGCCACCTCCCGGCCACGCTGGCGGAGCCAGGCGACCAGCGCGTCCCGGTCCTCGCGCAGCGCCTTGACCGTGGCCAGCGGCTCGGCCCGGTGCGCCAGCGCCGCGCGGGCCACCGCCTGGGTCACGCTGGACAGGTGGTACGGCAGCCGGACCAGCAGCAGCGCCTGGACCAGCGCGGGGTCCGCGGCCAGGTAGCCGACCCGCGCCCCGGCCAGCGCGAACGCCTTGGACATCGTGCGGGTGACGGCCAGCCGCCCGAACTCCGGCAGGAGGGCCAGCGCACTGGGCGAACCATCCCGCGCGAACTCCGCGTAGGCCTCGTCCACCACCACGATGCCCGGGGCGGCCGCGCAGATGTCCCGGATGACCGGCAGCGGCAGGGCGGTGCCGGTCGGGTTGTTGGGCGAGGTCAGGAACACCACGTCGGGCCGCTCGTCCGCGATGACCGCGGCGGCCTGCTCCGGGTCCAGGCCGAAGTCGGCCTCCCGGGCGCCGCTGACCCACCGGGTGCCGGTGGACAGCGAGATGAGGGGGTGCATCGAGTAGGACGGTTCGAAGCCCAGCGCGGTGCGGCCCGGGCCGCCGAACGCCTGCAGCAGCTGCTGGATGATCTCGTTCGATCCGTTGGCCGCCCACACCTGGCTGGCGCCGAGCCCGTGCCCGAGGTAGCTGGCCAGGCCGCGCGCAGCGCGGTGGCGTCCCGGTCCGGGTACCGGTTCAGCGTGCCCGCCACCTCGCCGACCGCCGCGGTGATCGCTTCGGTCAGCGCCGGTGACGGCGGGTACGGGTTCTCGTTGGTGTTCAGCCGGACCGGCACGTCGATCTGCGGTGCCCCGTACGGCTCGTGCCCGGCCAGGTCCGTCGCGCAGCGGCAGCCAATCGGGCAGCGTCATGCCGGCTCGGTTCCGCGCGGGATCCGCACCCTTACGGCCTCGACGTGGGCGGCCAGGTCTTCCGCGCCGCCCAGCGCGTCGATGTGCGGGGCCACTTCGGCCAGCGCGTCCCGGCTGCACTCGACCACATGGATGCCGCGCAGGAAGGACAGCGTGGACAGCCCGCCGGTGTGCCGGGCGGTGCCCCCGGTGGGCAGCACGTGATTGGACCCGGCCAGGTAGTCGCCCAGCGACACGGGTGCGTACGGGCCGGTGAAGATGGCGCCGGCGTTGCGGATCTGGCCGGCCAGCCCGGCCGCGCCGGCCGTCTGGATCTCCAGGTGCTCCGGCGCCCAGGCGTCGCTGACCGCGACGGCCGCGGCCAGGTCGTCCACCAGCACGGTGGCCGACTGCCCGGCCAGCGCGTCCCGTACCCGGTCCTGGTGCCGCGCCGCGGCCAGCTGCGGGCCGAGCGCCTTGTCCACCTGGTCGGCCAGCCCGGGGTCGGTGGTGATCAGCAGGCAGGCGGCCAGCGGGTCGTGCTCGGCCTGGGCGATCAGGTCGGCCGCCACGAACTCGGGGTCGGCGGTGCCGTCGGCGATGATCGCGATCTCGGTCGGGCCGGCCTCCGCGTCGGTGCCGACCACCCCGAGCAGCAGCCGCTTGGCCGCGGCCACGTACATGTTGCCAGGCCCGGTTACCACGTCGGCTGGCGCGCAGTCCCCGGTGCCGTAGCCGAACATGGCGATGGCCTGCGCTCCCCCGGCCGCGTGCACTTCCTCGATGCCGAGCAGCGCGCACGCGGCCAGCACCGTGGGCGACGGCAGGCCACCCTCCCGCGGCGGGGACGCCACCGCGATCTCGCTGACCCCGGCCACCTGGGCCGGCACCACGTTCATCACCACCGACGAGGGGTAGGTCACCAGGCCGCCCGGCACGTACACGCCGGCCCGGCGGACCGGGACGTAGCGCTCGGTGACGGTAGCGCCGGCGCTGACCGCGACGGTGCGCTCGGTGGGCAGCTGCGCCTCGTGCACCAGCCGGACCCGCCGGATGGCCTCGTCCAGCGCGGCCCGGACGGCCGGGTCGAGCGTGGCCAGCGCGGCCGGCAGCGCGTCGGGCGGCACCCGGGTGGTGGCCAGGTCCACGCCGTCGAAGCGGGCCGTGTAGTCGCGTACGGCGGCCGCGCCGTGAGTGCGGACGTCGGCGCACACCTGGGCGACGGCGGGCACCGCGGCCATCACGTCAAGCTCGGCGCGTGGTAGCACACCAGCCAGCTTTGCCCTGGTCAGGTCGGCGGCTAGCTGGTCACGGAGATCGATTCGAGGCAGCACCCGCCCAGTCTATGAAGGGCGCCCGCACGCTGGCGGCCGTGTCCACATGCCGGACAGCACGGGACCGGCCTTGCAGTGACACAATGCATGCTGACCATGCTTATTTCTGGCCTACGGGGAGCGACATGAAACTCCGCACGCGCCGCGCCGCCGCGGCGTCCGTCACCGGCCTGTTAGTCCCGTTAGCGCTGCTCCTCAGCAGCCTGCCCGCCGCTGCGGCGACCGTCCCCTGGCTGCGCTGGACCGCGGCCAGCCGGGCGGACACCGACGTCACCTATACCGGCTCACTGTCCTGCCCCACCGCCAGGTTCTGCGTGAACATCGACGAGGACTCGGACGTGCACGTGTTCAACGGCAAGCACTGGGCGGCCCCGGTGTCGCTGGGCATCTCCTACGTGGACAACTGGGCCGTGTCCTGCCCGACCAGCACCTGGTGTGCCGCGGTTGACGTGTACGGGAACGTGACCTACTACAACGGCACATCCTGGTCGCCGCCCGCACAGATCAGGGTGGGCATGACGCTCGGCGGGATCTCCTGCAGCAGCCCGGACTTCTGCGCCGCCATCTCCAGCGATGGGTTCAGCGCGATGACCTATAACGGGTCCGCCTGGAGCGCCCCGGTACTCATCGACCCGGGCACTAACGGTCTCGACGCAGTCAGTTGCGCCAGCCGGACCATGTGTATGGCCGTCGACGGAAGCGGGAACGCGATCAGGTACAACGGCTCGGCCTGGTCGGCCCCGCGGAACATCGACGGGGCCAGCTACCTGAACTCGGTCTCCTGCCCGGCGGCCAAGTTCTGCGCCGCGGTGGACAACGTGGGCAACCTGCTGGACTACAACGGCACGTCCTGGGCCAAGCCACGCAGTATCGACGCGAACTACCTGGGCGCGATCTCCTGTACCGGAGTCAAAGCTTGTGTCGCCATCGACTCGCAGGGCACGATCCTGCAGAGCCGCGGCTTCAACAAGGAGCACCGGACCAGCGTCACGCCGTTCTACTTCGCGAACAACATGTCCTGCGCCTCGGCCCGGTTCTGCGTCGCGATGAACGAGGGGAGCCAGTTCATCGTCGGCCGCCCCGGCTAGCCGCCTGATGCCGCCCGGCCGCGCCCCACGCGCGGCCGGGCTGGCCTGCTCAGTCCAGCGCCAGGGCGTGGCCGTCCTGCGCGTCCCGC
>CAVVGF010000036.1:0-120587 GCA_963747705.1 uncultured Actinomycetes bacterium | reverse complement strand
GCCGCCGTGGTCGTGATCGAGATGGTGCTCCGCCATGCTGCAATTCGGTGACTGGTCCAGCGGAGGTTCGCTCCTGAGCGCGCCAATATCATCTCCACATGAAGGGCACCCTCACACAAGACGGCGTAACGGCCGACGCAACCCAGCAGGGGATCGAGCAGGCAGCGGCCGGCGGCGCATTTTTCTGGCTCAACCTCGACATCCACGACCCGGGACCCGACGACGATGTCACGGGGCTGCTGGTCAATACCTTCCACTTCCACCCGGTGGCCGTCGAGGCGGTCGAGCGGTTCGGCCAGCGGGCCCGCATCGATGACTACGACGACTTCGTGCACATCATCACCTTCGGCATGGCCGCCGACGGCAAGAGCGTGGCCGAGGTGCACTGCTTCGTCACCGATAAGTTCATCATCAGCCTCCACCAGGGCGACTGCCCGGCACTGGCCACGGTGTGCGACCGCATCGGCAGCCACCACTCCGCGAAGGCGTCCGCGCCGCAGGTCGTCATCTTCTACCTGATCATGGACACCCTGATCGACTCGTTCTTCCCGGTGCTGTCCGACTTCGACGACTCGATCGACGACCTCGAGGGCGCCATCCTGAAGAACCCGACCGAGGAGCAGCTGGGGACGCTCTTCGGCATGAAGCGGCAGATCATGACCATCCGCAAGGTCATCACGCCCGCAACGCGACATGATCGCCAGCCTCAACGCCGGCATGGTGGAAATCCCCGGGATGACCGACGCGGGCTCGGCCTACTTCCGCAACCTCTACGACCACCTCATCCGCATCAGCGACATGGTGGACTCCTACCGCGACCTGGTCGGCGGCGCCATGGACACGCACCTGTCCATGGTGTCCAACCGGCTGAACGTGGTCATGAAGCAGCTGGCCATCATCGCCACCGTCTTCCTGCCGTTGGGCTTCCTGACCGGGTTCTTCGGGCAGAACTTCGCCTGGCCGATCGCTCACCTGCAGGTCGGTTTCGGCTACTTCCTCTTCCTCGGCATCGGCTCCGAAGTGGTCGCGATCGTGCTCCTGCTCCTCCTCTTCAAACGGCGCGGCTGGCTTGGCAGCGGCCCCACGGCCTGACGGGGCCGCTGAGCCTGGCCCCAGTTCCTTGCGGGTTACCTTGCGCCCAGGCCGAGCAGCGGCCTCGGTTGGCACGGCGGCGAACTGGCCACGAACACTAGGACGCCATCGGACGGTGCGGTGATCGTCTCCAGGATCTCGCTTCCGTCGATAGTGCTGACGGTGCCGAGGACTTGTCCCTCGATCACCACGGCGCCTGCCTGCTCCGTCGGCTCCCACCATCCCGGGTGCCTGCAGCGCAGCCAATGAAAACGCTGCAGCGGGCGGGGCGGCGGCCCGTCGCGGTCCCCGGTCCGGCCGGGTCAGGCGACATGCCCAGCAGGGCTAGCACCCGGTTCAGGCCACGTACGTGCGCGTTGACCGCCGCCTGATCGACCCGGCCGCTCCGCCGCCTCGGCGATGATCGCCGGGATCGCGATCTCGGCGGCAGCGGCGCTGGTCGTGCCGGCCACGGCGCGGTCCGGTCCTGGTTCCTGGCGGATGACGTACCCGAGACCGTAGGCCTCGGCCAGGTCGCGGGCCCGTGCCTCGGCCGGGCCAGCGTCGTAGAGCGCGAACGGTTCCAGGGCCTCGACCATGTCCCCGGCGTGCATATCGATCAGGGCATCCGACCCCTCGATGACCTTGGTGAAGGTGTCATAGGCCAGCCGCTCAGCGAGGCTGCCTGACGGGCTTCCTGGGAAGCAGCGGTTGAGGTTCTTGCCGTCGCCGGGAACCACGAACGGGCTCCGGGCCCAGAACGCGGGAAGGTTCAGCACCGGTATGGCCAGGACGCGGCCGCGCAGCTCCCGGGCGGCTAGGCCCCGGGCCCAGATGCGCTGCGCCGCCATCGGGGCGTATTCGCAGCCGTGCACGCCGGCCAGCACCGTCACCCGCGGTCCGTCTGCGGTCCCGGTGATCTCCAGCGCCGGTATGTCCAGCCCGGCCAGGTCGAGACGGCGGCGGGTCAGCGTCGGCAGCGTGGTCACCCCTCGGGTCGCCTTCCACTAGGGTCGCATGGCCTCTGGCCCAGGACAGGAGATCGGCGGGCTGTCAGCATGGGCGGATCGCAATCTACCTGGCCGACCGGGTGGTCCATGAACCGGCGGGTCATCGTGTCCGGGTAGGGAGGCTTGCCGTTCTCCCAGCAGAACAGCAGCCCGTAGGCCGAATGCTCATGGCGAAATTCGATGTGCTAGGCGGCGGATTTCCTGCCTGCATACTCGTCGTCATGAGCGAACGAGACATGCACATCATCCTGACGACGCCGCGACTTGCCATCCGCCAGTTCACCGAGGACGACGTCGACAACCTGTTCAATCTGAACAGTGACCCTGAGGTCATGCGCTACCTTGGCAGGCCAGTTCCTCGCGAGGTCCTGCGGGACGAGATCATCCCGTTCCACCTCGGTGTCTACCAGCGGTTCGACCGGCTGGGTACCTGGGCTGCTGAGTCCGCTGGCAATGGCGAGTTCCTGGGCTGGTTCCACTTCCGCGCCGAGGATGGCGACATCACCAATATTCACCTGGGCTACCGGCTGCGCAGGTCAGCCTGGAATCACGGGTATGCCACCGAGGGATCCAGGGCCCTGATCAACATGGGCTTTGCCGACCTGGGCGTCCAGCGCGTGTTCGCGCACACGATGACGGTCAACGCCGCGTCCCGGCGCGTGATGGAGAAATGCGGCCTGACCCTCGTGCACGCCACCGCTTATAACGGACCCGATGCCGACGTCATCGACGGTGCCGAGCACGGCGAGGTCGAATACGCGCTCACCAGACCCGAATGGGAAGCATCAGTAGGTGGCCCGGCCGCCGCTGATGTCGTAGACGGCTCCGGTGGAGAAGCTGAGCCGGTCGGAGCAGAGGAACGCGACTAGCTCGGCCACTTCCTCGGGCCGCCCCACCCGCTTCATAGGGATGAGGCTGGTGATGTGCGCAAGGACATCGGGTGCCGTGCCTTCGTTCATGGGCGTGGCGATGACGGCTGGGGCAACGACGTTGACGAGCACACCCGTGGTCGCCAGCTCCTTGCCGACGGACTTGGTCAGGCCGATGACGGCCGCCTTGGAGGCTGAGTAAATCGAGAGACCGGGGTTGCCGTCCTTACCCGCCATGCTGGCGAAGTTCACCACCCGGCCCCAGCCCCGGTGGCACATGCTGGGGATGAACACCCGCATCGTGTTGGCCGTGCCTACGACGTTGACGTCAAGGACCTGGCGCCACTCCTCGGCCGTGGTCTCCAGCATTGGCTTACTCGGCCCGACAATGCCCGCCGAGTTGACCAGCACATCTACCGGCCCAACCTCGCCGATCACCTGTCGCAACGCGGCTTCGTCGGTCACATCGGCGCAGACGTTGGCGGCGGCCAGGTCGAGGGTGATTACCTTGAGGCCGTCCGCCCTGAGCCGCTCAGCCGCTGCGGCGCCTATACCGCTGGCACCTCCCGTCACGAGGGCCGTCCTGGTGGTTGCCATATCTCCCCTATCGAGTGCGTGTCCGGTGACAAGCTCCGACAGATCCAAGCATCAGCCACCTAACCGCGGTGGCCAACCCGAGCGTGATTCCGGGATTCATTTGTTTCAGCGGGATGGTGGCCAACATCCCGGCTTTCGAGATGCCGCCTCGGTACGGAACATGGCGGAACGCTGGCCTGAGAATTCGTCTGCTGAACGGCCGGGTGATATCAGCCACCCTGTACGCGCGAGGCCGTGCTGACTCCGGGCGCGCTGCGCGCACCGTCGTTGCGGAGCTCGAGCAGTTGCGGCGTCAGGGCGGTCCTAGTCGGCCGGCTCGTCACGTGGACCAGCTTGAGCACCACGATGATGATCGCGAACAGGATGTAGCCCCGCAGCGTCAGCAGTCCGATGCGGCGCGCGATGCTGAGCCCGGGCCGCTGCAGCGTGTCCAGGGCCGCCCGTCCGCCAGGCCTCCCGCCGCTTGCGGAGCAGCGTGCGCCACTCGCCGCGGTTCATCCCGGGCGGTCGCTCGACGCTATCCGTCGGCGGGCTGGCCTGGTCGGCCCAGGCGATGACGCCGCGACCCAGTCCCGGGCGGGGCTGTTGGCCCATGGCCCCACCTGGCTAGGCCGACCGAAACGAGCACCCATTTACACGGTGCATCGAGGCTTAGGTGCAACACGTGTTTCAAATCGAGGTTATCGCTGGCTGTGCTGCAACACCTATTACAACTTACAGATCGGTTACCTGTTCCCAGAACTCTCTTGACACCGACAGAAACCAGCTACATCATCATCACCCGGATGATCTAGAGCGGCCATTTACGGTCCGGAAGGTAATTGTGGCTGGTAACGCGCAATCCGGAGAGAGGAATCCTTAGTGTTCGGACTGCTGGCGCTCGGGTTCGTTCTGAGCCTCGACAACTTCCGCAGCTCCCTCGTGCTCGGCGGGCTCAAGCCGACCTTCCTTCAGTCGGTCAAGACATCCGCCATCTTTGGCGTATGGGACGGCGTCGCACCCGTGGTCGGGATCCTCATCGGGCACTTCCTGAGCGACAAGCTCGACAACTACTCCGACCGGGTCGCAATGATCGGTCTGGGCATATACGGGCTGATCCTCATCATCCGGGCAGTGATCTCGCCAAATCGCGCAGATCCGGACCTGAAATGGGCAAGGTTCGGGTTGCCGATCCCGCTGAGTGTCGACAATGTCGCCGCCGGCACGGCGCTTGGCCTGGCCGGCTACTCGCCCTGGCTCGCGCCCATCCTGTTCGGGTGCATGACCTTCGTGATGTCAGTCGCCGGGCACCAGATCGGCCGCACAGTGGCCCACTTCATCAACTTCATCCCCAAGCTCAATCTTGACCTGGTGACAGGGGCCTGCTTCCTCCTCATGGCAGCCTTGATAGCGTTCGGCATCACACTGCCGCTCTCGTACGGCTGATGCCGGACCCCTCAACCCCGGGATTTCGCCTAGGCGTGCGGTGGCCGTCGACGCCCGGACCCCGGTGCGCCAGCGCGAGCCGCGGCGCAAGGACCGCTCAACTCCGGGTCACAGCCAGCCCATCGCCATCACGCCAGAGAGGCCGAGCAGCATGAGCCCGGCCACGACCTCGCCGCGATCGCCGGTCACCCGGCCAAGCTTCCCGCCCAGTTGCAGTCCAATAATCGACATCACGAAGCTCATGAGCCCGAACGCGGTGACCGCCAGAAGGATCGGGAAGCGGACCGTTCCGAGTGCGAGTCCCACCGCGAGGTCGTCCAGACTGAGCGCGGCGCCGCTGACCAGCAGTCGCCACCCGTGCCAGACCGTCGGGGCGTCGTCGTCACCGCGCAGTGCCTCGATGAGTCCCCAGACCGCGGTCGCGGCCAGTACCCCGGCACCGGCCCAGCGGGCGGCGGACCCCAACGGGCCGGCCAGACCGGTGCCGATGAGCATCCCCGTGGCCGGCATCACGACGTCGCACAGGCCGAAAACCGTGGCCACCTTGAGCTCGGTACGCCGGTCCACGCCGCTGACTCCGATGGCGATCGCCGCCCCGAAGTTGTTCAGCCCGAGTGCGATCGCTACGACTAGCAGTGCCACCATAGGTAAGCAACATACGCGTGGCGTCCGGCATTGAGAAACGGTTAAGGAACTTGTAATTTTTCTCACGGCAAGAGGCGTTCAGATGGCACCTTCATGATGAGGTAATCATTACCTCATCAGCGTTTCCTGGTGGCAGCCCGCGGTTTAGGTGTAGCGTCGCTAAACTCAGATAAGAGCGCGACTGCGCCCCCTGGGGCGGAGGTAACCACGTGTCAGGCCCGCTCATTGCCGCGATAGTCCTGGGAACGGTCTTCGTCGTTGAGATGCCGGACAACTCGGGACTGGCAAGCCTGGTGCTGGGCACCCGGTACCGGCCGACCGGGGTGCTCGCCGGGACGTTTGCGGCTTTCGCGCTGCACGCAGTGCTGGCGGTGACGTGCGGGAGCCTCCTCAGCCTGCTCCCGCACAAGATCGTCCAAACCGTGGTCGCCGCGGTATTCCTCGTCGGTGCCTTCCTGGTGCTACGCGCAGACACGGATGACGATGACGAAGCGCGGCTGAAGGCCGATGCGACTGGGTTCTGGCCCGTGGCCGCGACCTCGTTCGGGGTGATCGCGCTGGCGGAGCTGGGAGACCTGTCAGACATCACGATGGCGAACCTGGCCGCCAGGTACCACGATCCGGTGGCAGTGGGCATCGGGAGCGTGCTGGGGCTCTGGCTGGTGGCGACGCTGGCCATCACGGGCGGACGCGGACTACTGCGGATCCTGCCGATGCGGTGGATCAGCCGCCTGGCCGCGCTGGTGATGGTCGTCATGGCGGCGATCACCCTGGTCGGGGCATTCCGGTGACGCCCGGCCACCCGGCGATGCTTTAACGTCATGGCGACACCTCGCGCGCCGCACACATACCGGCGTGACAGCGACCATGGCAAGAGCCAGGCCGCTCAGTGCGAGCAATGCCGGGTAGTCGCCGTACCCGTGGAAGCGGAACACGACGTGGTCTGTGCCCGCGGGGACGTCGACGGCGACGAGCGCGGGCGCCACTATCCGGATGGGTCGCCGTTGGCCGTTCACGGTTGCCGTCCACCCGGGGTCGTAGGAGGCGCTGAGCACCGCGACTCCGGGCCGGCGCATCCGCATCGTCGCCGAGGCTTCGCCATTATCGAGGTCGGCGCGTTCTGCACGGACCGCGCCGGCGGGGGACTGGCTCGGCACCGTCGGTAGCCGGCCATCCCCGCCACTGCCGGACCCGTACCTGACACCGAGATACGCGCCGTCCGCGGCGAGCCCGGAGCGAAGCAGTTGAACGCTGCGGGCACCCACGTTCATGCGGTTCGCCGAGATCTCACCGACGATCCGGCCGGCCTGGACGTAGCCGGGGCTGTCGATCGTCCACAGCCAGTAGGGGCCGGAGCGCATGGCCAGCCGCGCGTGCACCGGCGGCTGGCCGCGGGCGGGGAAGATGAGGTAGCGGATCCCGAACAGCCGGTAGTCGGAGGGGTCCCGGTCGTCGAAGAAGTACTCCGGGCCGGTCATCAGCGACGCCGTCCGCAGCGTGTATCCGACTTCGTCGACGTCGCGGCTCTCCAGGTACTTGAACACGGGCACCGCCCCGACGGTGAAGTCCTGACCCCAGTTCGAGGGCATCCCCGCGTACGTCCGGCCGCCGCCGTCGCGTTCGATCACCGCGACGAGGCGATCGAGGTCGGCGCCCTCCGTGCTGTCCGCACGGCGCTGGGCCGCGATCGCGGCGGCGTCCTGGCGGTCGTAGGCGCCGAGCTGAAGCCACGCGGGCGCGAGCACCGCGATGGCCGCGACGAGAAGGACGGCCGGGGACAGGATGGCCGGCCAGCGAGGAGCCTGGGCTTCGAGCAGCCGGACGCATCTCGCCGCCAGCCACGCGGCTCCGCGGCCGGCCAGCAGCAGCGCGGCGAGCTGCACGCCCATCATGAAGCGGCGGAAGAAGAGGTCGGTGCTGCCCGGGATCACGTTGACGAGCGACCCGAACGTCGTGCGGCCGAACGCGAGCAGCAGGCATACCGCGAGCGCGGCCAGCAGGGCGCGGGCGTCGGGGGTCGAGGACCAGGCCAGCCAGGCCAGCCCGAACCCGAGTGCCGCGAACACGGTTACGACGGGCAGCCGGCCGGAGTCGAGCAGCTGCCCCGCGAGCAGCCAGTGCATCACCTGACGCGCGCCGTAGCCGTTGACGAGTCCGCTGCCCTGCAGCGGCTCGTTGACCGACGCCCACGGCCGCTGCTCCACGAGCGGGACGATCACCCACGCCGACGCGAGCAGCGAACCGCCCAGGAGGACTGCGGCCCGCCGCAACCGGGCCACGAGCGGCCGGCCGGCGACGAGTGGCCAGACGAGCAGCACCGAGAGCGCGAGGTAGCCGGTTTCGAAGTGCAGCGCGACGGTGAGCGCGGTCAGCAGGATCGCGCGGAGGTAGCCGCGCCCGTCGCGGATCGCCCGCCAGGTCCAGCCCCACGCGAGCGGCAGCGTCCACGACGCCCACAGTTGCGTCCAGACGCCGTACCCTTTCCACACGTAGGCGACCTGCTCGTAACCGACCCCGGTGGCGCTCATCAGGAATGGCGCCATCGCGGCCGAGGCGGCCGCCGCCGGCCGGCCCGCCCCGAACGCGCGGGCCGCCAGGTAGACGCTGACCGGCCACAGCGACAACAGCAGGTACAGCGACCAGCGAAACGCCGCGTCGGGGCCGACGGCCAGGCCCGCCAGCCCGGTCAGGATGGCCGGCAGGCTCTGATAGTGCAGGAACTGCGGCGATCCCTCGCCGAGGAACGGGAACCAGCTGGTGAGCGGCAGATGCCCGGCGCGCAGCCGCGCCGTCGCGAACCGCACCATCTGCTCGTGCAGCGAGCTGTCGTCGAGGTACGCGACCCGGAGCGTGAGCGCCCGCAGGCTCGCGAGGTTCCATCCGACCGCGGCCGCGACGATCGCCCACGGCCACCACACAGCGGTTCGGCCCCCGCCATCAGCCGGGGGCCGAACCGCCAGCCGGGCCATGCGCTGGCGCCCGCGCCAGGCGGGCGCCAGCGGCCCTCACCAGATCACCCGGCGCCCGTGTTGCCAGTGCCGCCGGTGTCACTCGCGAGGTTGCAGGAGTTGAGGTGCCAGGTGCCGACGCCGGTGTTGTCCGCGGTGGTGCCGGGGTTGACGACCTCCGTGCCGTTCGTGCCCACGAGAACCTTCACCGTCGGCTGGTTCGGAATACCCGGCTCCGGCGTACAGGTGACCGGGCCGCTGACGGATGCCGGACCGGACCCCATGCGAATCACGATCCCCTCGTGGAACCCCATGGCGGCGAGCTTCTGGTCGGCCTGGGAGATCGCCTGGGATCCAGGCTTAGTGAGCGTCACCAGTATCGAGCCATCGCTGGTCTTTGCGACGGTAACGGCGGCCGCGGCCGGCGTGCTCGACGTCGAGGTCAGGCCGAGCGTGAGCGCCGCGCCGGCGCCCGCCAGCGCGAGCGTGCTGCCGGCGAGGACGCGCGGGCGGCGGGCCCAGCCCGGTTCGGGACGGTCGGCGTGCGTGAGGGTCGCGCCGTGCTCTCGGGCGAGATCACGCCAGAGATGGTCGGTGAACTTAGTCATTGCTTTGATGCTCCCTTTTCAGCCGGGACCTCGCCCGGGACAGCCGTTTGCGGAACGCGACACGGGAGACGCCGAGGACCAGTGCCGCCTCCTTCGGGGTGAGCCCTTCCAGGTCGACGAGCTCGATCGCCGCCCGCTCGACCGGGGGCAGCCGTGCGTACCGCTGCATCAGCGCGGCGCCCTCGCGCTCGGCATCGATCCGCTCGGCGAGCTCCTCGATCTCGTCCAGGTCAAGCGCCCGGTGGCCGCCGAGCCGCGCGACCGCGTCCCGGTCACCCGCCGACTGCTCGCAATGGCGGGCGAACACCCGGGCGGCGATGCCGAACAGCCACGCCCGGTCCGATCCCCGGCGGGGGTCGAACCTGGCGAAGCCGCCCATGGCCCGGACGAACGTCTCGGAGGTGAGATCGGCGACCGTCTGCGGATCGCGGCACCGGCGCGCGAAGTAGCCCATGAGGACGTCGACGTTGCGCAGGTAAACCTGCTCGAATTCCTCAAGCGGCGTGCTCGGTGACCGTCCGCGCGCCCTCACCGCGAGCGGTCGCTCCCGGATCGTCCTCACCGGTGCTCTTGTCTCAGTGCTCATGTCCCTTAGTTGCGATCCTCGCCTCCGGCTGTGACATCGCCCGTCCGTGGCGCGCTGCCCGCTACTCCAAGCTTGACGGCTGATCCCGCCTGGATGGCCGCCCTGTTGGCGGGATCGGGCCGGACGATCCGATGGGTAGTGCCAGGAATGAGCAGCAATCGATGGTGTGCGGCTACGTGGCCGGCGTTTCACGCGATGGTGTCAGGTAAGGGCCGGCGCGGGCTGAGCACGGGCCTGGCGGGTGGTCAGGAAAGGTCCACCCAGACCGTCTTGGTCTGCAGGTAGGAGTCCAGCGCCTCACGGCCGAGTTCCTTGCCGAACCCGCTGAGCCGGAACCCGCCGTACGGCACGGCCGGGTCGAACCAGCCGTAGGTGTTGACCCACACCACGCCGGCCCTGATCGCGGCGGCCATCCGGTGCCCGCGCTTGATGTCCCGCGTCCACACGCCGGAGGCCAGGCCGAATGAGGTGTCGTTAGCCGCCGCGACCGCCTCGTCCTCGGTGCGGAAGGTGGACACCATGGCCACCGGGCCGAAGATCTCCTCGCGCATCACCCGCATCTGCGGGGTCACCCCGGTGAGGATGGTCGGGGTGACGTAGTACCCGCCGGCCAGCGCCGGGTCGGCCACCGGCCCGCCGCCGAGCAGCGCGCTGGCCCCTTCGTCGAGGCCGGACTGGACCAGGGACAGCACCCGGTCCCGCTGCTCGGCGCTGACCAAAGGTCCCATCGTCGTCTCGGGATCGAGCCCCGAACCCAGCCGCACGGCCCGGGCCCGGGCGGCCAGCCGGGCCAGGAACTCGTCGTGCACCGCCTCCTCGACGTACACCCGGGCGCCCGCGATGCAGCACTGGCCCTGGTTGAAGTAGACCGCGCCGAAGGTGCCCTCGACGGCCGCGTCCAGGTCCGCGTCGGCGAAGACCACGCTGGGCGACTTGCCGCCCAGCTCCAGCGAGAGCCGCTTCATGTTGCCGCCCGCCGCGTTCATGATCTTCCGGCCGGTGCCGGTCTCCCCGGTGAACGTGACCTTGTCCACGTCCGGGTGGGCCGCCAGCGGCGCGCCGGCCGTCCGGCCGTACCCGGTCACCACGTTGACCACGCCAGGCGGGAAGCCGGCCTCGGCCATCACCTGGATCAGCCGCAGCGCGGACAGCGGCGTCTGCTCGGCCGGCTTCAGCACCACCGTGTTCCCGGCCGCCAGCGCCGGACCCAGCTTGTAGCCGCACATCAGCAGCGGGAAGTTCCACGGGATGATGGCCGCTACCACGCCGACCGGCTCACGCCGGGTGTAGACGTGCAGCGGAGCACCGCTGGCCGGGGTGATCGTCTCTCCGCCGATCTTCGTGGCCCAGCCGGCGTAGTACTTGAACAGCCCCGCGCACAGCGGCACGTCCACGGCCAGCGACTCGCTGGTTGGCTTGCCATTGTCCAGCGCTTCGAGCCGGGCGAACTCCGTGCCCAGTTCCTCGATGCGCGCGCCGAGCGCCCAGAGCAGGTCCGCGCGGCGCTGCGGGGCCAGCGCAGCCCAGCCGGGCAGGGCCGCGCGGGCGGCCGCGACGGCCGCATCGATATCCGGGGCGCCAGCCTCGGCGACGGTGGCCAGCGGCTGGCCGGTGGCCGGGTTCGTGACCTCGAAGAAGCGGCCCGACGCGGCGGGCCGCTCCACCCCGCTGATGACCAGGCCGCGAGGGCGGTTCAGGAACTGCTCCAGGGGCTCAACGGTGGCCACGGCTGGTCTCCAGATGCGCGACGAGGGCGAGAAGAGATCTAAGATCTTAAATCAAGCACGTCGGCCGACGGGCGGTCAAGCAGGGGCATCTGCGGGTGGTCAGGCCCGAGACATCTGGCCATGGACAGGCGATTCGCCGCCAGGCAAGCGCCGACATCGGTCCCTATCAGGGCCCCTTGCCAGCGCGGAGAACGGCCTCCAGCTGGTTACCTTAAGATCTGAGATCTTATTTCGACGATTGAGGATGCCCATGCTGACTCCGAACAGCTCAGCGCCCGCGTCGCCGCCACCGTACCCACCGATCGGCTGGTCGAGCTGGTCAGCAGGTGTGCCGGATCCCCAGTGTCCTCGGCGAGGAGGGCCCGCTCGCCGAGTTCCTGCACCGCGTGATGCAGGAATCCGGCTTCGAGGCCACCGAGCTGCAGCCGGTGCTCCGAGCCGGCCGAATGCGCTCGGCGAACTCACTTCGGCACCGGCCAGCGGGTCGTGCTCACCGGGCACATGGACACCAAACCGGTCTCGCACGGCTGGCCGGTGACCGAGCCGTTCTCCGGTGAGCTGGTCGACGGCAGCATCTACGGGCACGGCATCATGGACATGAAGGCTGCCCTGGTCTGCCAGATCGTGGCCATGGAAGCGCTGCGGGACAGCGGGCTGCCGCTGGCGGGCACCCTCGCCATGGCGGCCGTGTCCGATCACATGGGCGACCAGCTCGGCTCCATCGCCTACTTCGACAGCTATCCGGCCGACCTGGCCGTGCTGGGCGAGCTGTCGGACAATGAGATCTTTCTCGGCCACCGCGGCCGCCTATACTTCGACGTCACCGTGCTGGGCAAGTCGGCGCACACCTGCCACAAGCCACTGGCGGTGAACGCGAACGCGCTGGCCGCGCACGCGATGCTGGAACTGGACGCCTCGCGCTACCAGCCGGACCTGGCCGACTGGGTGCGCGACCTGTTCGGCCCGGAGACGTTCATCGTCCCCGGCCGGATCTACGGCGGGCTGCCCCCGGGCGGGCCGTCGATGATCCCGGACGAGTGCGTGATCCGGGTCGACTGCCGCCCGCAGCCCGGGGTCAGCGTGGACAGGTGCGCGCGGAGATCGACCGGTGCCTGGACCGGGCCCGGCAGCGTGACCCGCGGCTGCGCGCCACCGTCGTGCTGGCCGACGTCAAGGATGGCTACCTGGCCAGCCCGGAGGACGCGGTCGTCCGGCACATGCGCGACGCGGTCCGCGCCGTCCGCGCCCTCCCGGCGGCCGCCCTCCCGGCGGCGCCGCCCCGGCACCAGCCACCCCGCGGCGGCGGAGCGCGGAACCGCAGCCTCCAGGTGGCCGCTGGCTCGGCGACACGGCCAGTTTCGGCGCCAAGGTGCCGACCGTCATCTTCGGCCCCGGCGGTGAGCCGGTCTACTGCCCAGACGAGCACCTGAGCGTGGCCGACATCATCGAGGCCACCCAGGTCTATGCCGCCTTCACCGCCCTCGCCCTGTACCAGCCGGACGCTCACGGGGCGCAGGACTGAGGCCGATGCGGATAGTCCTCGCCAAACCCGGGCTCGACGGCCACGACCGCGGGGTCAAGGTCGTCGCGATGGCGCTGCGGGACGCCGGCGCCGAGGTCATCTACCTCGGGCTGCGGCAGTCGGCGAAGCAGATCGCCGTGGCCGCCCGGGCCGAGGACGCGGACGTCATCGGCATCTCGGTGCTGTCCGGCGCCCATCTGGCGCTGAGCCGGCAGGTTCGCGAGGCGCAGCGGGCGGCCGGGGTGGCGGACATCCCGCTGGTGGTCGGCGGCACCATCCCGCCGCAGGACCACGCCCCGCTCACCGAGCTGGGTGCGGCCGCCGTGTTCTCGGTGGGCACCCCGATCGCGGACGTGGTCAAGGGCGTGCTGGCGCTGGGCGGAGGCGACCGGTGACCACTACCGACTCAGGCATCCCGGTTGAGCCGCTCTACGAGCCGCCAGACGGCCCGGCCCCGGCGCTGGGCCGCCCGGGCGAGCCCCCGTTCACCCGCGGGCCGTACGCCTCGATGTACCGGGAGCGGCTGTGGACGATGCGCCAGTACGCCGGGTTCGGCTCGGCCGCGGACACCAACGCGCGCTACCGCTACCTGCTCAGCCAGGGGCAGACCGCGCTGTCCGTCGCCTTCGACCTGCCCACCCAGCTGGGTTACGACTCCTCGCATGAGCTGGCGGGCAGCGAGGTCGGCCGGGTCGGCGTGGCCATCGACACCGCGGACGACATGGCCGCGGTGTTCGACGGGCTGCCGCTGGAGGACCTGTCGGTCAACTTCACCATCAACGCCACCGCCCCGATCGTGCTGGCGTTCTACCTGGTCGCGGCCGAGCGGCAGGGGGCCGACCTGACCCGGCTGGCCGGTACCCTGCAGAACGACATCCTCAAAGAGTTCCTGGCCCGCAAGCTGTACGTGTTCCCGCCGCAGCCCTCGCTCCGGCTGGCCGGCGACGTGGTGCAGTTCTGCGCCCAGGAACTGCCCCGGTTCAACCCGATCTCGGTCACCGGCTACCACGCCCGGGAGGCCGGCTGCGATGCGGTGCAGGAACTCGGGCTCACCATGGCCTCGGCCATCGCCTACGCCGAGCACTTCACCGCCCGCGGGCTGGCCTTCGACAGTTTCGCCCCCCGGCTGTCGTTCCACTTCTCCAGCCAGCTGGACCTGTTCGAAGAGGTGGCCAAGGTGCGCGCGGCGCGCCGGCTGTGGCACCGGATAGCCACCGAGCGGTTCGGCGCCACTAACCCGAACTCGGGGCGGCTGCGCTTCTTCTCCGGCTGCTCGGGCGCCACGCTGACCGCCGCGCAGCCGCTGAACAACGTGATTCGCTCCACCGTGCAGTGCCTGGCCGCGGTGCTGGGCGGCGCCCAGTCCATCCACGTGATGGGTTTCGACGAGGCGCTGGAGATCCCGACCGAGGAGTCGGTCCGGCTGGCGCTGCGCACCCAGCAGATCATCGCCTACGAGTCCGGCGTGACCCGGACCGTGGACCCGCTGGCCGGCTCGTACTTCGTGGAGTCGCTGACCGACTCGCTGGAAACGCGGGCGGCCGAGCTGGTCGCCCAGATCGACGCCGCGGGCGGCTACGTCCAGCTGCTCGAACAGGGCGTCCCGCAACGCTGGATCGCGGAGTCCGCCTACCGCGCGGAGCAGGCGGTCCAGTCTGGCGAGCGGGTCAAGGTCGGGGTCAACCAGTTCACCGGCGATGATGACACCCCGCCACCGCGGCTGTTCGAGGTGGACGAGACGGCGGGCCAGCGGCAGCGGGACCGGCTGGCCGCGCACCTGGCCGCCCGGGACGAGCCGGCCGCCCAGCGGGCCCTGGCCGGGCTGCGCCAGGCGGCAGCCTCGGAGGAGAACACGATGCCGGCCCTGCTGATCGCGGCCCGGGCGGGCTGCACCGTCGGCGAGATCTCCGGCGTGCTGCGGGCCGAGTTCGGCGAGTACCGGGAACCGGCCCCATGGTGAGCTGCGGCAGCGAGGTCCCCGGTGGCAACGCCGCCGGCAGCGAGGTCCCCGGTGGCGCCGCCGCCGGTGGCGAGGCCTCCGATGGCCCGGCGCCCATGGTGACGCCGCTGGCCGGGATCCGGGTGCTCGACCTGACGCGGTTCGTGTCCGGCGCCTACGCCACCATGGTGCTGGCCGCGCTCGGCGCGGACGTGATCAAGGTCGAGGCGCTGCCGGCCGGCGACCCGTACCGGGCCCAGGGCACCGTCCAGGTCGGCAGCCTGAGCGGCCTGTTCGCCGCGCTGAACACCGGCAAGCGCAGCCTGGCCGTCGACCTGCGCGCCCCGGACGGGGCGGCGCTGATCCGCCGGCTGGCCAGCGACAGCGACGTTTTCGTGCAGAACGCCAGGCCCGGCTCACTCGACCGCGCCGGGCTCGGCGCCAAAGACCTGCAGCAGCTCAACCCCCGGCTGGTCTACGCGTCGATCTCCGGTTTCGGTGACACCGGCCCGGACGCGGCCCGCGGCGGTTTCGACCTGATCCTGCAGGCGGCCAGCGGGCTGATGGCGGTGACCGGCACCTCGCAGAGCGGTCCGGTCAAGGTCGGCGCGCCCGCGCTGGACATCGGCTCCGGGATCAGCGTGGTGGCCGGCATCCTGGCCGCGCTGCTGGCCCGTGCGGCCGACGGGATCGGCCGCACGGTGACCTCTTCGCTGCTGGAGTTCGGGCTGAGCTGCTTCACCAGCTACAGCACCGACATGCTGGAGACCGGCCGCCCGCCCGGCCTGCTCGGCAACGACTCACCACAGTTCGCGCCGTACGGGGTGTTCCGCTGCCAGGACGGGGCCATCGCGCTGGCTGGGGTGGGCCGCGAGGAACTGTGGACCCGGCTGTGCGCGGCGCTCGGCCGCCCGGACTGGGCCGCCGACCCGCGCTTCACCAGCAACGCCAGCCCGCTGCGGCACCGCAGCGAGCTGACCGCCCAGATCGAGGACGTGCTCGGTACCGCGACGACCGCGCGCTGGCAGCAGGTGATGGACGAGGCCGGGATACCAGCCTCGGTGGTGAACCAGCCCACCGCGGCACTCGGCTCGGCGCAGGCGGCCGCGCTGGGTGTCGTGACCGAGTCGTGCACGCCGGATGGCCAGGCCTACCGCACGCTGCTCCCGCCGGTGTCGGTGGACGGCATGGCCGGCTACCCGCGCGGCGCGCCCGCGCTCGGCCAGCACACCAGCGAGATCCTCGGCCAAGCCGGCCTTGATGCGGACGCCATTGACGACCTGCTGGCCCGCGGGATCGTGGCGGCATGAGCGGCCCGCCCAGCGGCTCGCGGAGCGGCCCCGAGCCCGGCCCGGTCCAGGCCCTCGCTGACCACGTGATCAGCCGGACCATCGAGCTTTGCCAGGTGCCCGCCCCGCCGCTGCACGAGCAGGCCCGGGCCGCCGTCGTGCGCGGCTGGTGGACCGCGGACGCCCTCCCGGAGGTGCAGCTCGATGCGGCCGGGAACGTCCGGGCCCAGCTGCGCCCGGGGGAGCCGGGCCGCCCGGCCGTGCTGGTCTGTGCGCACCTGGACACGGTGTTCAGCCCGGAGGTCCGGCACGGCGTGACCCGGGCGGACGGCCGGCTGGCTGGCCCGGGCGTGGGGGACGACACGATCGCGGTCAGCTCGCTGTCGGCGCTGGACGCGCTGCTGCCCCTGGAGGGGCGGCACCCGGTGTGGATCGTGGCCACCACCGGCGAGGAAGGCCTGGGCAACCTGGCCGGCGTCCGGGCCCTGCTGGCCGACCCGCCGGCGCCGGTCCGCGCGCTCATCGCGCTGGAGGGCAACTATCTCGGCCGGGTCAACCTGACCGGCGTGGGCTCGTTCCGCTGGCAGGTCACCATTACCGGCCCCGGCGGGCACGCCTGGGAAGAGGCCGGGCAGCCCAGCGCCGTGCATGTGGCCGCGGGCTTGATCACCAGGCTGGACGCGCTGGCCACGGCCGCCCCGCCCAAGGCCACGGCCGCCCCGCCCGGAGCCACGGCCGCCCCGCACCAGGCCATGGCCGCCCCGCCCGGAGCCACGGCAGGCCCGCCCAAGGTCACGGTCAACGTCGGCCAGATAACCGGCGGTGAATCGGTCAACTCGCGGGCCCAGCGGGCCGAATTCCTGCTCGACCTGCGCAGCGGGGACGCCGCCGCGCTGCAGGCGCTGCGCGACGCGGCCACCGCCATCCTGCACGCCGCGCCGGCCGGCATCGAGGTCAGCGCGCGTACCATCGGCGAACGGCCCGCGGGTGCCCTGGACCCGGCCCATCCGCTGGCCACCGCGGCCGCTGACGCGCTACGCGAACACGGGATCAGTCCCCGGCTGACGGCCGCCAGCACCGACGCCAACGCCGCTTACCCGCTGGGCATCCCGGCGCTGACGCTGGGCATCACGACCGGCGGCGGCACCCACACCGAGCAGGAGTGGATCGACATCGAGCCGGTTCCGGCCGGGCTGGCCGCGCTGGCGACGACGATCGCCCGACTGGATGAACAGGAGTGGTGACGTGCGCACCGGAGTAACCCTGCAGGGCGTGGACCAGCCCGCCGAGTTCGAGGCCATGGTGGCCGAGATCGAAAACCTGGGCTACGACAACTTCTGGCTGACCGACTCCTCGCTGCACTCCCGCTACTGCTGGGCCTACCTGACGCTGGCCGCGCGGCAGACCACCCGGATGAGCATCGGCACCGCGGTCACCAACCCGGTGACCCGGCATCCGGCCATCACCGCCGTGGCCGCCGCCACCGTGGCCGAGATCTCCGGCGGCCGGACCATCCTGGGCATCGGCGCGGGCGACCGGCCGCTGCTCTCGCTCGGCCAGCAGCCGGCCCGGATCGCCACCCTGGAGGCGTCGGTCGCCGCCATCCGCGCGCTGTGGGCCGGCCAGGACGTGGCTGCCGACGGGCCCGGGTTCGCGCTGCACGACGCGCACTACCGGTTCCCGCCGAAGCTGGACATCCCGGTCTACCTGTCCGCCACCGGCCCGCGCACGCTGGAGCTGGCCGGGCGGATCGCCGACGGCGTGATCCTGCTGGCCGGGCTGCACCCGGATGGCATCACGTTCGCGCTGGAGCACATCGACCGCGGCGTGGCCGCGGCCGGCCGCGGCCAGCGCCCGCACGTGACCGTGTTCGCCTACGGGGCCATCGACGAAGACGAGCAGGCCGCCGTCGCCGCGGCCCGCACCATCGCGGCCTGGTTCCCGCAGACCGCGCCGGTGCACTGCCGGCTGGCCGGGCTGTCCCAGGAGATCATCGACCAGGTGCGCGGCAGCTACGCCGGGGGCGAGTTCCAGGAAGCGGCCCGGGCGGCCGAGGCGCTCCCGGTGGACTTCGTGAAGCGGATGGCGCTGGCCGGCGGCCGGGACGAAGCCCGCCAGCACCTGCGCACGCTGGCCGGGCTGGGCGTCGACTCGGTCACCGTGTTCCCGCTCGGCGCGGACCGGATGGCCACCGTGCGCGCGTTCGCCGATGTGCGCGGCAGCAGAGGCGGCAGGGTATGAACGTTACTCGCCTGCACCATGTCGCGTTCACCGAGCACGGCACCGAGGTGACTGATGCCCTGCAGCGCCTGTTCGGGCTGGAAGTCGCGCACGCCGAGCCGGCCGAGGGCTTCACCGAACGGATGCTGCCGGCCGCGGCAGCGGGCCGGCCAGCCCGGCCAAACCCTGCTACCTCCAGGCCCTCCAGCCGACCGGCCCCGGCGTCGTGCAGCAGGCGGTCCAGCGCCGCGGCACCGGCCTGCACCACATCGCGCTCCAGGTGGATGACGTAGCCGCCGCCCTTACCGAACTGGCCGCCGCCGGCGCGCAACTCATAGACCCGGTGCCGCGCCCCGGCGGCATGGGCACCCTGATCGGTTTCGTGCACCCCAGGAGCGTGGGCGGCGTCCTGGTCGAGCTGGTCCAGGAGGGAGCGCCGTCATGATCATCATCGAAGGCGGCACCGTGCTGACCGTCAACGACGCCGACGACGTGCACTTCGGCGGCCATCTCGTGCTCGACGGCGACCGGATCATCGCGGCCGGCCCGGGCCGCTACCCCGGCGACCGCGCCCCGGACGCCGAACTGATCGACGCCACCGGCATGATCGTCATGCCCGGGCTGGTGGACCTGCACTACCACACCGCGATCGGCAAGGGCTTCTGCGACCACCTGCCGCTGCTGGAGTCGCTGGAGCAGTTCTGGTACCCGTCGATCCGCGCGCTGGACCCGGAGACCGCGTACTGGGCCGCGCTGAGCAGCTACGCCGAGTCCATCAAGAACGGCGTGACCACCGTCAACGACATGTACCGCCAGCTCGGCGCGCTCGGCCGCGCGGCCGACGAAATCGGCATCCGGGCCGTGCTGTCCAACGACGTGGCCCTGCCCGAGCACAACCTGGACACGCTGCAGGACAACCAGGACGCCTACGACGCGGTGCACGGCCTCGGCAACGGCCGGATCGAGGTCTACGTGGGCATCGAGTGGCTGCCGCTGGCCTCACCCGAGCTGCTGCGCGACGCCCGGCAGCTGGCCGACGAGCTGGGCACCGGCATCCACATCCACCTGAACGAGTCGCTCGGCGAAGTCGAGAACAGCAAGCAGCGGTTCGGCCGCCGCCCGACCGAGGTGGCCTACGACGCCGGTCTTCTTGGCCCGGATTGCGTGGCCGCGCACTGCGTCTGGCTCACCGACCAGGAACTGGCGTTCATGAAAGAAACGGGTACGCACATTTCACACAACCCGAGCTCGAACGCCAAACTCGGCAACGGGGTAGCCCGGGTTCCCGAGATGCAGGCGGCCGGGATCAACGTCGGCCTCGGCCATGACGCGGCCGAATCCAGCAACAGCTGCGACCTGTTCGATGTGATGAAGTTCGCCGCGCTCATCCACCGCGCCTACCGGGTGGACGCCAGCCTGATGCAGGCCCCCGAGGTGGTCCGGATGGCCACCAGGAACGGGTCGGCCGCGCTGCACCACGACACCGGCCAGCTGGCCGTGGGCCAGAAGGCTGACGTGATCCTGGTCAACACGCGCAGCCCGATGTTCACCCCGCTGCGGCCGGGCGACCCGGCGCACCTCTACTCGCACCTGGTGTTCGCCGCGGACGGCAGCGCGGTGGACACCACGATCGTGGACGGGCGGATCCTGATGCGCGGCCGCCAGCTCACCACCGTGGACGAAGCCAAGGTCCGCCGCCAGGCGAACCAGGCCCTGCAGCGCATCGTCGCGGCCATCGACTACCAGACCTGACCCGAGGAGCCCGAGGGGGCGCGCCATGAGCAAGATCATCATCACCGGCGGCACGGTGCTGACCATGAACGACGCCGACGACGTGCACTTCGGCGGGTATGTCGTGCTGGACGGGGACCGGATCGCCGCGGTCGGCGCCGGGACCTACCCCGGCCCTCTGGCCGACGGTGACCAGCTCATCGACGCGGCCGGCATGATCGTCATGCCCGGACTGATCGACCTGCACTACCACACCGCGATCGCCAAGGGGTTCAGCGATCATCTGCCGCTCTGGGAGTATCTGGACGCCTGCTGGTACCCGTTCATCCGCACGCTGGACGCCGAGGCGGCCTACTGGTCCGCCGCGGCCAGCTACCTGGAGTCGATCAAGTGCGGCGTGACCACGGTCAATGACATGTACCGGCGGCTGCCCGACCTGGGCCGCGCCGCGCATGACATCGGCATCCGGGCCGTGCTGTCCAACGACGTGGCGCTGCCCGAGCACAACCTGGACACGCTGCAGGACAACCAGGACGCCTACGACGCGGTGCACGGCCTCGGCAACGGCCGGATCGAGGTCTACGTGGGCATCGAGTGGCTGCCGCTGGCCTCACCCGAGCTGCTGCGCGACGCCCGCCAGCTGGCCGACGAGCTGGGCACCGGCATCCACATCCACCTGAACGAGTCGCTCACCGAGGTGGAGAACAGTAAGGAGCGGTTCGGCCGCCGGCCGACCGAGGTGGCCTACGACGCGGGCCTGCTCGGCGCCGACTGCATCGCCGCGCACTGCGTCTGGCTGTCCGACACCGAGATCGCGCTGATGCGCGAGACCGGTACCCAGATCTCGCACAACCCCGGCTCCAACGCGAAACTCGGCAACGGCATCGCCCGGCTGCCGGAGATGCTGGCCGCCGGGCTGAACGTGGGCCTGGGCCACGACGCGGCCGAGTGCAACAACAGCCGGGACGCGTTCGAGACGATGAAGTTCGCCTCGCTGATCCACCGGGCCAGCCGGGTGGACGCCAGCCTGATGCAGGCGCCCGAGGTGGTCCGGATGGCCACCCGCAACGGGTCGGCCGCGCTCAAGCACGACACCGGCGAGCTGACCGCGGGCAAGAAGGCCGACGTGATCCTGGTGGACACCCGGAATCCGATGTTCACCCCGCTGATGCCGGGCGACAAGGCGCACATCTACTCGCACCTGGTGTTCGCCGCGAACGGCAGCGCGGTGGACACCACCATCGTGGACGGGCAGATCCTGATGGCCGGCCGCCAGCTGCGCACCATGGACGAGCAGCAGGTCCTCGCCGAGGCGAACGCAGGCTTCCTGCGTACGCTCGAGAAGATTCGTGCTTAACGGCCAGTACCGGCTAACTGCCGTCACCCGCTCACTAGCCGTCAGGCGCCGGAGGCAGCCGTGCGGATCGACGCGCACACGCACATCCTGAGCCTCGCCGAGGACGCGGAGTTCACCACCGAGTACGGCCGCGA
Source organism: uncultured Actinomycetes bacterium (assembly GCA_963747705.1). GTDB lineage: Bacteria > Actinomycetota > Actinomycetes > Streptosporangiales > Streptosporangiaceae > RYN-230. Next base: position 98,909 of record CAVVGF010000036.1, on the reverse strand, counting down.
GGGGTCGTTGTGCATCTACCGCAGCCTGGGTTTGCTGCCCGCGCACCGGCCGCCCACCGAGGATGAGTGGACGGCCAGCGGATACAGCCGCAAGGGCTTCCCGGTGATCGGGCCGGACGAGTCCATCCGGGACCACCCCGGCTTCGACAAGATCGTGATCCTGGCGGTGTCCCCGCAGTTCCTGGACGGCGAGCTGATCGGCACCGTGGACAGTTACGGCATCACCGGGGTGGCGGGACCGCCCAGCCCGGAGAAGTGCAACGACTACATCGCGGCCATCGTCGCGCAGCGCCCGGACGTGTTCATCGGGTACGCCTCGGTCAACCCGGCCTACCGGGGGCCGGCCGCGGCCGTCCGTGAGCTGGACCGGGCCGTCCGTGAGCTCGGCCTGACCGGGCTGAAGCTGTACCCGATGTACCAGGACTGGTCGCCCGCCGACCCGGTGCTCGCGTTCCCGGTGTTCGAGAAGGCGGCCGAGCTGGGCATCCCGGTCATGGTGCACCAGGCCGGGTCGACCCGGATCGACGCCCGGATGGAGCACGCCCGGCCGGCCCTGCTGGACGCGGCCTGCCGGCACTTCCGTGACCTGCGGCTGACCATCGCGCACTGCGGGCTGCCGTGGGTGGACGAGGCCATGTTCATGCTGACCAAGCACCCGAACTTCTACGCCGAGCTGAGCTACTTCATCGCCAGCGTGACCACCGAGGAGCTGCTGCGGTTCCTGGTGCACGCCGAGGCGTCGTTCGTGCCGCTGGAGAAGCTGTTCTTCGGCACCGATTACCCGGGCTTCCTGTACGACCCGGTCAAGCTGCGGGACAAGCTGCTCGCGGTCAACGAGCACGCGGACCGGGTCGGTGCGGCGCCGATCCCGCAGGCCAAGCTGGACGGCATCCTCGGCCTGAACTACGCCCGGATGACCGGCCTCATCCCGGACTGACCCCGGCCCCGAATCCCACCGGACTGACCCCGGCCCCAAATCCCAACAGCATGAATGATTCAGCCACGCGGTCTGGTGCGCATGAATGATTCAGCGACGCGGTGCCGCGTCAGCGCACGGGCCAAGCGGGGAGAGCGTCGATGCCGATCTCGCTGAGTACCCGGCGGTTGATCCGCTCGACCTGCTCGCGCAGCTCGTCCTCGTCCACCCGGGTCAGCTTCTTGTGTTCCAGCAGGACACGTCGCCGCCGACCAGCACGGTGTCCACCGAGTGCCCGGTGACCCGTAGACCAGGTTGGCCACCGGGTTGTGCAGCGGGCGCCAGTCGAAGTCGCCGGTGTCGAAGATGATCACGTCGGCCTGCTTGCCCGGCTCCAGCGAGCCGGTCTCGTCCTGCATCCACAGCGCGGTGGCCCCGCTGATCGTGGCCATCTCGACTGCCTGCTCCGCGCTGACCGCGTTCGGGTCCCGGCGGGCGTCGCGGGGTAGCAGCGCGGCCAGCTGCATGGACCGGCAGATGTCCTGGTGGTTCGACACGTTCTCGGCGTCGGTGCCCAGCGCCATCGGCACCCCGGCGGCCAGCAGCTCGGGCCACTTGCCGGTCTGCGTGGTGCCCTTGGCCAGCTTGAGGGCGGACGACGGGTTCTGCGAGATGCGCGCGCCAGAGTCGGCCACGAAGCCCACGTCGGCATCGTCCAGGCTGGTCATGTGGTTGAGCAGGGTGCGCTGGTTGAGCGCGCCGATCCGCGCCATGTGCTCGACCGGGCGGTGGCCGAACGTGGCCAGTTCCAGCTCCACCTCACGCTCGCTGGTCAACTTGTGCAGCACGAACAGCGACCCGGCGTCCAGCGCCAGCTCGGCCGCGCCCCGGGTCAGCTCGTCCGAGGCGGTGCCCACGCCCTCGATGGTGACCGCGTCCCTGATCCGCGGGTGGCCGAACTTGCGCACCTGCTCGACCCCGTCGGCCAGCCGCCGCAGCGCCGTCTTGGCGTCCATCCGGAGCCAGTCCGGCAGGTCCTTGGCGCCGGCCGGCCCGGCCTGGTCCCAGGTCCACGGGCCGGTGCGGGCCCGGATCCCGGACCCAGCCAGCGCCTCCAGCACCGCGTCCAGGTGGTTGCAGCCCGGTTCCTCGAACAGCGTGGTGCCGAACCGGATCATCTCGGCCGCGGCGTGCTGCGCGTGCACGTACATGTCCTGCTCGGTCAGCGCGGCGAACGACGGGTAGATGAACCGGCGCAGCGCGTCCAGCGTCTGGCCGCCCTCGGGCATCGCGCCCTTGGCGCAGCACAGCAGGTGCCGGTGCCCGTTCACCAGCCCGGGCATGATCACCCCGTCCGGGGCGTCGATCAGCCGCCGGGGGGCGAACCGGGCCAGGATGTCCGCCCGCTGGCCGGCCGCCACGATGATCCCGCCGTCGATGGCGATGCCGCCGGACCGGTAGATCTCCCGGTCCGGGTTCATGGTGAGCAGCCAGCCGCCGGCGATGACCGTGTCCACCGGCACCGGCCCGCCGCCCGGTGCGGGCCCGCCGCCGGCGGCCGGGCCCGCGGCGGTACTGGGCGCCGCCGCGGGACCTGACCCGCCGGCCATGCTCACCGTGCCGCCCGGGAGGTTCGCGCCGTCCGGTCCGCGCTCACCCGGCGGCCTGGTCGGTGGCCGCGGGGACGCTCTGCGGCGCGGCGAGCTGTGTGCGCCGGCGCCCGCGCGGCCGCGGCGCAGCCGGTACGGCGCGTACAGCACGACGGCGACGATGAACGCCGACGAAGTAGGCGATGTCCGCGCCGTGCAGGGCATTCGCGACCGGCCCGACGAACAGCGAGGTGTCCATGAACGGCACGGCCGCGCCGAACGCGGCCACGAACACGACCAGTGCGGCGATCGCGTTGTTCCGCGTGGTGTGCTGGCGCAGCGGGTCCACGCTGCCCTTGCCGCAGGCGGCGCGCGTACCAGTCGATGCCGACGATGGCCACGAAGCCCGGGATCCAGTAGCCGACGAACAGCAGGACGTTCTCGAACTTGGCCGCGACGTCGCCGTGGTGCAGCCACAGGATCAGCAGGAACGCCATGATGGTGACGACGCCCGCGGCCACCGGGCGGCGCAGCCGGACGCCGACCGTCTGCAGCGCGAGCGAGCCGCTGTAGTCGTTCATCGCGTTGGACGCCACCGAGGCCAGGCTGATGGCCAGCAGCGCGAGCACGCCGAGCGCCCCGCCGCCCATGATCGACCGGACTCCTTCGGCGGTCTGGTTGGTCAGCACGCCCGCGGCGGCGATGCCGATGGCCTGGATGCACACGTAGGACAGCACGATGCCGCCGAGGCTGTACCAGAAGACCTGCTTCGACGAGGTCGACGAGGGCAGGTAGCGGCTGTAGTCGGAGGCGTAGCTGGCCCAGGAGATGGCCAGGCTCAGCGCGATCGTGACCTCCAGCACGAACGCCCCGGCCAGGTCGGGGCCGTGCGCGGTGGACGCGGTGATCACCGAGTGGCCGGTGACCAGCTTGATGGTCAGCACCGCGAACGTGACCGCGAGGACCACGGTCATCACCGCCTCCACGCGGTGGATGAGCTCGTAGCCGAACACCCCGACCAGGCACTGCAGCAGCAGGATGATGGCCACCGCGATGGGGAACGGGATGTGCAGCAGGGTGGCCAGCGCCTCACCGCCGAACAAGCCGACCAGGCCGTCCCAGGCGATCGAGGACAGCCACTGCACGATGCCGGGCAGCACCACGGTGTCGCCGAACGCGATCCGGGACACCGGCAGCTGCCCGGTGCCGGTGCGTGGCCCCCAGGTGGACAGGTAGGCCACCGGCAGCGAACCGATCACCGTCCCGATGATCATCGCGAGCAGCCCGAGCCAGAACCCGAGACCCAGCACGATGGCCAGGGTGCCGGTGAACACGCCGGTCATGTTGACGTTCGGGGCGAACCACACGGTGAACAGCCGCTTGGCGGAGCCGTAGCGGTTGGACTCCGGGATCGGGCTGATGCCATGGGACTCGAGCGCGATGTCCCCCGAGTGGGTGGGCATCCGGCCACCGAACGGCCGGGCCGTCAGGCTGCGCACAGTGTGGTCTTGGCTGTCCAGGGCGTCGGCCATGGCGGTGCCTTCCGTTGCTGCCGGTGCTGCCGGGTAGGGGTCACAATAGTAGGCCACGGATAAGATCTCAGATCTTAGGCTAGGTATACCGCCTGCTGGCCAGTCAATCCCATGGACGTAACCATCATGTTTCGCTGAATTCTCTGCGTATCGGGTCGCCAGCCCGGGCCGGCGATGGGTTGACCGGATGAGCCGTGCCAGAGTCTGATATCTCATGTCTCGATGTGGAGGGAATCCGCTCATGATGACGTCCCGTCTGGCCCAGGGAGCTTCGGCGGTGCTGCGCGAGCGCGGGGCGGCTGCCTGGTCGGCGGCGGTCAGCCACCCGATGGTGGCCGAGATCGGCGCGGGCGCACTGCCGCACGAGACGTTCCGCTACTACTTCCAGCAGAACGTGCTCTACCTGGAGGACTACGCCCGGGCCATCGCGCTGATCATCGGCCACGCGCCGGGGCGGGACGAGATCACCGTGCTGACCCGGTTCCTCAGCCAGATCGTGGATACCGAACTGCCGGCCAATGACGCGTTCCTGGCCCGGCTGGGTGGGCCCGCCGGGGATGGCGGCTCGATGGCCCCCACCACCTACGCCTACACCCGGCACCTGCTCGACGCCGCCGGCCAGGCAACCTGGCCACCGGGCTCGCGGCCGTGCTGCCCTGCCAGTGGAGCTACGGCGAGATCGGCCAGCCCTGGTCGCCGCGCCGCCCGCCGACCCGGTCTACGCCGACTGGATCGCCCTGTTCGCCGGGGACGGCTACGACGAGCTGGTCCAGGCGTCCACCGCGCTGCTCGACCGGCACGCCGACCCGGCTGACGAGGTGCGGATGGCCGCGCTGGCCGCGGCGTTCGACCGGTCCACCCGCTATGAACTGGCGTTCTGGGACATGGCCTACGCCCGCGGCCGGGCTGGCTGATCAGGCCCAGGTTGATCAGCCGGGCTGATCAGGCCCGGGCTTCAGGCCCGGGCAGCCGCCGCGCCGACCAGGGCCACGGCCCGGTGGCCGATCATCATCGCGGCCAGGTTGGTGTTGGCCCGCGGGATGACCGGCAGGATCGACGAGTCGGCCACCGACAGCCCGGTGGTGCCCAGCACGTCGAGCCCCGGGCTGACCACCGTGCCGGGGTCAGCCGGGTCGCCCATCCGGCACGTCCCGCTGTGGTGGTTGTAGGTGCCCACCGCGCGCCGGCACGCCTGGACCAGGTCCGTGGCCCGCCACCAGGCGTCGTCCGGCACCCGGACCGCAGGCCGCGGCCAGCCCGTCAACCAGCTGGGCCGTGGTCGTGACGATCCCGGCCATCCGGGCCGCGTCCCGGTCGTCGGCCAGGTGCCGGGCCCTGATCACCGGGCCGTCCGGGCCCAGCATCAGCCGGCCCCGGCTGAGCGGGGTCATCAGCGCCGCCGTGTAGGAGACCTGGGCCGCCGGGACGGACGGGTCATAGGGCCGGGTCTGCCACGGGAAGATCTCCGCCTCCACATGCTCGGCGGCAGGCTCGCCCGGCAGTTCGTAACGCAGCAGCGCACCGCTCACCGGCCGGGCCTCGATGTCGGCCAGCTCGGCCGCGGTCACGTCGAGCAGGCACCACGGGTGATCCTGCAGGTTGGCGCCGACCCCGTCCAGCGGGCTGACCAGCTCGATCCCGGCCTGCCGCAGGTCCGCGGCCGGGCCGATGCCGGACCGCAGCAGCAGCAGCGGCGTGCCGAACGCTCCGGCGCACAGTACGACGTGGGCGGCCCGCAGCCGCTCCGGGCCCTGCGGCCCGAGCACGTCCGCGCCCACGCAGCGGGTGCCCTCGAAGACCAGCCGCTGCACCTGGGTGCCGACCCGGACGTCCACCGTGCCGCGGACCAGCGGCAGGACCCCGGCGTGCGTGCCCCACCGGCCCTCGCCCCGCCGGTTCGTCGGCCAGACGCCGATGCCCAGCGCACCGGGCGCGTTGTGGTCCGCCGCGGCCGGGTAGCCGCGCTCCGCGCACAGCTTGATCAGCGCCTCGTCCAGGGGTCCCGGGGTGAGCCGGGTGATCGGGATCGGCCCGCCCGCGCCGTCGTAGCCCGGCCGCGCCGAACTGCTGGTCCGACTCGATAGCACGGAAGCCGTCCAGGCAGTCCTGCCACGACCAGCCGGGGACACCCCAGCCGTCGTAACACCACGGCTGGCCGCGCAGCGCCGCGGCCGAGTTGACCGTGGACCCGCCCCCAGTGCCGCGGCCCTGCGGCAGCGCCATCCCGGTGTCGGCGTCGGCGTACTGGTAGTAGCACTCACCGGGCAGCAGGTAGTCATAGAGCATCCAGCGCGGCGGCGGCGTCCCGGCGTCCGGCCCCGCCTCCACCAGCGTCACCGACGCCGAGCCAGCCAGGCCGAGCGCGCAGAACAGGCCAGCCGAGCCGGCCCCGATGATCAGGACATCCGGGGTCGCGGCCGTCACTGGGGCAGCACCGAGTCTGGGTCGAGGCTGGCCAGCTGGTCGGCCATCACCGACAGGATGTGCTGCCGCATCAGCGTCTCCGCCCGCGGGCCGTCGCGCTGCACGATGGCCTCGTAGATGGCCTCGTGCTCCCGCACGGACGTGCCCATCCGGCCCGGGATGGCCACCGTCAGCCGGCCGATCCGGGTCACGTGGTCGCGGATGTTCTCCAGCATCGCGGTGATCCGGCTGTTCCTGGACTGGCTGTAGAGCACCACATCGAACTCGTCGAGCAGGGCGGTGAGCCAGGCCGGTATCCCCGGCTTCGAACGCCGCGGCGCTATCACGGACGATGCGGTTCAGCGCGGCCAGGTCCTCGGTCGCGATGCTCACCGCCGCCTCCCGGGCGCACTGTCCTTCCAGCAGCTCGCGGACCTCGTAGATCTCCCGGAGGTCCTGCTGGCTGTAGCCGGTCACCACCGCGCTGCGGTAGGGCGCGATCTGCACGAAGCCGTCCTTCTCCAGCCGGACGAATGCCTCCCGCAGCGGTGTCTTGCTCACCCCGAACCGCGCGGCCAGCTCGGCCTCGCGCAGCACGTACCCGGGCGGCAGGGTGGCGGTGACGATCTCCTGCCGGAGCTTCAGGTACACGGAGTCCTTGAGCTGACGATGCTCGACTGGCTCGCCCAGCACGCTGGTCATGCGGAACCTCCATGCCCACCAAAACCCACTTGAGATCTCAGATACTAAATTACCCGGCCCGGTGCCCGATAATGCTGGGCGCCGCCACCGGAGCGCGGCCGGTCACCAGGCGTCAGGGCGCGGATGGCCCGGGGAGGGTAGCCACGAGCGCTTCGAGGGCGGCGGTCCAGCTTTCCCAGTAGGGGCGGCTGGGCTCGGCCGCGACGGCCGTGATGAGCTGCTGCCGGAATGGTTCCCGGTCGCCGCCGCAGGCGAACTCGACGACCGCGGCCGCGAGTGCGAACACGGTGCTCTGCCAGGGGGCGTCGAAGGCCAGCTCGCCGTTGCGGCGGGGCAGGTCCAGATCCGAGAGGGCCAGTTGAGTGCTCACAGCCGGGCCACGCCGATCATCGAGTCCCGGGTCACCAGGGCGGCCAGCCCGGCCTCGGTCCGGTCCTGGGTGCCCGGCGGCCGCTGGGGCAGGACGAGGTAACGGACCTCGGCGGAGGAGTCCCACACCCGGATCTCCACGTCCTCGGGCAGTGCGCAGCCCATCTCGGCCAGCAGGGCCCGCGGCTCGCGGACCATCCGGGCCCGGTACGGAGGGTCTTTGTACCAGGCGGGCGGCAGCCCCAGCACCGGCCACGGGTAGCACGAGCACAGCGTGCACACGATGACGTTGTGCACGGAGGCGGTGTTCTCCACCACCACCATGTGATGGCCCTCTGGCCCGCCGAATCCGAGTTCGGCAATCGCGGCGGTGCCGTCGGCCAGCAGCCGCTGCTTGTACCCGGGATCCACCCAGGCCCGGGCCACCATCTTCGCCCCGTTCATCGGCCCGATCTCCGACTCATACCGGCGGGTAATCTCGTCGATGAATCCCTCGGGTACCAGCCCTCGCTCGGTCAGCAGCGCCTGCAGCGCCGCGACCCGCTGTTCAACCGGCGACAACGGCGCTGGGTGGTGTGCGCTGTTCATGACGGCTCCAGGTAGCTATCCCACAAGTTGAACGTGCACTGATGCGCCGCGCTGGCCATCGCCCCACAGTTGCGCGGCCTCGAACCGGATCGAATAGGTCGGCTCGTGGCGCCGGGCCGGGCCGTGCGCCTCGATGTCGGGCACGGAGTGGGTCCCGTCAACCCGGACCACCGTCCCGGTCTTGCCGCGCACATAACCAGGGCAGCGGGTGTGCCCGGGCGGATGCCACTCGCGGACCCGCACCCGGTCGCCAACGGCGAAGCGCGGCCTGGCAACGTCTGGGCCGGGGTCCGCGACCGGCGGCGCGAGCACCGGGCCGCTCAGCGGGAACCGCCCCCCGGCGCGCGCCTCGAGCTCGGACTGTGTCACCAGCCCATGCTCGACCGCCAGGGTGGCCGCCGCGGTAAGCCAGTGTTCGTAATAGCTGGAGGTCAGGTAGTGGCCCGGATCCATTCGCTCGATCGAGTGCCGGAACTCGCCCCCGCTGGCCCGGACCGCGCCCGCCACCAGTTGCAGCAGCGCCCGGGCCGCCGCTTCCCACTGGTGCTGGAAAACAGGCTCCGCCGGCGAATGATCCACCGCCCCGAAACCCTGCATGCCACCCAGGTCATGGATGCCGTCCACCAGCAGAATCCTACTCACGGTCAGTTTGCCGCAGCGGAGTTAGTGCGGCCCGGTGCCACTTGCGGCCTGGGTCAGGGCCGTCACGGCGGCGATGAGGCCGGCTTCGGCCTGGGTGTTGCGGGCCCGGCGGGCCGCGTTCCACCGGCGCGCCGCGGCGGCGCGGCGGCGTACCCGGCGCGCGTGCTCCCGGACTCGGACCGGGCTGGCGCTTCCCGGCGCCTGCCGGCCCGCCACGACCGAGGCCGGATCGAGTTACCGCCGCGAGCAGGCCTGCGGTGACCGGGATGTCCTGCCCGGTGATCTCCCTGGCGGCGGAGATCACAACCGGTGCGGTCAGCTCACCGTGGCCGGCCGCCAATGTCGCGGCCACGGCCCGGCCGACCACCCGGTACGCCGTCCGGTAGTCCAGCCGGAACTCCTGCGCCAGTTCCTCGGCCAGGTCGGCCGCAGTGGTGAAGTGGCTGACCGCTTCGGCCGCCAGCACGTCGGCGTGCACGGTCAGGCCGGTCACCACGGCGGATCCGAGCCGCACCAGCAGGCCGGCCAGCTCGACGGCGCCGGCCACCTCGCCGTACGCGTACAGCCAGTTGTCGGTCCGGGCAGACGGGGTCAGCCCGGTGGCCAGCAGCCCGGTCAGGCGGCCGGCCAGCGTGCCCGCGCCGCCGCGCAGCACCGGGAGCGCGTACGGGTTGCGCTTTTGCGGCATGAGCACACTGGCCCGGCACAGCGAGGCATCCAGCGTCAGGTAGCCGAACGCCGGGCTGGCGAAGATCTCCAGGTCCGAGGCGAACTGGCTGAGCGTCGCCGCGGCCTGTGCGGCCGCCAGCACGGCGTCGGCCAGCACGTCGGCCGACCACATCGCGTCGCGGGTATGCGGCCCGGCGGCGCCGAACCCCAGGGACCGGGCCAGCCGGGCCCGGTCGAGCGGGATCCGGGTGCCACCGGCCCCGCCGGCCCCGGCCGGGGAAACGTCCGTACCGGTGTAAGCCGCCTCGATCCGGCCCAGGTGGCGGACGGCCTGCTCGGCGAAGCCGCCCAGGTAATGGCCGAACGTGGACGGCTGGGCGGGCTGCAGGTAGGTGGTGTCGGCCCAGAGCGTGCCGGCCTGCCGGGCGGCCTGATCCGCGACCGCACTGGCGAACGCGGCCACGTCGGCGTGCAGGGTCAGCAGCCGGTCCCGCAGGGCCAGCCGGAACGCGATCCGGCCCGCCTCGCGGCGGGTCCGGCCCAGGTGCAGCCAGCCGGCCGCCGGGCCGAGCTGCCGCTCCAGTTCCCGCTCCCGGCTGTTGTACGCGTCGCCGTACACCGGGTCGTAGGGGAAGGCGCTGGCCGGCGAGTCCAGGAGCTGCAACAGCACCGCGGCCACGGGCGCGGCTTCCGCGCGGGTGAGCGCTCCGCACTCGACCAGTTCGGCCAGGTGGGCCAGGTCGGCCACGGTCAGGCCACGATGCAGCAACGGCGCGTCGGCTATCTCCAGCTGGTAGCCCGCCTCGACCAGTTCGGGCGCGGGCCCGCTGGTGATCCGCGCCGTGGTGCCGAGGTATCCCTCCGGTGGCGGTAGAGCGTTCATATCCCCCCGCCCCCGTCCAGCGCCGTCCCGGCGAATAGTGTCGGCGCGCCCCCGCTGACCAGGAACACCTGCGGGCCGTACAGGCGGCCCGCGCGCGCTTCCGCGATCAGGGCGGCCATCGCCTTGGCGCCGAAAACCGGATCCAGGAACACACCCTCGGTCACCGCGACCAGCCGGGCCGCCGCCTGCCCGGCGTCCGACGGGACGCCGTACCCCGGGCCGATCCAGCCGTCCCGCACGTCCGGGACGGGGATGGCCTCGTCCAGGCCGGTCAGCGCGGCGGCCGCGGCAGCCAGGCCGGCGACCCGGTGGCGGCATTCGCTCGCCGGGCGGCTGACGGTCACCCCCACGACCTGGTACGCCGCCGCGGTCAGGGCCACTCCGGCCAGCAGCCCGGCCTGGGTCCCGCAGGACCCGGTGGCCAGCCACAACCCGGCCGGTGGCTCAGCCACACCGGCCAGCTGGGCGGCCAGTTCCTGGCTGGCCCGCACGTAGCCGAGCGCGCCCAACGGCGTGGCACCACCGCGTGGCACCGGGTAGGGGCGGCGGCCCTCGGCCCGCAGTCCGGTGGCGACCGCCTCGATGCCCGCATCTACCGACGACCGCTGCGCCGACTCGGTGAACCGTACGTCCACGCCCAGCCAGCGATGCAGCCGCAGGTTGCCCTCGGCCCGGCTGGGCGCGGTGCCGTAACAGACGACGTGCGGCTCGATCCCGCACCGCAGGCAGGCCAGCGCGGCCAGCATGGTCCAGTTCGACTGCGGGCCGGCCCCGGTGACCAGGCTGTCGCAGCCCTGGGCGAGCGCGTCGGCGATGAGGTATTCCAGCCCGCGCAGCTTGTTCCCGCCCAGCCCGGCGCCGGTCAGGTCATCCCGCTTGAAATACAGCTCAACGCCGAGCTCGTGGGACAGCCGCCGCGCCGGGTGTAGTGGGGTGGGGGCGATGACCAGGTCCACCCGCTGCGGAACGGTGACGGTCACCGGCCCGCTCCGGCACACGCCTGCCGGACCTGGTCCACGAACGCTCCGCACGAGCCGAGCGCCGACTGAACCCGCAACGCGTCGTCCAGTTCGGCGTCGGGAATGCTGTCCAGCCGGGGGTCGGCCCGCAGCGCGGTGCGGAAGTCCTGGCCGGCGTCCAGGCCGTGCATGGCCGCGGCGTAGACGCTGTCGTGGGCCGTATGCTTGCCGACCCGGCCCGCCAGCGCGCGCATCACCGGTTCGGACAGCAGGTAGCCCTGGTGGCTGCCGATGTTGGCCAGCATCCGTTCGGGGTCGGCCTGCAGCCCGTCCAGCATCCGGGCGGCCGACCCGGCGCAGGCCGCGAACGCCATCGAGACCTCCGGCACCACCAGCCATTCCGCCTTCCAGGCCCGGCCGTCCCGTTCGTGCTCGCAGATCATCCCGTCCAGGCCGGTGGCGGCCTGGGCCCGGATCACCCGGGCCAGCGTGACCAGGTGCTCGGAGATCTCCGGGTTGCGCTTGTGCGGCATGGTGATCGAGCCGACCGTGCCGGGGGTGAAGGACTCCCGCACCTCGCCGATCTCCGGCCGCTGCAGCTGGTAGACCTCGTTGCCGATCTTCCCGGCCGTCGCGGACATCGCGGCCAGCAGCCAGAGGAACTCCGCCACCCCGTCCCGGGCCGTGATCCACGGAACGATCGGCACCCCCAGCCCCAGCTGCCCGGCAAATCCAGTCAGCAGATCGAGAGCCGCCTCGCCCCAGAACTCCATGGTGCCCAGGGCGCCGCCGAGCTGGACCACTTCCCACCGGACCCGGCCCTGCCGCAGCCGCTGCAGGTGCCGGTCCAGTTCCGCGGCCCAGACCGCCGCCTTGAACCCGAACGTGACCGGCAGCCCCGGCTGCCCGTGGGTCCGCCCGCACATCGGCGTGTCCCGGTACTGCGCGGCCAGCGCGAGCGCGCGGTCCCGCATCCGGGTCACGTCCCGCTCGGCAATGTCCCCGACCGCCCGGGACACCAGGGCAAACCAGGTATCCGACAGGTCCTGCACGGTCGCCCCGTAGTACACCCACTCCCGGGCGTGCTCCGGCAGCACGGCGCGCAGCGCCGTGATCAAGCCCATGGTCGAGTGCCCGGTCCGCCGGGTCTGCTCGGCCACCAGGTCCAGGTCCAGCACGGACACGTCGGCATGGGCCCGGATCGCGGCCGCGGCACCGGCCGGGATCAGCCCGGCGTCGGCCTGAGCCTGGGCCAGCGCGGCCAGGATCTGCAGCCAGGCCTGGGTCCGGCCCTCGTCGGTGAACAGCGCCGAGGCCTCCGGCGTGGTCCACAGGTGCCCGAAGATCGCCGAATCGGCGGGGTGCGCGCTAGCCATGCCCGGCCTGCTGCGACGCGGCCGATACGCCGGTGGCCAGCGGCTGGCTTACCGGCGGGAGGCCGCACAGCGCGCGCAGCGCGGCCCGGACTTCGTCCAGGTTCGCCCCCCACGGGACCACGGCCGTGGTCCCGCCGACCTCGATGCCCCGCTCCAGCAGGCAGCACTTGGTGAGCACCAGCCGGTCATCCGGCCCGACCGCCCGGGACCGGGGGCACAGATCGGCCTGGCGGGGCTCCGTCCGGTAGAAGTGCTGGTGGAACTGGCGGGACCGCTCGCAGCCGATCAGCAGCCAATCGGGCTGGTAGGGCGGGTGCGTGTCCAGGAAGCTGACCGCCCGGCCGGCCGGGGGATCCCGCTCCCACGGCAGGGCAGCAGGTAATGCGCGGCCCGGTTGCTCGCCATCAGGCCCTGCACGTCCACCGCGTCCAGGACCAGCTGCACCGGAGGCAGATCCTCGTCGTAGCTGACTACCTGCTCGGCCATGGCCAGCAGCTTGGGCGGATGGGGCGGCACCACCTCGGTGACCCGGACCTGGACCGGGGCGGGCCGCCAGATGAAGTTGACGTGCTCGAACTTGCCCTGGATCACATAGGCGAGGACCCCGTCACGCTGGTGCTGGCCGGCGGCCTGGGCCAGAGCGGTGGCATTGCCCACGTCGGCCGCGGGCTCGGTGATCCAGGCCGTGGTGTCCGGGCCGGACAGCACGCGCAGCTCGGCCACCGGGGAGAACAGCGGCCTGGGATCGGCCGGCCGGACCGCGACCAGCGCGGTCTCGCCGTCACGGCGCAGGACCAGGTAGGCGGTGCGCCGGTAGATCTCGCGGCGGCGCAGCAGGGCCTCGATCGCGGGTGGGGTGAGCGGGATGTCCACCTCCTGCACGGACAGCCCGCGGTAGGGCCGGGTGATGGTGTTCGGCGCCGGGTCCGCGATCATGCCCGCCGCCTCAGGCCGTGCTTCGGCGCGCAGCCCGAGCCGCAACGTCTCCAGGGACAGCACACCGGCCGGTGCCACGTTGCCGATGTTCACGTCGGGCCCGAGATGCTCGATGAACCAGGCCTGCTGGCTCTTGCCCGGTGCCTCGAAGATGACCTTGTCCCGCGGGATCCGGTCCAGGATGACCGACACCAGGTCCTGGCGGATGCCCTGGTCGGCGTGGTACAGCCCGACCGTGCCGCTCTCCCGGCCCTCGGCGATCACCCAGGACGCGCCCGCGTCCAGGTCGCGGGCCATCTCCGCCGCCCACCCCGCCGGGGTCGGCGGGTAGTTGCCGGTCTTGGCGCCGGTCTCGGCGAGCACCACGAAGTCCGCGGCCAGCTCGCGGATCAGGGCTTCCTTCTCGCCGGCCGGCATGGCGCGCAGCCCGTTGGACACCTCGATGTGGGTCATGCCGACCTTGAGCGCCCAGTCCCGTAATTCGCCGACCCGGTCCTGCCGCGCCGCCACCTCCAGCAGCGTCCCGCCCAGCGACACCGGGCAGTCATGATCCGCGCAGATCCGGACCCGCTCCTCCAGCGTGGGGTCAACGTACCCGATGCCCCAGCCCACCTTGACGATGTCCACCAGATGCCCGGCCTGGCCCAGGAAGTCCCGGGTGCCCGCCGGGGTGAGCCCGCTGTCCAGCACATGGGTGAGGCCGGAGGACCGGGGCTTGGCCGGCCGGGCGGCAGGCGGAGGAAGGTGGGACACTCGGCCACGGTGCGCCTCCCGCTCGACGGTGTGACCGCACCATAGGCACGCGGGCCGCGGAGTTTCGCTGTCCTGGCGGGGTGAGGTTCGGGCAGTTCGTTGACCCCCGGGGCCGCCGGGGCCCCGGGGGTCAGCCCGGCTGGCGGCAGCGGGTCAGCGCTGCAGCTCGGCCCGGACGATGGCGGCGCCGTCGTGCAGGGCGCGCAGCTTGCCCGCGGCGATCATCCGCGGCAGGTTGATCAGCCCGCAGTCGGTGGACAAGCCCAGCCGGTCGGCGGGCACGTACTCCAGCACCTGCCTGATCCGGTCGGCGACCTCGTCAGCGCTCTCGGTCACGGTGGATTTCACGTCGATGACCCCGGCCACGAACGGCTTGGTCCAGTTGTTCTCCGACAGCGGCTTCAGGTCATCAGGGCCGGTCCGGCCGACCTCGTAGTTCAGCGCGGTGATGTTGGCGCTGTTCACGTGCGGGAAGATGGCGTACGCCCGTTCCGGGGCAGGCGCGTCCGAGGCCCTCTTGTCCAGCACGAACGCACCGAACTCGGTCTCGGTCTCGTCCGGGAAGTAGGCCGGTGTGCCGGAGTAGTTGCCCCAGCAGGTGTGCACCCAGATGTCGCAGCCCACGCCTTCGACGGCGGCGTTGAGCGCGTCGACCTCCCAGTCACCCATGCCGTACGGCCAGACGAACTCATCCAGCTGGATGATGTCGCAGCCGTTGTCCGCGAGTTCCTTGAAGTCCTCGTTGAACGCCTTGGCCAGCGCCATCGCGACTTCCCTGGTGTCCTTGTAGTGCAGGTTGGTGGTGGCCGCGGCGATCACGCCCAGACCGGTGTAGGACACCTTGACCGGCTTCTTGGTCGCCTTACGGACCGCGCGCAGGTTGATCAGGTGGAACGGGACCTCGCGCCGGATCTCACCGACGCAGGTGGGGGAGAACAGGGTGGAGTAGATCGGCAGGCCGATCGGCGGCCCGGACAGCCGGTAACCCGACATGCGCTCCAGGTAGTAGTACAGGATCGTGCCGTACGGCGAGTCCCCGCCGTAGACCTTCCCGTCGCTGATCACGTCGAGGCCGGCCGCCTCCTGGTCGTGCACGATCGAGCCGACCGCGTCCTCGAACGCTTCCTTGCTGATCGAGTCGTGAATGAACTCACCTATCGGCAGGCTGGCGAAGCCGTGCCCGTCATACCAGCGTGGGTTGGGGTAGTTGCCGACCATCGTGATCGGCAGCAGCATGTCCTGACCGTGGATGCGCATCGTCGCTCCTTCCAGGGACCCGAGGGCAGGAGCGTAGGCCCGCTGATCAGTGTGTTTCTTCCCTCCCCGGGGACCGATCTCGGCCCTCCGGTCCCCATGGCGGGGCAGAAATCCGGATCCGCCAGTCCACCGCCACACACCCCGTCCCATCGGCCAGCACCGGATTCAGATCCAGCTCCCCAATCTCCGGATGCCCCTCGACCAGCTCACTAACGGCGACGATGACATCGGCCACCGCCCCGAGATCGACCGCCGGCTGCCCGCGCACCCCGCCAAACACCGCAGCCCCGCGCAGCGCCGACAGCATGGCGAGCGCCTGTGTTTCGTCCACCGGGGCGACCGCGAGCTGGATGTCGCGCAGCGTCTCGACCAGCACCCCGCCCAGCCCGGCCAGCACCATAGGCCCGAACTCCGGGTCGCGAACCCCGCCCACCACCACTTCGATCCCCTCATGCTGGTGCTGCACCAGCACGGCAGCCCCGTGGGCCAGCCCGAACATCTCCCGCGCCGCCGCCACCACATCCGCCTCCGACATGAGGTTCAGCCGCACCCCCCCGGCGTCGCTCTTATGGATCAGCTCCGGATGGTCAACCTTGACCACCGCCGGGTACCCGAGCCGCTCAGCCGCCACCGCCGCCGTATCCGCACTACAGCACCGCACCGTCCGGATAACCGGAATCCCCGCATCAACCAGCAACGACCGCGCCACTTCCGAGTCCAGCAGCCCGTTCCCGCCTTGGTCCACCCCGCGCAGCGCGGCCGCCAGCCGGGGCGCCCGCGGAGTTCGCGGAAGGCGTTCAGCCGCCCGCGAACCTCCGTGCGTCCCGGCCGCCCCCGGAAGTCATCCGCTGCCCGCACCGCACCGCCACCCCCACGGCCTCAGCCGTGCGTGCCGGCCAAGCAAACACCGGGATGTCAGCCGAACGCAGCACATCCGCATGCTGCTCAGCAGCACGCGGCGCGACCCAGCAGACGTAGACCGGCACCGGCACCGCATCGCCCGAAGCCGCAAGACCGCGTCACGGACCGCCGCCGCCACCTCGGCCGAAGCCGACCGCTGCAGCAGCACCGGCACCACCACGTTAACCTCCCCAGACCGGGCCAGCATCTCGATGGCGCCCGGGTACACGGTGGTGAACAGGTGCCAGGCCGGCGTCATGTCCACCGGGTTCCGCGCGCTGGCATACCCGGGCATGATGGCCCGCAGCCGGTCCTGCAGCGGCGGGCTGAGTTCCGGCAGGACCAGGCCCTGGTCGGCCAGCAGATCGGTCAGCTCCACCCCGGTCCCACCGGAGTTGGTGACCACCGCCACCCGCGGACCACGCGGCACCGGCTGACCGGACAGCGCCCGGGCCGCGTCCAGCGCCTGCAGGCCGGTACGCACCCGGACCACCCCAGCCTGGCGCAGCGCCGCGTCGCGGGCCGCGTCGTCGGTGGCCAGCGCGGCGGTGTGCGACAGCGCGGCCCGCTGCCCGGCGCTGGTCCGGCCGCCGACCACCGCGATAACCGGCTTGTGCGGGGTGGTCAGGCAGGCTTCAGCGAAGAACTGGCGGGCCTCGGTGATCGACTCCAGCAGCAGGCAGATGACCGTGGTGTCGGGGTCGTCGCGCAGGTAGGCCAGCAGTTCCGCGTCGCTGATGTCCGCCTTGTTGCCCGCCGCCAGCACCTTGGCCACCCGGAGGCCCTCGTCCTGGCCGAGCGCGTGCACCGCCATGCCGTACGACCCGGACTGGGTGACCACGGTGACGCCACCCCCGCCGCGGGGCAGGCCGGCCGCGATCGACGCGTTCAGCGGCAGCCGGGAGTTCTGCACCCCGAAGCAGTTGGGCCCGACCAGCCGCACACCCCCGGCCCGGGCCGCGGCCACCGCCTCGGCCTGCAGTTCCGCGCCCTCATCGCCAACTTCCGCGAAGCCCGCGCTGAGCACCACCACCGCGGCCACGCCCTTCCCCGCGGCGGCCCGCACGATGCCGGGGACCGTGGCGGCCGGCGTGACGACCACAGCCAGGTCCACCGGGCCGGGGACGTCATCCAGGCTGGGGTAGGCGGCGTGCCCGCCCACCTGGGCGGACTGGCTGACCGGCACCACCTCGCCCGGGAACGTGGCCAGGTTGTCCCACAGCAGCAGGCCCAGCGAGCCGGGCCGGCCGGACGCCCCGACCAAGGCGACCCGGCGCGGCTCGAACACGGCGGCCAGGCCGTGCTGGCCGTTCAGCATGCGCAGCCCGGGCCATGCTGGGGCGTGAACGTCCGGGCCAGCTCCGCGGCGGCGAACTCGGACTTGCGTACCCGCAGCGGGTCCACCGAGCGGACCGCGGCCAGCTCGGCGGTGGACGGCGGCGCGACCGGGCGCAGGTCGCCGGCCACCTGCAGGCCGAAACCGGTGGCCGCGCGGACCTCGGCCACGGTCACGTCGGGGAAGATCTGCACCAGCCGGGCCTGGCCGTCCGGGTAGTCGAACACACCCAGCTCGGTGACCAGCCACTGCGGGCCGCCGCCGGTGAAGCCGAGGTCGGCCCGGCGGCCGAGCCGGGTTCGGTGGCCCATGTCGGTGATGAAGTCACACTCGGCCACCAGGGTCCGTCCCGAGCGGTGCCGGGTGGTCCACACGGTCAGCTGGCCGATGGTGGCGGACAGGTTGCAGCCGCCGCCTCCGCCGCCCAGCTTCACCTTCGGGTGCCCAGCCGGCCCGATCGCGGTCACGTTGGTGTTGCCGTACCCGTCGATCTGCCCGCCGGACAGGAACATCCGGTCCACGTCCCCCCGGATGGCGGCGTCGAAGAACTCCTCGAACCGCATGCTGTACGCGGCGCCCCGCTTGAGGCTGGCGTCGTTGCTGGTCGGCGGGATGAACGGGGGATCGGGGTTGACCGCGTACATGGCCCCCTCGACCAGCGTGATGCCCGGTGCGTGGGTGCGCCGGGCGACGTGCATGGCCACCTGGGCACACGGGCTGCCGAAGCCGTGGAACACGGTCTCGGCCGGGCGGATGGTGCGGGCCAGCGCCACCACGAACCATTCGTCAATCGTCCAGCTCATGAGAACAGCTCCTGCCAGGCGGCGGTGGACTCGGACCAGGTGGCCAGCGTCGCGAGCCGCTCGCCGCCGATCGCCAGCCGGTAGTCCTCCTCGCTCCCGCCGACATACGTGGCCAGGTACTTCTCCAGGTCATCGGGGCCGGACTGGGCCGCGGACACGTACTCGCGCAGATGGGCCCGGTCGTAGGCGTACCGCGGGTAGCAGGAGGACGGGTGGGCGCCGTACGGCACCTCGGTCACCGCGGCGACCAGGTGCGCGGGGATCGTCACCCCGGCCGCGGTCACCTGGTCGGTGGACACCAGTTCGTCCACGGTGGCGACCACGAGACGGGACGCCGAGGCGAACCGCTCGTCGAGCACGTACGGCTGCTCCAGGTGCAGGTTGCCGTACCGGTCCCCGGCCGGCGCGTGCAGCAGCGCCACATCCGGCCGCAACGCCGGCACGGCGACCAGGGTCTCCCCGGTGAACGGGCAGGTGATCTCGGCGTACTCGGGGTGCAGCGCGGCAATGTCCGAGCCGCGCACGCCGCGGACGGGCAGGAACGGCAGCCCCATCTCGGCCGCCCGGAGCTGGGCCAGGATCGTGGCGCAGCAGCTCTCCGCGACCTCGATCGTGCCCTGCTCGGCGGCCCGGCGGTAGGCGGGGGCCAGGCCCAGGTCCTGCTCGAACCCGACGTAGCTCTCCTCGCACCGGCGGACCGCGCCCACGGCCACCAGCAGGTCCACGTCGATGCTGTGCGCCGACCCGATCAAGTGCAGCCCGCGGCGGCCCTGCCGGACCAGCTCACGGACCAGGGCCATCGGCAGCCGGGCGGACAGGCCGCCGCCCAGCGCGACCGTCGCATCGTCACTGACCAGGGCCGCCGCCTTAGCCAGGCTGACCCGCTTGTCCCGTGGCGGCTGCAGGCTCATCGTGACCCTCCGAACTGTGCTCGGGGACGGGCTGGCCAGCTGCCCGCTGGCCTTGATCGCGGCGGCCAGCACCGGGTCGTACACCGGCGCGAACGGCGGCGCGTAGCTGAGGTCGAGCCCGGCGATATCGGCCACCCCCAGACCGGCGTGCAACGCGGTGGCCAGCACGTCGATGCGTTTGGCCGCGCCCTCCCGGCCGGCCAGCTGCCCGCCGAGCAGCCGGCCGTCCGGTGCGTGCACCAGCCGGACGTGCAGTGGCTGCGCGCCCGGGTAGTACTTGGCCCGGGACCGGGACACCACATCGACCGCGGCCGCGGGCAGCCCGGCCGCCTCGGCCTCGGCCAGCGTCAGCCCGGTGCGGGCCACTTCGAGGTCGAACACCTTGACCACAGCCGTGCCCACGATCCCGCCGAACGACGCGTAAGCGCCGGCCGCGACCGTGCCCGCCACCCGGCCGGTCTTGTTGGCGGCCGGCCCGAGCGGTATCCAGGCCGGCCGGCCGAGCACCAGGTGCTCCAGGGCCACGCAGTCACCGGCCGCGAACACGTCCGGCAGCGAGGTGCGCATGCTGCGCGTCGACCAGCAGCGACCTATCCGGCAGATGCTCCGCGCCCGCCTGGACCAGCAGGTCGGTCATGGGGCGCACGCCGGTCGCCACCACCACCAGGTCGGTGCCGATCTCCTCGCCGCCGAGCACCGCGGTCAGCCCGCCGTCGCCGTCGTCCGCACCTCGTCCAGCCGGGTGCCCAGCCGGACCCTGGTGTGCCGCTCCAGCTCGGCCTGGACCACCGCGCGCGATCGGCTCGTCCACGTTGCCCAGCACCCGGGGCAGCGCCTCGATGATCTCCACCTCGGCGCCCGCGCCGACCAGCGCCTCGGCTGCTTCCAGGCCGATGTACCCGGCCCCGACCACGACGGCGTGCCGGATCGCGCCCCTGTCCAGCAGCTGCCGCAGCCCGATCGCCTCGTCCAGCGACCGGATGGTGAACACCCGCGGTCCGTCCAGCCCCGGCACCGGTGGCCGCACCGGCCCGGCCCCGCTGAGCGAACATCAGCGTGTCGTACCCGAGCGGGCCGCCACCGTCCGCCCCGGCGCCCCGGCGGCCCGCACCTGGTGCCCGGCCGGGTCGATCGCGGTCACCCGGGTTTAGCCGCAGGTCGATGCCGCGCTTCTCGCGGAACTCACCCGGCGGGTAGGCGAGCAGGTCGTCCGCCTCCGGCACCACGCCGCCGAGGTAGTAGGGAATCCCGCACATGCCGTAGGCGGCGAAGCCGCCCGCTTCGCACACCACCACGTCCAGGTCGGGCGCGACCCGCCGGGCGGCCGAGGCAGCCGACATGCCCGCGGCGCCGCCGCCGATCACCACCAGCCGTGCCACCCACGCTCCCGTCGCCGCGTGCCCTGCCGTCACGACATGAACTACCCGCCAGTCCCCGCACGAACGAGCATGCGGCCAGCGTCCGGGCGGCGGTCAGGTCTTGCCGGGACAAAGAAGCGGCCCAGGCTCGACCCGCCAGATCAGTGGAATCACCAGCCGGAACGGTCACGCTGAACGGCATGAGTGAGGGTAAGCAGCAGCCGGACACCGCGGTGCGGACGAGGTCGCGGCCGTCGTCGGCCGGGCCCGCGACGCGGCCCGGGCCATCGAGGACTACTCGCAGGAGCAGGTGGACGAGCTGGTCACCGCGGTGGCCTGGGCGGTGGTGCGCACGGACCACGCCGAGAAGCTGGCCCGGCTGGCCGTGGACGAGGGCGGGTTCGGCAACTACGCGGACAAGGTCGCCAAGATCAACAAGCGGGTCATCGGCGTGCTGGCCGACATGACCGGGCTCCGCACGGTCGGCGTCGTCGAAGAGGACCCGCAAGCCGGGCTGGTGAAGATAGCCAAGCCGGTCGGCGTGGTCGCGGCGCTGATCCCGACCACCGGCCCGGACGCGACCCCGCCGGTCAAGGCGCTGTTCGCGCTGAAGGGCCGCAACGCCATCATCTGCGCGCCGCACCCGCGGACCACCGGGGCCACCGAGGCCGTGGTCGGCTTCATGCGGGACGCCTGCCGGCAGGTCGGCGCACCCGAGGATCTGGTGCAGTCGCTGCCCGCGCCGTCGCTGGCCAAGACCCAGGAACTGATGCGCCAGGCCGACCTGGTGGTGGCGACCGGCGGCGCGGGCATGGTCAAGGCCGCGTACAGCTCCGGCACCCCCGCCTACGGGGTGGGCGTCGGCAACTCGGTGCACGTGGTGGACGAGACCGCCGACCTGGCCGACGCGGCGTCAGCCATCATGGCCGCCAAGACGTTCGACTACGCGACCAGCTGCCTGGCCGACAACGCCCTGATCGTGCACGCGGACGTGTACGACGACCTGATGCGGCGGCTGACCGCCGCGGGCGCGCACCTGTGCGACGAGGCGCAGAAGACGGCCCTGCAAACCGTGATGTGGCCGGACGGCGGCCCGGTGCCGTCGGTCAAGGTGGTGGCCAAGTCGGCGGAACACATCGCCGGGCTGGCCGGGTTCACCGTGGCCGCGGACTGCCCGATGCTGCTGGTCGAGGAGGACGGCACCGGGCCGGACCACCCGTTCAGCGGCGAGAAGCTGTCCGTGGTCCTCGCGATCTACCGGTACGAAGGCGGTATCGGGGCGGCCGCGGACCTGGTCAACACGATCACCGCCTACCAGGGCCTGGGCCACACCTGCGGCATCCACACCAGCTCAGACGCGAACGTGGACCAGCTGGCCGCCACCACCCACACGGCCCGGGTGCTGGTCAACCAGAACCTGAACGAGGGCGCGGGCAGCCCGCGCAACGGGCTGCCGTTCACGCTGAGCCTGAGCTGCGGGACCTGGGGTGGCAACATCACCACCGAGAACGTGAACGCCCGGCACTTCATCAACCTGACCTGGGTGTCCCGCCCCATCGAGCCCAAAGCCATCAGCGAGGAGGCGCTGTTCGCCGGCCACTGGCACGCCTACGGCCGGTAAACCGGCTCAGCCGGCCCGGCTGGCCAGGAACTCGTCCGGCTCCAGGTAGTACGGGTTGTCGATGACCATGCCGCCGAGCAGAGCCTTGGGGTGCGTCTTCAGCACGTCCATGATCAGGTCTCCAGTGCACCGGGTCAGGTCGTACAGGCACAGGTTGACCTGCGGGACGTTGGCCATGATGCGGTTCAGCTCGGACTCGTAGCCGATCAGCTCGGTGACCGCGCCCTGGCTGCGGTGCGCCCAGCTCATGTCGCCGATGTTGCGGGCCACCCCCGTGCCCCTGAACGGGCTCTGCTGCGCCTTGCCTGCCCAGAACTCCAGCATCCGCGCGGGCAGGAAGCCGCCGTCGGCCAGGTAGGTGGCGTAGGAGTCGAGCACTTCGAGCTGGCAGACCGACACGTACGGATCCACCTCGATGTGCGTGGACATGCTGGCCAGCACGTCGTCCGGGGTACAGCTGTCCACCACGCAGGTGCACTTGTCCCCGGCCCGCAGGCCGTCGACCAGGAACGGGATGAGGATGTCGTCCCGCTCGGCGGGCTTGCGGTAGAAGCCGCAGATGTGATCGCCCACGCTCAGCTGCAGGCCGAGCACCTCGTGCCGGTCTTCGGCGGTCATGTCCAGCCTTCCTTGCGGGGCCGGCCCGGGACACCCCGGGGCCAGGCGCCCCGGGGCCGACGGTCACGATGTCAGAGCTTGCCCCGACAGTGCTTAGAGCGTGCTCCGCACGTTCGCTGCGGCCTGCCCCATGTTGTGCAGCTTGGCGTAAGCCTGGGTGCGGCTGAAGTAGCCCAGGCCGCAGTCCGGCGCGACCAGCAGCCGGTCGGCCGGGACCACCTCCAGCCCGCGGCGGATCCGCTCCTCGATCTGCTCCACGCTCTCCACCTGCAGGTTCTTCACGTCCACCACGCCCATGCCGAGCACCTTGTCGGTCGGGAAGTCGCGGAACGCGTCCAGTTCGGTGAAGCCCTTGCTGGTCATCTCCAGGTGGACCACGTCCACCGGGGATTCCTTGAACAGCGGCATCATCGCGGACGCGTGGTCATCGAAGATGTCCCGCTGGCCGTCCACGCTGCCGTAGCAGACGTGCCAGAACTTGATCGCGTTGACGCCGTCGAACAGGATGTTCTGCATCTCGATCTGCCACATGTCGGTGGTGTACGGCGGCAGCACGTCGATCAGCTGCACCGCCTCCAGGCCCATGCTGACCAGGTACTTGAGCTCCTGGTTGAGCGCGATGGCCAGGTCACGGGCCACCGCCTGCTGGTCGCCGTAGTACTCGTCCTTGACGATGATGCTCTGCTGGGCCGGGCCGAGGAACGCCACCTTGAACGGCCGGTCGGTGACGTTCTGCATGGTCATTACGACGGGCTCGAAGATGGACCGCTCCCAGGTGATCTTCCCCTTGACCAGGGCCTGGTAGAACGGCCGGTACTTGGCGCCCTCGCCGGGCGGCCCGTACGGCACGAAGCCGCCCAGGTTCTCCGGGATGAAGTGGAAGATCGGCTCCAGCTGGAACCCGGGTGCCTCCCACTCGTAGTACTGCGCGCCGTCGCACAGGATGTCCAGGCCCGCGTTCTCCTGCTCGCGGGCGCAGATCTTGCAGGCGTCCTCGTAGGCCACCCGCGCGTTCATGCTCCGGTACGACGGCTCGCTCAGCGAGCCCAGCACCCGGCCCTGCAGCCAGTGCGGCCGGGGGAACGCCGATACCGCCGAGACCGGCAGCAGGACTTCTTCACCGCGAATCTCCATTGATCTCAGCCTTTCTGCTGACTAGCGCTGAACTGACTAACACTGTTCTGACTGGCGCTGGACTGACTAGCACTGTTCTGACTGGCACGGCGCGGCCGGCTGGCGCCCAGCACGCCGCGGACTGCCGCGATGACCCGCGGCACGGACACGTCCACCTCGGCCTCCAGCGAGGCGGCCACCGGCAGCGGCACGTTGCCGCCGCTGACCCGGGTCACCGGGGCGGCCAGCGCGCCGAACGCCTCCTGGGCGGCGATGGCCGCCACCGAGGCGCCCCAGCCCAGCTGGCCCGGGTTCTCCTCCACCACGATCAGCCGCCCGGTGCGGGCCACCGAGCCGAGCACGGCCGCCGCGTCCAGTGGCACCAGCGTGCGCAGGTCGATGACCTCGGCCTCGACACCCTCGGCGGCCAGCGACTCGGCGGCGGCCAGGCAGGTGCCGACCGTGATAGACAGCGCGGCCAGGGTGACGTCCCGCCCCGGCCGGACCACCCGGGCCTGGCCGAGCGTGATCACCTGCTCGCCGTCGCCGACCTCTTCCTTGCGCCCGTACAGTGCCTTGTGCTCGAACACCAGCACCGGGTCGTCGTCCCGGATGGCCGCGGCCAGCAGGCCGAACGCCTCGGCCGGGCCGGCCGGTGCGGCGATCTTCAGGCCGGGCACGGTCATCGCCCAGTTCTCCACCGACTGGCCGTGCTGGCTGCCGAAGCCCAGCCCGCCGGAGCCGTTCGCGCCGCGCAGCACCAGCGGCACGCTGACCTGGCCGCCGGTCATGTACCGGACCTTGGCGATCTCGTTGACGACCTGGTCCCAGCAGGTGGCGTAGAAGTCGGCAAACATGATCTC
This sequence comes from uncultured Actinomycetes bacterium, assembly GCA_963747705.1. Lineage (GTDB taxonomy): Bacteria > Actinomycetota > Actinomycetes > Streptosporangiales > Streptosporangiaceae > RYN-230. The sequence continues at coordinate 73,812 of CAVVGF010000036.1, read as the reverse complement.
GGCGACCGGCCGCAGCCCGGCCATGGCCGCGCCCATGGCCGCCCCGGCGATGGCCTGCTCGGAGATCGGCGTGTTCCGCACCCGGTGCGCGCCGAACCGCTCGGCCAGCCCGGTGGTGGTCTTGAACACGCCGCCGGAGGCCACGTCCTCGCCGAGCAGCACGACCCGGTCGTCCCGGGCCATCTCCTGGGCCAGCGCCGCGGCGACGGCCTGCCGGTAGGTCAGTTCCGCCATTGCCAGCTCCCGTCGCTCCACACGTCGGCCCACGCCCCCGCCGGGTCCGGGACCGGCCGGGCCAGCACCTGCCGGGCCAGTTCGGCCAGGTCGGCGGTGATCCGTGCGTCGATCTCGTCCAGCTTCTCGGCCGCGGTGCCCGCCGTCCCGAGTGCCGCGCGGGCCAGCAGCAGCGGGTCCCGCTCGCGCCACTGCGCCACCTCGTCGGCCGGGCGGTACTTGGCGCCGTCCGCGGCCGAGTGGCCTTTGAGCCGGTAGGTCTGCGCTTCGACCAGGCTGGGGCCGTGCCCGGCCCGGGCGGCGCCGACCGCGTCGCCGACCACCTGCCGGACGGCGGCCACGTCGTTGCCGTCCACCACGATCCGGTCCAGCCCGTAGGCGGCGGCGCGATCCGCGGCGGGCAGCGCGACCGGGATCACGTCGCCGATCGGCGTGTACTCCATGTACCAGTTGTTCTCGCAGACGAACACGACCGGCAGCCGCCACACCGCGGCCAGGTTCACTGCCTCGTGGAACGCGCCGATGTTGGTCGTGCCGTCGCCGAAGAAGCACACCGTGACCTGGCCGCTGCCGCGGAGCTGCGCGGCCCAGGCCAGCCCGCAGGCGATCGGCAGGTGCGCGCCGACGATCGCGTAGGAACCGTAGTAGCCGTGCGGCACGCTGGTGATGTGCATCGAGCCGCCCTTGCCGGCGCAGATCCCGCCCTGCCGGCCGAGCAGTTCGGCCAGCACCGCGTCGGGTGGCGCGCCGCGGGCCAGCGCGTGCGCGTGACCCCGGTAGGTGCCCAGCGAGTAGTCGCCGGGACTGAGCGCCGCGGCCGCGCCGGCCGCGACGGCTTCCTGGCCCAGCCCGAGATGAACCGGGCCGTGCACCAGGCCCTGGCGGTACAGCGAATCGACCCGTTCCTCGAACCGGCGCAGGAAACACATCCGGCTGAACAGTTCCAGGTCATCGGGAACGCCCATGGCGAGGACGCTACGGTCGCGCGCCCGCCGCAGCCTCGTCCTGGCAGGCCCAACTGAGCGGCGTTCCTCCGCGCCCGGGCCAGGGTCACGCGGTCAGGCCCCGTCACCATCCAGGGCCAGCAGCGTCAGGTGTGCCCGGGTGGCCAGCTGCAGGTTGAATCCGGTCTCCGGGTCGCTCAGGTCGAGCCCGGTCAGCTCGCGGATCCGCTGCAACCGGTATTTCAGCGTGCTGCGGTGCACGGACAGCGCCCGCGAGGTGGCTTCGTACCCGCCGCCGTGCTGCAGGTACAGGGTCAGCGTCTTGACCAGCTCGGTGTGCTTGCGCTCGTCGTAGGCGGCCAGCGGGCCCAGCCACTTCTGCACGAAGGAGGCCACGTCGGACAGGTCGTCCACCGCGGCCAGCATCCGGAGCACGTCCAGGTCGGCGTACACCGAGGTGCGCGCGGCGGCGGCGGACGCCTTCTGCAGGCGCAGCGCCAGCCGGGCTTCGCGCAGCGAATGCGGCAGCGCCGACGGCTGCGGGCACGGGTCGCCGACGCCCATCCGGCAGCGGCTGCCGTCCAGCTCGGCCACGATCGCCGCGCGGAGTGCTTCCCAGTCCCGCTGGCCGTCCGCGGCCACGATGACCACCGTGCCGGTCAGCGTGCCGAGCAGGCAGGGCAGCTGCTGCTGGCGCACCGCCCGGCGGGTGGCGTGCAGCGCATCCTCCGGGGCGGGCCCGCCGTCCGGCACCTCCAGCACCGCCACCTGGTGCGGCCGGCCCAGGTCATACCCGAGCGCCTCGGCCCGCCGGTACGCGCTCTCGTCGTCGGTGCCGGTCAGCAGGTCGTGCACCAGTTCGCGGCGCACCCGCAGCTCGGTGTCGGCCATGCCGCGCACCCGGGCCAGCTCGACGGCCAGCACGGTCGCGCCGTGCTCCAGCGCCATCACGTCGGTGGTGCCCGCGCGGTGTCCCGGGTCGATCAGCGAGAGCAGCCCGAGCACGCCGGGGCGCGGCGAGGCCAGCGCGACGACCCGGTCGCCGTCCCGGACCGACCGGCCCGCGGCCATCAGGCGGCGCAGCAGCTGCTCCCGGTCGTAGGCCGGCGGCTTCGGGTGCCGGGCCGGCTGGCCCGGGCCGGCCCACGCGGACAGGTTGCCGTACCGGTCCTCCACCGCCACGGCCAGCCCGGTCAGGTCGTGCAGCGCTTCGGCGATGCCGGCCGCGCCCTCGCCGGCCGCGGCCACCCCGGTCAGCCGTTCGTGAATGGCCATGCCCCGGCGCAGTGTGGCCACGGTCTCCTCGAGCGTCTCGTTGGTCGCGGCCAGCTGCGCGGCGGTGTCCCGCTCCCGGCCGTGCAGCTGCGCGTTGGACACGGCCACGCCGGTCTGCTGGGCCAGCACCTGGGCCAGGAACTGCTCCTCCACCGCGGGCTCGCGCGCCGCGTGCACGACCAGGAAGCCGAGGCGGCCGGCGATGCTGCGCAGTGGGTAGGCCCAGGACCAGGCGGTGTCCAGGGTGACCGGGCCGCCGGTCTCCGGCAGCGCCCGCAGCTGGGCGGCCAGCCCCGGCTCCAGGGCGGCCCGCCGGCGGCCGTCGGCCCACCACGCGTTCCCAATGACAAAACCGGCGATCTGCCAGCCGCCCAGCGACGCGGCGGCCGAGGTGGCCAGGCGCAGGATCTGCTCGTCGTCCGAGCTCTCCGTCATCAGGATGGACAGCACCAGCAGCGCGCGCAGGTTGGTCAGCTGACCGCGGAGCAGGCCCAGTTCGTCGCGATGACAGCTGCCTGCCGTCGCCTGGGTAGCGCCCACGCTTCCACCGCCCCGTGGCTCGGGTCACCCGGAGCGTAGATCATTCCTGCGGCAGAACTAACCGAGCCTGAGGACGAACCCGGCCGCTGATCCTGTCCCCGCAGGACAGGACTATTGCGACGTCATGCCGCCGTCGGCGGTGAGCACCGAGCCGGTCAGGAACGAGGAATCGTCGCTGGCCAGGAACAGCGCCACCGCGGCGATCTCCTCGGGGGTGCCGAGCCGGCCGATCGGGTACTTGGCCACGGTCAGCGCCAGCCCGGCCGCCATGTCCCCGCCGCCCCGCGCGGTCAGCATCGGCTCCATCAGCGGCGTGTACACGGTGCCCGGGCAGATCACGTTGACCCGCACCCCGCGCGGCGCCAGGTCCACCGACATCGACCTGGTCAGCGCGACCACGGCACCCTTGGCCGCGCAGTAGGAGGCGAAGTTGGCGATGCCGACCAGCGCCGCGACCGAGCCCTGGTTGATGATCGACCCGCCGCCCGCGGCCACCATGGCCGGCGCGGCGGCCTGGGCGCACAGGAACGTGCCCTTGGCGTTGACCGCGAAGCTCCGGTCCCAGTCGTCCTCGGTGGCGTCCAGCACCGAGCCGCTGCTGTTCACCCCGGCGTTGTTGTACAGCACATCGATCCGGCCGTACTCGGTGAGGATCTGGGCGAAACAGCCGCTCACCTGGGCCCGGTCGGCCACGTCGGCCGCGACGGCCAGCGCGCTGCCGCCCGCCGCGCTGATCTGCGCCGCGGTGTTCTTGGCCGCGTCCGCGTTCAGGTTGACCACCCCCACCGCAGCGCCCTCCGCCGCGAACCGCACCGCCGCCGCGCGCCCGATGCCCGAGCCCGCACCGGTCACCACGGCGACCTTGCCGTCCAGCTTGCCTGCCATCAAAGACCTTCCTTTCGAACGCCAGCTGGGCTCAACTGCCGCCGCTCACCACGCGGACATGCCGCCGTCAACCACCAGCGGGTGGCCGGTCATGTAGCCGAGCCGCCCGGACGCCAGCAGCGCCACCGCGTCCGCGATCTCGTCCGGGCTGGCCACCCGGCCGGCCGGGATCCGGGCCTCCACCTCGGCCCGCAGGTCCGGCTGGTCCAGCCGCCAGCTGGTCATCGGGGTGTACACCATGCCCGGGCAGACCGCGTTGGCCTGGATCCCGGCCGCCGCGTAGTCCACCGCGATCGACCGGGTCAGCATCAGCGCCGCGCCCTTGGACGCGGTGTACGCGCACCGGCCCGGGAACGCGACCAGGCCGGCCACCGACGCGATCGTGATGATGTGCCCGGCGCCCCGGGCGGCCATGGACGGCAGCACCGCGCGGCTGCACAGGAACGGCCCGCGCACGTTGACCGCGAACACCCGGTCCCACTCCGCCACCGGCGTCTCGTCGCACATCGTGGCCGACTGCGACCCGGTGATCCCGGCGTTGTTGACCAGCACATCAACGTCACCGAGCTGGGCGGTCACGGTGGCGAAAGCTGGCGTTACAGAGGATTCGTCCGTCACGTCGCAGTGCACGGTCAGCGTGGCCGCGCCCGCCGCGCCGTCGGGGCGCAGGTCCAGCGCGGCCACCTGGAAGCCCTCCTTGGCCAGCTGGGCGCAGGTGGCGAGCCCGATGCCGGAGCCGCCGCCGGTGACCACGGCCACTTTGGCCCTGGCGGGGGGCTGGTTAGCCAGCGGAGTCATAGGTTCACCGGGCTGGCCTGGCCCGCGCGCAGCCGGCAGAGCTGGATGAAGTGCTCCGGGTTCAGGAACAGCTCGTTCAGCTCGGCCATCTGGTCCATGGTGAAGCCCTCGGGCCGGCGGATCAGGTAGTCGATGTACTGGAACGCGTCCTTGGCCCCGTAGCCGACATGGTGCGCGCCCAGCACCTTGCGGCTGTCCGCGTCGATGACCAGCTTGAGCCAGCCGGACAGGATGGGCCGGGTGAACGCGTACAGCATCGACCCCTCGGCGGCGGGCAGCGCGAACGTCTCCGGGTCCGCGTCGTCCGGCGGCATCTGGATCTTGATGACGTTCCGGTACCGCTGTGACGCCTCGGCCTCGGACAGCCCGCACCAGGTCACCTCGTACGTGGTGTGCAGGAAGTCCGGGTACTCGGTGAAGTCGAACTCGTAGTCCTCGCCCATGATGTTGCGAGCCGCGCCGACCCCGCACTTGCGCGCCTTGAACATCTCCATCGGCGGGCCGACCAGGTCACCGGCCGCGTACACACCCGGCACCGAGGTGCGCATGTGGCTGTCCGCGATGACGAACCCGCGCTCGTCGGTGGCCAGCCCGAGCGGCGCGTACATGCCGAGGCTGGGCCGTTCCCCGGTGCCGACGAACACGAAGTCGGTGTCGATCTCCCGGACCTCGCCGCCGGGCACCCGGTAGCGCACCCCGGTGACCTTGCCGTTGCCGAGCACCTCGAGCAGTTCCGCGCCCTCCACCATCTCGATGCCGCGGTCGGCCATCATGGCAACCACGTAGGCCCGCAGCCCGGCGTCCACGTGGTGCAGGCTGGCCGTCTGCATCAGCGGGCTGCGGCTCAGGATTGTCGTTTGGCACCCGGTGGCCTGGAAGAACGACCCGTACTCCAGGGCCACCTTGGAGCCGCCGATGATCACGCACCGGTTCGGCTCGTAGTCCAGGTCCTCGATCAGGCTGGCGAAGTCGTAGATCCCCTTGATGCCCATGCCCGGCACATCCGGGTACACGGTCCGCGACCCGGTGCACAGCACCAGGTTCCGCGCCTGGAACCGCCGGCCTTCCACCTCGACCGTGTGCTCGTCGATGATCCGGGCCGGCGTGTTGAGGATGAACTCCATGTTCAGCTGTTCTTTGGACTGCCAGTTCATGATGGCGTGCGGGTACATCCGGCCCGCCTTGAACAGCGCCGTGATCTCCAGGATGCTGGCCCGCTTCTCGTCGAACGGCGGGTACCACAGCCGGCCCTGCATGTGCCGGGCCAGGTCCAGCTGGTGAGCGGCCTCGGAGAACAGGTGGTGCGGCACGCACGCCTGGTGCGGGCAGGAGCCGCCCAGGAACGGCCACGCGTCGATGGTGAGCTGGCGGCCCCCGCGGGCCCGCAGGAACGCCGAGCCGAACCGGCCGGCCGCGCCACCGCCCACGAAGATCGCGTCGTACTCGCGGTCGTCCTCGCCCGGGCCGGCCACGTTCCACAGGCCTTCGGTGTTGTCCCGCGGGTGGTCCACGATGTCGTCGATCAGCAGCGCCCATTCGCCGACGGTCAGCGGGGCGCCCGGCGCGCCGCGGTCCCCGTCGGGAAGTGGCCCGAGCGTCCCGATCCGGCTGCGCAGCGCGGCGAAACCGTCACCCGGGTTCCGTACATCGATCATCGCTGACCCCTCTGTGCCTGCCTGTCCTGCCTGCTTGTTCAGCATGGCCAGCGGGCGGTGGGCGGGGGAGGTCACCGGGGGACAAATAACCGCGTGGCCGTTACCCCCCGACGGTTATGCGTTCGGCGCGAAGCGGCGATCGGGGTCCAGGGGGGTCGTCCCCCCGGGCAGATCAGCGCTGCTGCTCACGGAGCGCTTGCAGGGTGCCCCAGGCGCGGGTGGCCAGCTGCAGGTTGAAATGCACGTCGGGGTCGTTCAGCTCCAGGCCGGTGAGCTCGCGGATCCGCTGCAGCCGGTACTTCAGCGTGCTCTTGTGCACCGACAGTTCGGCCGCGGTGGCGTCGTAGTTGCCGCCGTGCTCCAGGTACTGGGTCAGCGTGTGCACCAGCTCGGCGCTGCGCCGCGCGTCGTAGTCCAGCAGGCTGCCCAGCCACTCCCGGACGAAAGACTCCACGTCGGTCAGGTCGGGGATCGCGGCCAGCATCCGGAAGATGCCGAGCTTGGGGTACTCGCACGCGCTGCTGCCTGGCAGCAGCGTCTGCTGCAGGCGCAGCGCCAGCCCGGCCTCGCGCAGCGACCGGGGCAGCTCGGAGGGCCGCGCGGCGGGGCCGCCCACGCCCACGCAGACCTGGCTGCCGAGGTCCGACATGATCGAGCGGCGCAGCTGCTCCCAGTCGGTCTGGCCCGCGGTGATCACCGCGATGTCGCCCGACCACAGCTCGAACAGCCCGTCCTGCCGGGCCTGCCGCATGGCCCGGCGGACCGCGTTGAGCAGCGCGTCGTGCACCCGGGCCCGCCCCTTGCCCTGGACGATCACCACCCGGTGCGGCCGCCGCAGGTCGTAGTCGAGTGCCTCGCCCCGGGTCAGCGCGCTCTCGTCATCGGTCCCAGCCAGCAGGTCGTGCACCAGGTCGCGGCGCAGCCGCAGTTCCGCGTCGGCGATGCCGCGCAGCCGGGCCAGTTCCATGGACAGCACGGTGGCCCCGTGCTCCAGCGCCACCAGGTCGGCGTGATCGGCGCGCCGGCCCGGGTCGATCAGGGCCAGCACGCCCAGCACGTCGGTCCGTGGCGAGGCCAGCAGCATGAGCCGCTCGCCGTCCCGGGTCGCGGAGCTGGCCCGCATCAGCCGGCGGAGCAGGTGCTCGCGCTTGGCGAACGACTCCTTGGGGTACGGGTCGGGCTGGCCCGGGCCGCCCCAGGCGGTCAGGTTGCCGTACCGGTCCTCGATCGCCACCGGCATCCCGGTCAGCTCGTGCAGCGCCCTGGCGATGCCCGGCTGGCCTTCCCCCGACACCGCCACGCTGGTCAGCCGCTGGTGGATGGCCATGCTGCGCTGCAGCTCGGCGACGGTCGCGGCCAGCGCCTCGTTGGTGGCGGCCAGTTCGGCCGCGGTGGCGCGTTCCCGGGCGTGCAGCCGGGCGTTGGACACCGCCACCCCGGTCTGCTGGGCCAGCACCTGGATCAGGAACCGCTGCTCGGTAGGCGGTTCGGCCGCACACGAGGCGACCAGGTGGCCGAGCTGCCCGGCGACACCGCGCAGCGGGTAGGCCCAGGCCCAGCCCCGGCCGGCCACGCTGACCGCGCCGCCCTTGCCGCCCAGCGTGGCCAGCTGCCCGGCCAGGCCGGCTGGCGCGGTCGCGCCGTGGCCCAGGCCGGAGTGCCACTGGCCGTCGGTGAAGTGGTAGCCCTCGATCCGCCACGTGCCCAGGCCGGCCGCGCTGGAGGTGGCCAGTTCCAGGATCTGGTCCTCGCTGGCCGATTCGGTCATCAGCAGCGAGATGACCAGCAGGGCACGGAACTCGCCCAGCCGTTCGCGCAGGTCCCCGTTGGTGGGTGGGCCGGGGCGCGGGGTCAGCGGCAGCACGGCCGCGCCGTCCTGGGCCATTGCCCGGCGGGTGGTGTGCTCGGCGGTCATCGGAGCTACAGGCCGCTGGCCGAGCGGAGGAACTCGTCCGGGCCGACGTAGTAGGGGTTCTCCACCAGGATGCCCTGGACCAGGACCTGGGGATGAGTCTTGACGATGTTCACCACGACCTCGCCGCTGAACCGGTCCAGGTCGTACAGGCACAGCACGATGACCGGGTGGAGGGCCGTGACCCGGTTCAGCTCGGACTCGTAGCCGACCAGGTGCTCCACGCCCGGGGCGTCGCGCAGCGCCCAGGTCATCTCGCCGGCCAGGCGGTAGAACGAGTAGCCCTCGACCGCCGCCTTGGTCATGTTCTCGGTCCAGAACGTGAGCATGTCGCTGGTCGTGAACTCGCCGCCGGCCAGGTAGGTCGTCTCCGGCAGGTGGATGTCCAGCTGCCCGTCTGGCCCGGGCTCGCCGCAGGACCGGGGCAGCGCCCGCAGCCGGGCGGCCGTAATCGCCGAGTTGACGACGCAGATGCACTTGTCCCCGGCGGTAAGACCCGCCCCCAGGTACCCGCTGAGCAGCCGGTCACGGTCGCCGTCGCCCCGGTAAAACGCGCACACGTGGCTGCCCGGCATCAGGCCGATGTCGTCAATTCCGCTCGACACGGGTCCGGCCATCCCACCACCCTGTGCTCTGCTGCCCTGAACCCTCTTCCTGATCCTCTTCCGCCGTGTTAGCCGGATAGTACGTCGCTAACCGAAGTTGTGGCTCATCCTGGCGGGGTGAAGATCTGGGCATTCATGCCCCCAGGCGGCCAGGGTTGACGGTTGGCCGGCCGGGCGCGGACGGGCCTGGCACACTCGGTGCGGTGCGGCGAGATCGGGCCAGCTACGGCGTCGATGGAGGCTACGGCGGCATTGCCGTCTTCGTGCTGGCCGTAGGCGGCCTGCTGGCTGGTGAGCGGTGGGCCAGCCGACGGGGCAAGCGCCTGGTCAGCTCGCTGGCGAAGACGGGCGGCCTGGGGGTGCTCGCCGTCGCGGCCAGCTACTTCTACAGCACCGGCCCGGGCAAGCTGTCGGTCTGGAAGGGGCTGCTCGACGAACTCGGTCTGCGCGGCGACGAGCACGTGCTCGACATCGGTTGCGGCCGGGGGGCCGTGCTGATCTCGGCCGCGCACCGCCTGCCCCGGGGTCGCGCGACCGGCGCCGACATCTGGCGGCTGCGGGACCAGACCGGGAACAGCCAGGCGGCCGCGGAACGTAACGCGATGGTCGATGGGGTCAGCGAACGGGTCGAGTTCGCCGCTGCCGATGCGCGGGATCTCCCCTTTCCGCCCGGGTCGTTCGACGTGGTGCTCAGCAACCTGGCCTTCAGCAACATCCGGGACAGCGAAGAACGGGCCCGGGCGCTGCGCGAGGCCGTCAGGGTCCTTCGCCCCGGTGGGCGGATGCGGGTCGTCGATGAGCGCGCTGACCGCTACGCCCCGGTCCTGCAGGGCGCTGGCTGCGTGGACGTGGAGGTACGCCGGCTCGACTGGCGGACCTGGTCCGGCCTTCCCGGCCATCACTTCACGCTGGTCTCGGCCAGGAAGCCAGCCCACAACTAGCGGCCCGGTGATGGGTGGGCGGGGACTGCCGGAAGCGGGATAATGCAAAAATGCCTGACCCAGACGCTGGCCAGCTGGTCCCGGGGCCCCGGACGTCCGCCGATGGTGGCCAGTGTGCTGGCCTCTATGACGACTTCGAGGCCTACCGTACTCCCACGGACGCTGATTACTACAAGCTGTTCACCAGCGGCCTCATCATTCCTGACACCAATGTCTTCCTCAATCTCTATCGCTACAATGAGCAGACCCGGAATGACCTGCTGACCGTGCTGGGCCGCCTTGGTGACCATCTGTGGGTGCCGCATCAGGTGATGGATGAATTCTGGCGCAATCGCGAGAACGTATTGAAGGATCCACAGGATACGGACACGTGCATAAGTCAGCTGACCCGTCATCGGGAGCAGGCGACCGGGACATTCCGTGCGTGGGCTAACCGGGTAAGCTTGCCGCAAGAGCGGTCGACCACTTTGCGGCAGGTAATAGAGAAAGCTTTCGATGAAGTCATTGATGAGGTGACGAAACTCGCCGATGAGCATTCATGGGATGACGCACGGGACACAAATACTGACCCGGTACTCGGTGCGCTGGAGTCATTACTGAATGGCCATGTGGGGAGGCCGCTGGATCAAGCCGAACACGACAAGGCATCGCGCGAGGCAAGATCGCGGGCCGAGCACAAGCGCCCGCCGGGTTACAAGGACCACAACAAGACCGACGGGACCGCCGCCGGTGACTATCTGATATGGGTGCAGGTACTGCGTGAGGCCAAGGCTACGCAGCGTGATGTGCTCCTCATCACCGGCGATGTCAAAGAGGACTGGTGGCGGCGGGAGCATGGTCAGGCCAGAGGTCCCCGGCCAGAACTGGTGCGGGAACTCAAGGAACACGCCAACGTAAAACTGTACATGCTCCGACCGGAAAGCTTGCTTCTTCGTGCCAGGCAGGCATTGAAAATAGATGTCCGCGATGAGTCCCTCACAGGACGCTGAACGGGTTGACCGGTCTTTGACCGATGCTGATCGGGTCCGCGAATCATGGAAGGTTATTCTCGATGCTGTGCGGGAGCGCCGCCCGGTCGCTGCGGAGTTCCTGCGACTCGGCCACTGTGGACAGCATGGACGAGGACGTCCTCACCATCCGCTTCCGGCGATCTTCGGTTGGCCAGCAATTCATCGACAGCGGCTCCAGTGCGGCACTTTCTGGCGCGCTACTTGAAGTACTCGGCATTCAGCGCAGGATCACCGTGGTCTTCGCGGAAAATCGTCATCTGGGTACCTATGGGCCGCCACGATTCTGGACGTCGACAGATACCTTCGCCGGAGGCGGCGGATGATCCGGCTGACGACGACACCCAATCGGATGATTGACCAGACCCTCACGCGGCGGCCCGGTGCTAGGCCGCCGCGGGTGAAGCAGCACTACTGGAAGCCAGTGGGGAGTAACGGGCACACGTGATGTTGTGAGACTGGAGATACGCCGAGCTACGTGCAGTGTTCGCGCACGGACCGGCAATGCCGTAGCCTTAAGCGCCGCGCCTTTGTCGTGATCCGGCGATACTGGTGCCCGGGCAATCTTGCCAGTCAGCTAGTCGTCACCTCCTACCTCGTGACACGAGCCCTGTCTTCACTTAGCCTGACATCGACGGAGATGTCGGACCATTACGGGGAGGAGGCCCAGTGGATTCTGATGGACAGGCCACTGGTGGGGGAGTCGATCTGTGCTTGGTCCCCGATCTGCGGGGCATCCCGCTAGCTCAGCTGGCCGAGCGGGCTGACGACGGCCAGGGCGCGGTGGCGGGCGTACTGACGCGGGTTGTGTATCTTCCGGAGAGTCCTTCGAGCATCAAGAGCATGATGTTCAATTCCGCGCTATGAGACCTACCGCATGCCGGTTTCCGTAAGTCATTATGTTTTAAAGGTCCATAGCCGATGTGATCTTGCATGCGATGACTGCTACGTCTATCAGCATGCCGATCAGAGCTGGCGCGTTAAGCCCAGGGCTCTGGACGTGGCGACCGCCCGCCAGGCCGCGCTGCGGATAAGCGATCATGCTCGTCAGCATCGCCTCGGCGAGGTAAACATCGTGCTCCATGGCGGCGAGCCGCTCCTGCTCGGACATGATGGGATGCGCGAGATTGTGCACACGCTGCGCTCCCTGATTGACCCGGCGACCCGGCTGGACCTGCGAATTCACACCAACGGCGTGCTGCTGGACGAGAGATTCTGCGAGCTGTTCGCCGATTACGACGTGCGGATCGGGGTGTCGCTGGACGGCGACCGCACGGCCAACGACCGGCACCGCCGGTTTGCCGATGGGCGGAGCAGCCACACACCGGTGCGGCAGGCCCTGGCCCTGCTCAGGAAGCCCGAGTACCGGCACCTCTACACCGGCATTCTGTGCACGATCGACGTGGCCAATGATCCCATCGCGGTCTACCAGGCGTTGCTGGCTGAGGCACCGCCGCGTATTGATCTGCTGCTCCCGCATGCGACGTGGGACAACCCCCCGCGTCATCCGGCCGGCGTCCGCACGCCCTATGCGGACTGGCTCGGGCAGATCCATGCGCGGTGGACCGCTGACGGCCATCCGGTGCCGATCCGGCTGTTTGACTCGCTGCTGGCCGCCTGGGAAGGCCGCCGCAGCTCGAGCGAGGCCGCAGGCCTCGATCCGGTGGATCTCCTGGTCATTGAGACCGATGGCAGCTGGGAGCAGGCCGACTCGCTGAAGACCGCCTTCGACGGCGCGCCCGCGACCGGCTTCGACATCTTCTCGCACTCGGTCGATGAGGCGGCCGCGCATCCGGGGGTCGCTATCCGGCAAGCGGGCCTGGTCGCGCTGTGCGCGACCTGCCGGGCCTGCCCGTTGGTGCGGGCCTGCGGAGGTGGCCTGTACGCGCACAGGTATAAGTCCGGCAGTGGCTTTGATAATCCATCGGTCTACTGCGCTGATCTCAAGATCCTCATTCCCCAGGTGACGGCCAGGCCGATGACCGCGGCTGCCCCAGCTGCGCCGTCGGCCGCGCCTCCGGTCGCTCATGCTCTGCCCGAAGGGGCCTTCGACGCGCTGGCCGCCTGCCCGGGGGACTCCCGGGCGATGGCCTCGCTGGCTGAGGCACGCTGGTCGGTGACCCGCGCACTGGTCGCGGCGGTGGCGTCCAGCCTGGACGGTACGGGCGGCGATCTCGGCCAGGCGGCCGCCGAGGGGTGGGTGCTGCTGGCCGAACTGGACGCCGAGCGGCCCGAGGTGGTCCGCGAAGTCCTGACCTATCCATACGTTCAGGCATGGGCGACGCGATGCCTGCGCCCGGCCCAGAGTGCCGATGTAGCGCTGGATCGCGCCCATCTGGCCGGGCTGGCGGCCGCGGCGGCGCTGCGGGCTGGAATCGAGGTGGAGCTGATCCTCCCGGTGCGCGAGGGGCTTATTTACCTGCCGGCGGTGGGCGCGCTGGCCATGGATGCGGGCGCGGGCCGCACATCGGCCGTGCGGGTGTCCAGGTCAGGACTCAGCTCCCGGCCTGGTGCGCGTGGCTGGCATACCGTCCGCCGGGTGACCACCGGGGACATGGCGGTCACGGTCGAGGACATCGACCCGTTCCGCGACTGCCAGGCATGGGCGGCGGCCGGGCGGCTGTCCGCCGCCGCGTGGCAGGCCTGGCGGCTGGCCCTGACCGCCGCGGCCCGGCAGCTGGCCGTGGAACTTCCGGCCTACGCCAGCGTGATCGGCGCGGGCCTGCGCTCGGTGGTGCCGATGCGCCCAGGGACCGCGGGCCGCCGCCAGAGCGGCACCGCCCGGCAGGCGTTCGGGGCCGTGGCGCTGGCCCTCCCAGAGGACGCCGGCACGCTGAGTGCCTTGCTCGTGCATGAGATGCAGCACCTCAAGCTGACTGCCCTGGGAGACCTGTTCGACCTGTTCGACCGGGCCGACAGCAGGCGGTTTCCGGTGGCCTGGCGACCCGATGGCCGGCCCGTCGAGGGCCTGCTGCACGGCACCTACGCGCATCTGGCCGTCGCCGAGTTGTGGCGGGCCCGCGCCATGCTTGAGCCAGGCGGGGAAGCCCAGCGCAACTTCACCATGTACCGGTCGTGGGTCGAGGATGCGATCGAGGTGCTGCTGACCGCGGGCAGCCTACTGCCGGACGGCCACCGTTTCGTCAAGGGCATGCGGATGACCGCTGAGGCATGGGCCGATGACCGATGAGCGTGCCCCGCGGCTGGCTGAGCGCGGTCCCGTTGATCGCGATCAGCTGGCGGCGGACCTACGGGCACTGGGCCTGCGGCGAGGCCAGGATCTGCTCATTCACTGCTCGCTCAAGGCGGTCGGACGGGTCGACGGCGGTGCCGCCACCATGCTCAGCGCGATCCTGGAGGTAGTGGGCCCAGCCGCGACGCTCGTCGTTCCCACCGAGACCACGTGGAACTCGCTCTCCTCGAACGCCTTTCATGCTGAAACGGAGGGCCTTGATGCCGCGGGACGCGCCCGGCATATAGCGAGGATGCCTGGGTTCGATCCCGCGAGCACGCCATCGGCCGGGATGGGAGTGCTGGCCGAGCATGTGCGGACGCTCCCCACCGCGCACCGCAGCAGCCACCCGCAGACTTCTTTCGCGGCCATCGGCCCCCAAGCGCGCGCGTGCACCGCCATTCATGACCTCGACTGCCACCTCGGCGATCGGTCACCGATTGGCTGGCTGTACGCTGCCGACGCTGCCATCCTGCTCCTGGGCGTCAGATATTCCGTGTGCACCGCCTTCCACCTGGCCGAATACCGTTTGCCCGGTCCGGCGCGACTCCGCACTTACCATTGCTTCACCATCCAGGGGGGAACCCGGGTGGCGCACGAGTTCACCGACATCTACCTGGACGACAGTGACTTCGACCTGATCGGCACGGAACTGGATTCAGCCGCAGGCCGGGATGGTGCGTCTGGCCTGCGGCGAGGGCACGTCGGGATGGCGGATTGCAGGCTGGTGCCATTTCGCCTGGCCGTCGACTTCGCCCGCTCTTGGCTGGGGAACCACCGCGGCGAGATGATCTCATGACGCAGCGGCATCCCTACTGTTCCCGGCCACTGCGTGCGCCTACCATGGGGCCAGCCGGGTCCGGCCTGGATAAATGCGTTGAGCAGGGTCGCTGTGACCAGGGTGAGGACGTAGGCCATTGACAAGTCAGCGGGCAGACCTGCCGGGGAGTTCACGCTCGGGGCCGTCAGAGATCACGGACATCGCTGATGAGAACGCCTGGCCTTCGCCCCAGCCGGGTCTGGGGGTCTTTGTCATCGAAACCGCCGCGTTGACCGCCCGGACGGTACCGGCCGGTCACGATCCTCGCGGCTATGGCGAAACGAGTGCCGACTGGCGTCCCTTCCCCGGGCAACGGGTCTCGCTGGCCCAGCAGGTGCGGCAGGTGGCCGAGCGCCGCGACTTCAAGGGGGAGATCAGCGGCATCAAATCGGTCCGTGATCCGGACACGAGCAGGCCGGGCATCATCCTGATCGATCCGTGGTTCATCGCTGACGAAGCGGGCCGGTCCGCACTGCAGTCCGCAGTTCATGAGCTGCCGCGATGGATGCTGCCGCTGGTAGTCGTGGGCCCACCGGACGATTTACGCACCCGGGAACTCGTCGGCCAGGTCCTGGATATCCTGGCCGACGCGGGGGCGTTGCCCACCGATCTGGCGCGCCGGGCCGCCCAGGGGGTCAGTTCGCTCGATGCGTTTGTTTCCATCGTCCCCGGCCTGGTGAACAAGGCCGAACTGCAATACCTTCGGTATCGCCGCGGAAGGGTAGCATCGTCCCCGACGGTCAAACGACCACGTTTGGCCCGTCCTGGGCGGCTGGATAGGCTCGTTTCGACACAAGATCCGTTGGGGGAGGCGCCAGATGCGTAAGGCTGAGGCAGGGCAGCCCCGCGAGGGCCAAATCGTCACATTCTACTCATTTAAGGGTGGCACTGGGCGGACGATGGCGCTGGCGAACATGGCCTGGATCCTTGCGGCGAACGGCATGCGCGTGCTGATGGCCGACTGGGATCTGGAGTCGCCTGGATTGCACAGATTTTTCCAGCCGTTCATCGATGAGGGCGCGGGTGAGAGCCCGGGTATTGTCGATATAATGCGCAGATATGAATGGGCCGCAATAGATGCTGCGATCGATCCCAAGGCGCTCGTCAGCGGTAGTGAGGAGTCGAAGCAGGCCGCCCTGGCTAAGGTCACCGAACTAATCCGTAAATACATCGGACTGGTGAAACAGTACGCCCTGCCGCTCACCTGGCAATTCCCCGGCCAGGGCGTTCTGCACTACCTGTCATCTGGAAAGCAAAAGAACGGCGACTATCAGTCGACTTTGAGCGCCCTCGAGTGGGAAGATTTTTACGACAAGCTACACGGCCCTCTCTTTCTTGACGCGCAGCGTGAGTTCTTGAAGCGCAATTACGACTACGTCCTGATCGACAGCCGGACGGGCCTGAGCGACGTTGCCGATATCTGCACCGTGCATCTGCCCGATGTGGTGGTCGATTGCTTTACCCTGAGTACTCAGGGGATAGACGGCGCGGCCATGATTGCGCGGATGATCCAAGGGCACAACGAGCGCAAGATCACGATACTGCCGGTGCCGATGCGCATAGAGCGTACTCAGGAGGAGAAGGCTGAGCAGGGTTTAAGATACGCTGCGGAAAAGTTCGGGAAGCTCCCCGTCGGAATGTCCGAAGAGGAGCGCCGCCAGTACTGGGCCGAGGTGGAAGTGCCATACCGGTCCTCCTATGCCTATGAGGAGACGCTCGCCGCCTTTGGCGACGCTCCCGGCTTGCCCGGCTCGCTGCTCTCCTCCTATGAGCGGGTTGCCGCCCGGATAACCGGGGGGGCGATCACTACCCTGCCGCCGATGGATGAGTGGCTGCGCCTGCGCACCCGGTTGCTGTTCGCCCGCGGCCAGACCTCGGCGCCGGTCAGGGTGGTCCTCGACTTCAGCCCTGAGGACCAGCTATGGGCCGAATGGATCGCGGCTGCGCTGCCCAGTGCGGGTATCGAGGTCCTCTGGGTGGGCGAGGTGCCCGCTGGCGCCGACGACTCAGGCGTGGAAACCCAGACCGTCTTGATTGTGTCGGAGTTCTCTGCTGCCCGGATGCGCGATTCCGCGCCCGTCGTCCTGCCTGACCGGCTGATCTCGGTAAGCGACACCCGGTTGCCGGCGCAGCTCGCAGAAGTGCAGGCCATCTTCCTCGCCGGGCTCCCTCAGGCCGAGGCGGTGGCCGAGCTGGCCGACAAGCTTAACGGGAAACGGTCGGCCGATCCGGAGTCCGGGATCGCAAGGCTGCGCTATCCCGGCGCCGACAACCCCCAGGTCGCGAACATTCCGGCCCGCAACATCAACTTCACTGGCCGGGACAAGGAACTTCAGAATCTGCGTGAAGACTTGCGCGAACAGAGCACGGTGGACGCGAACCCGCTGACCATCCTGGGCCTCAGTGGCGTGGGCAAGACGCAGGTGGCGCTGGAGTACGCGCACCGCTTCCAGGCCGAATACGACGTCGTCTGGTGGATGAATTGCGGCCAGTCGCAATATGTTGATGCCTCGCTGGCCGACCTCGGACAGCGGATGCGGGCCAGCTTCAACACCGGCCTCCCGGAAGAGGGCGGTGTGACCGAGGTCGCCCAGCAGGTGCTGGAACTCCTCAGCCAAGGGCGGCCGGATCAGCGCTGGCTCCTGATCTACGACAATGCGGAGAACATCGAAGAGGTAAAGCCGCTCCTGCCAGCCAGTGGCGGCCACATCCTCATAACGTCGCGCAATGCGGGCTGGGAGGAACTGGGCAGTTCTGCCGAGCTCGAGGGCTTTGCGCGCGAGGACAGCATCGATCATCTGCGCTGGCGAAAGTCTGAAATTACTGGCGAAGAAGCCGATCAGCTGGCCAGGGTCCTCGACGACATGCCGCTAGCCGTAGCCGCGGCGGGCGCCTTGATCGCCGACATAGGTATCTCGGTTCCCGAGTACCTCAGGCAGCTGGAACTCCAGCCAGCGATGGTACTGCCAGAAGGCCATCTGCTCCACGATTATCCGGTCGCGGTGGCGAAAGCCTGGAATCTTTCTCTCGATGAGCTGCAGAAGAAGTCTCCGCCTGCCGCCAGGCTGCTGGAGATCTGCTCCATGATGGCGCAAGATATCAGCCTCGGCCTGGTTAATGGCCAGGCTATGGCAGACACGCTAAGGGAATTTGATCCCAGCATCTCCGAGCGGGCGATGATAGACAGGCTGATCCGCCAGATCGACCTGCTTGCCTTGATCAAGTTCGACCCCAACGCCGAGCACATCCAGGTCCACACCGTGGTCCAGGCCGTCGTCTATGAACGCATGGCGGAGGAGAGGAGGGAGACGGCGCGCCGCGCCGTGCACCGCGCGGTGGCCCGGGCCCGGCCGCCCGAGGACGTCGATGACCCACGATCATGGCCACGGTACCGCCTGATCTGGCCGCACCTCACCCCGTCCAGGGCCGTCCTGTCGGCTGACACGTCGGTCCGGCAGTTGCTGATCGAGCGCGTGCGCTATCTACGGCAACGGGATGACCTGGAGCGCGGGCGCAGGCGAGCGGAAGAGATCGAGCGAGTCTGGAAGACCATGCTGGGTGGGACGCTTGAGCCGGAGATGGCCGAGTCCCTGCAGCGCCAGCTGTTCCGGCTGCAGTTCAACCTGGCCAACATCCTGCGCGACCTGGCCCGGTTCCAGGAAGCCCGGCAGGTGGATGAGGCGGTCCTGGCGGGCCAGGAGGAACACCTCGGCCAGGATCATCCTCATACCCTGCAAACGCGCGGCAGCCTGGGCGGTGACC
The DNA here is from genome assembly GCA_963747705.1 of uncultured Actinomycetes bacterium. Taxonomy (GTDB): domain Bacteria; phylum Actinomycetota; class Actinomycetes; order Streptosporangiales; family Streptosporangiaceae; genus RYN-230. Next base: position 55,202 of record CAVVGF010000036.1, on the reverse strand, counting down.
TCCGGGCGCTCGGTGACTACCAGGCGGCCCTCGAGCTAGACCTCCGCACCTATGAGGCCTGGAAAGCTGGCTTCGGTGAGGATTACCGCGGAACGCTGGCGGCGGCGCACAACCTTGCTTTGTCGTACCTGCTGACCGGCGACTTCGGGCGGGCGCTGGCCCTGGACCGGCCCACCCTGAGCAGCCGGTCGACTGTGCTCAGGCCAGACCACCCGAGGACTTTCGACTCCGGCACGGCCGTCGTGCGAGATCTCCTGGAGGCGGGCCGCTACGGCGAGGCGGTCACCCGGGCGCAGGCGGTCTGGGAGCAGAGCCGCGACGCACTCGGCCGGGATGCCCGCATCACGTTGAACGCGCAGCTCCTGCTGGGCGTGGCGGTGCGTTGCGCCGGGCACGTCGACCAGGCCGTGCTCCCATATCGACGCGGCCCGGGCCGGGCTGACTCGAGGGTTCGGCAGTGACAGCAGCGACGCGCTGGCGGCCCGCCTGAGCCGGGCCCTGAACCTGATGGCGATGGGCGACAACGAGCAAGCCAGGATCGAAGCAGGGCAGGTCCAGGCGGTCTACGAGAATCGTCTGGGACCGGATCATCCGCATTCTCTTATCTGCCGGCTGAACATCGCCAGCGTGATGTGCCTGGCTGGGAACCTACGGTCGGCGGAGACCGAGGCCCGGCTGGCCGCCCGTGGGCTGGCGGACCAGCTCGGCGAGGCGCATCCGTATTCGCTGGCCGCGAACATGGTCCTGGCGAGTGTGCTGGCCATCCAGGGCGATCTGACCACGGCGCGGACTCTGGAAGAGTCAACCGTGGACCAAACGAGCCGGTGCCCTGGGACCGCAGCATCCAGACACGCTGCGCAGCCAGCTGAACTTGCTGCTGACTCAGCAGCAACTGCACCAGGAGGGAGCAGCGGAGCAACGGCAGCAGGTTATCGCCAAGCTGGGCGGGCTCATCGGACGGAGCCACCCGGATGTCGCCGCGGCCCTCGACGGCGAGCGACTGCTCGCCGCGATCGACCCGCAGCCGTTCTAGCCCAGGGCCGTTCTAGCCCAAGGCCCGTTCCAGCCGTGGCCCTGGTCCGCCAGGCTCAGCGAGCGGCCGCTGTCGCCGCCACCGCTGCAGCTGTCACCGGTGCCTGTGCCGGCGCAGATGGCATCGGCGTTGAGCTGGCCGCTTGGTCCGCGACCCAGTGCAGGATGCTGACCAGGATCTCAACCGAACCGAAATGGGCCTGCTCTTCCTCAATCTTCAGGACTGCATGAGGTATCCGCTGAGCCAGCCAGTATGCGTGGCTGACCGGAGAGAAGACATCGTTGCTTCCGTGCCACAGTTTCACCGGAGCCGTTATGTCGGACGGGTCGAAGCCCCACGGGCGACTCAGGGCGACTACGTCATCTATCCAGCCGTCCGCCGTCTCGCTGTAGCGCCTCCGCATGGACCTGGGCAATTATCCGGCGCAAAGTAATATCTCCGATGACATCCTTGTCATCGGAGACTAGTTCTGGCCAGAGTTGCTTGAGTAGGCCCTCTGGGTTACCCCGGACTTGACCGGCTTGCTCATTAAGCGTTGCCATCAGCGTGACCAGATCGGCTCGCGCGTTGCGATATGCCTTTACGTTGAACTCCGTCATCCCGGCCGACCAGTCCAGGCCTGTCAGCATCGTAGGGCGCCAGGCTGCTCATCGTCGCGGCGCAGTCAACTTGTTCGTTCAGGATGGCGGCACAGGCCAGTGCGTGCGGTGCGCCGCCGGATCTGCCCACGACGCTAAACCGTTTAATCCCGAAGTAATCGGCGATGGCGGCTACGTCCTCCGCGGCGTCTGCGACGGTGCGGTCGATGGTTCCGGTCAGAGCCGGGATAGCCAGGCCGGTCATAACTGATCAAGCGAATGCCAAGCCGGTGCAGAACTATTCCCCGCGGGCGCGGACCTCGGCTGACGCCAGGTGTGCCGTGGAACAGGAACACTGGCTTCCCCCATGGGTCACCCAGGCTGTCTACTGACAACCTGCGCCCATCCGGAGCCTTGACCACGTGCGTCACGACCGCCTCCACCGCATCTGCCTAGTTCCCCCCCAAGGCCGCCATGGAACGGCCACACCGCCATTGAGCAGCCGCGGAAGCCAGCCCGGCATCGTATGCTGATTAACAGTACCTCTGGCATTCGCCCAGAACAACACCCCCGCGGCAGTGCCAGGTGAGTGTCCGGCGGGCCACGTTAACGAGCGGCAAGTGTACAGACCTGGCCTGCCAGCGCCTTCCTCGCCACCTATCAAAATCTGGCTCCATCGGGTCTCGGGCGGACTCAAATGACAGCTCGACTGAAATCCGGCCGCTATGAAACGTTAAAGGCCAAATGACCTCTGATGCTAGCGGGACAAGCGGTGCCAAACTGGCGACTGAACACCACATCGTACGATGCTGGCAGTTGGGACGTCATACGAACGCGATATCTCCTGATATCTCGTAATACTAAGCATCGAACGGGGATTCGATAAATTGGCCGGCGGTGGACTGACGATGGGGTAGGCGCGCCGGGCACCCGCCTACGCAGGGTGGTGGCAACCCGGCGCCGGTTGGGCCTTGGTCACGAAGAGCGACAGCCGCGGCCGTGCCTGGCTGGTCGCGGCGGTACTCCATTACTCTGGGTTCCGGCCTCCGGCCGCTGAGGCTAACAGCAGGTCCCCGTTCAGCGCCTGACGCGGTTGCGTACCGCGAGCAGGGCCAGCGCGAGCAGTACCGGGCCGATAATTCGGGCGGCTATGGTTATCCAGGTCCCGGCGGTCGTCAGCGGCTCGTCTGTGCTGCGGAAAACAAATGATTCGAAGGTGACCTCGAGAGCGGTTTCGGCGCGGTCTTTGGTCCATCGCTGATTGGCTGCTGGCAGCCGTGGCGTGATGCCACTGAGCGTGGCCCTGATCTCGGCATGCTGGCGCGAGGCGGTGGAGACGGTGCCGACCATTTGCTGCGGGGGCGTGGTCACCGGCGCGGTCGCGCCAAGCCCCCAGCTGGTCAGGGCAATCGTGACCACGATTCCGAGTATCACCAGTGCGGTCAGGGAACGGAGCGACCGCAGCCCATAGCCGGAGATCAGCCAGTACAGCCAGATGATTCCGCGCTCGGCCGCCGGACTGGTGCGCGAATGGCGGCGCATCTCCATTTCCCCGTAGTAAAAGTAGGCTGCCCCTGGCTCGTTCTTGGTGTCTTCACGGCCCTTGCGCAGGGCCCGGTAGCGGTCGGCGATCTGCCCGGCCTCAAGCACGCCGGGCCGGTCGCCCAGCCAGTCTGGCCACCGCGGGGCCCGCCACCCCCACTGGCGTGGAGGCCTCGCCCTCCAGTCGCGTTCCTCGGCGATGACCTGCCGCCCTTTACGGCTCAGCCTGCCCAGGACGGTGGGCGCGGCCGCGAAACTGACATCGGCCTCGATCCGCATCTTGTCCAGGTTGTGCGCGTCCGCGAACCGGCAGTCGGCGACGGTCACGTTGCTCAGGCCCAGGCCGCCTACGTTGGCCCGCATCAGCGAAAGCAGTTGCGGTTGCTCGGAGATTTCATCGCCCAGCAATCGTCGCCAGGCCAGCACCATCCGCTCTTCCTGCAGGACCAGTTCCTCGCTCGACAGCCGGGGGATGCCCTTCAGGATCGACGGCGCGGGGAACTCGGCTTCGTCCAGAGCCACCCGGGCCCAGCGCAACCTGAACTGGACGCCACCGGGGAACCGTGCGCCGCGGCAGCAGATCCCGATCGAGCTGATCTCGATCTGAACCGCCTGGGTGAACTCGGCGCCGTCAAGCACGAGCCCCCGGTAGGCCAGCAGGGGGCCGAACTGGTGCGCATGCTCGAACTTGGCCCCCGCGAATATGGCCAGGCGGCGAAAGCTCGCCTTGTAGAAGGCGGCGTCGTCGGAGAAGGTCACCCGGTCGAACCGGGTACGGCCGTTGAAGGTCACCTCGTCGAATCTGGCCCTGCCGGTGAACGTCGCCCGGTTGAACCTGGTGCTGTCGGTGAAGACCGCCCCGTTGAATCGGGCATCTTCGATGAATACCACGTCGCCGAACGCGGCCTCTCCGCCGAAGGCGGCCTTGACGAACCGGGCGCTACTGGTGAAGGTGGCCCCGTCGAATCGGACGTTCCGGGTGAAGCTGGCCCGGTCGAAGTCGGCGTCGCCGGTGATAGCCGCCTGGTCGAACCGGGCCTCGCCGGAGAAGGTGGCTTGGTCGAACCTGGTATCGCCGGTGAAGCTGGCCCGGTTGAAGTCGGCATCGCGGGCAAATTTGGCTTCGTCGAACCTTGTGTCGCCGGAGAAGGTTGCCTGGTCAAAGCGGGCGTGGCCGGTGAACGTGGCCCGGTCGAACCGGGCTTGCTCGGCGAAGGTGACCTCGCCGAACAAGGCATTGCCCGCGAAGTTCACCCCGCCAAACTTGGCCTGGCCGGCCACGGATGCCCGGCTGAATCTGGCATTGCCAGCGAAACGCGCCCGGCCGAACACCGCATCGCCCGAGAAAGTTACACCGCTGAAGGCAGCATCGCCGGTGATGGCTGCGCCGCCGAATCTGGCATCGCCTAAGAAGCTTGCCCCACCGAATACGGCGCCACCGGAGAAAGTCGCTCCGCTGAACTCGGCGCCGCCCGTGAACGTTGCCTCGCTGAACACCGTGCCACTGGTGAAAGCCGCTCCGTGGAAGACGGCGACGCTGGTGAAGGTGGCGTGGTCGAATCGCGCGTGCCGGAATAGCGCCTTGCCGTTTCTCGCGCGTGGCGCGGCGGCCAGAACCTCGGCCAGAAGCTCATCGCTGATCTGCACGCCGCGTGCGTCGATTGCGCCGGTCTCGTGAACCTCATTGAGGGCGGCGGCACGGTCCATGTCTTCCGCGTGAGCGAGGCACAGGCTGCCGGAGGGGAGCTTTATACCAGCGCAGCCTGGTGCCGCACACACCGGCCAGGAGGTATTAGTTGGCACAGCCACAGGTCCGCCCCCAGGGTCGTTCATGTCGTCAGGCCGGAGCTTACTCACCCGGATGCCTGACCACCTCAATCGCGGTGCCCTTGCCACGCTGGACCCACCTGCAGACCTCTTCTGCGGTAGATATTTCTGCGAAAGGGCCCAGGCTTTGGCTGGTCCCGTCGGCGGCCCGCCATTTCACCAGATAGCCGCGGTCTGGCGCGCTGGCCGGAGGTGCCTTCGCCGGCAGGCTCGCGTTCCGGTAGTCATGCCGCTCGGACGAGCGTGCCTGGAGGGCCCGCCAGTGAGTCACGGCCGCGCGGGCGGACAGGGTGTCGCGGTGATCGGGGCCCAGGGCACGCTCACGGTCGGCCAGCAATTCCTGGTATGCGGCCACCGCCCCGGCCCGGTCACCAGCTATCCCGCGCCAATGGCCCACGGCGGCCCGGGTGGACAACGTGTCCGGGTGATCGCGGCCCAGGACCCGCTCCCGGTCGGCCAGTAGTTCCTCGTACGCGGCCACCGCGCCAGCCCGGTCGCCGGCCTCCCCGCGCCACCGGGCCACGGCGCCGCGGGCGGACAAGGTGTCCCGGTGATCGGGGCCCAGGACGCGTTGCCGGTCGGCCAGTAGTTCCTCGTAGGCCGCCACCGCGCCGGCCCGGTCACCGAGCGCCCACCGTGAGTTGGCCACGGCCGCGCGGGTGGCCAGGGTGTCGGGGTGGTCGGGGCCCAGGGTGCGCTGCCGGTCGGCCAGTAGTTCCTCGTATTCCGCTACCGCCCCGGCCCGGTCGCCGGCCTGCCCGCGCCAGTTGGCCACGGCGCGCGGGTGGTCAGGGTGTCGGGGTGGTCGGGGCCCAGGGTGCGCTGCCGGTCGGCGAGTAGTTCCTCGTATTCCGCTACCGCCCCGGCCCGGTCGCCGGCCTGCCCGCGCCAGTTGGCCAGAACGGCGCGGGCGGCCAGGGTGTCGGGGTGGTCGGGGCCCAGCGCACGCTGCCGGTCGGCGAGCAGTTCCTGGTACGCCGCCACCGCGCCAGGCCCGTCACCGGCCTGCCATCGCGAGTGGGCCAGGGCGGCGCGGGTGGCCAGGGTGTCGGGGTGGTCGGGGCCCAGCGCACGCTGCCGGTCGGCCAGCAGTTCCTCGTATTCCGCCACCGCTCCGGGCCCGTCTCCGGCTATCCCTCGCCAGTACGCGAGATAACCCTTGGTGGACAGGGTGTCGGCGTGGCCGGGGCCCAGGACGCGCTGCCGGTCGGCCAGCAGTTGCTCGTATTCCGCCACCGCGCCAGTCCGGTCACCGGCCACCCCGCGCCAGTTGGCCAGATTGTTCCGTATGGCCAGCGCATCGGGATGATCCGGTCCGAGGTTCTCTTCCGCGGTCAGGCGGAGTTGCTGCCAGTAGTTGCGTGCGGCGACGAAGAGCCGGTCCCGGCCCAGGCTGCGCCCGGCCTCGAAGAGCACGGAGTAGGCGCCCAATGACCAGAGTTGTGGTCCAGCGTTGACCAGGAGCGCCTCCGCGTTGGCGCGGAAGACAGAGTTTTCTGCGATCGTCAGGGCCGAGGACCAGGCGCGCAGCAACGCCTCGGCCGAAGCGCGAACGACGTCATCGAGCTCGCTGGCCGTCAGCTGGTCGCGAGTCGCTCGCTGGATCAGGGCGTGCACGCGTAGCCCGCGCTCGTGGATGTCGTCGGCAAAGTCGGCGAGGTGCAGACGATGCAGGCAGTACAGGGCCTCCTGGGCCGTGTCCTTGCTCACCTCGGCCAGGCCTGGCTGGGTGCCTATCTGCGCATCCGTAGGTGGCGGGGTGCGATGGGAATTCAGATATTCCAGAGCGGGCGGACTTGCCAGGGCCAGCACCGGAATGTCGTTGGCGTCGAGCATGCTGGCCAGCTGGAGCATGGGCCGGGCCAGACCGCGGGGAGCGAGCTGGCCGGCGAGTTCGACCGACAGGGACCACGTGGCGGCGACCGTCACACGCTGCTCGTCGGGCAGTGCTGTCTCCTCGGGGAGGAGCTCAACCAGTGTGCGCCGCCGGTCCGCGAACCGCTGGCGATACTCTGCGCACGTCAGATGCCGGTCGATCACGTAGGCTGCCGCCTGCGCCAGCGCCAGCGGCAGCAGGCCCAGGTCTTTGGCCAGCGCCCGCATCTGGTGCGGGTCATCGTTTCTGTTGTGTGCGGCGAGCGTCGCGGTCAGGTAGTTGGCGGCTTCATTCATGGTGAACAGGTCAACGGAGACCAAGCGCCGCCCTCCACCGAAGAGCGCAGCGTCCCGGCGGCGGGTCGTCACTATCGTCCGGCCGGTGGCGTGCCGGGGCGGCCAGAGGCCACTAAGGTTGCCTGGATCGGCCAAGTCGTCCAGGATGACCAGCCAGCGCCGGTCCGTCGTCTCCAGCCAGGTCAGAAATTCGGCCGCCACACCTTCCGGATCGCTTTCGGTCGTCCCGGTCACCTGCCGGCAGGCCCGCGCATACGCGGCGACAATGGCACCCCGGTTTCCGGCCGTGACCCACACGAGCAAGTCGAGCTCACGGGTGGACCATTTGCGCCGCGCGTAATGGGCCGCCAACTGCGTCTTACCCACCCCGCCAGTCCCGGACAGAACCTGACAGATGATCGCCGCGCCGCTGTCCACCATCGCGACATCAAGGTCTTCGACGGCTCTGCGGTGCTGGAAGTTGTCGGCCTCTCGTGGGATCACACCGATCCGCTGCGGCCAGGTACTCGGCGGACGTGGCGCAGAATAGTAAGAGACCTGGTCAGCGTGTGCGACCGCGAGGCTGCCGTCGCTAGCCTGGACGGTAACTCCGGCAAAAATGCTGACTGGGTCCGCCGCTGCGTCAGCGGATTGAGGGCGGGTGGCTGCCGGTCCGTCTAGCCCTGCGACGGATCCGGCCGCGTAGGGGTGCCAATACTTGCGCCTCCCTGGATCACGCCACCGGCGATGGACCCATTATTCGCCTGAATAGCTACGTTCCCACCGGCGGCTATCCCTCCTGCCCCAGCCGATACCGTGCGCGAAGCTGATGCCTGCCCTTCCAGGATCTCACGCAACTCGGCGGCCACCTGCTCGCGCTCGGCTTCATCCAGGCCTTCGAGCAGGGCCTCAAACCGGGTTTGCCACGACGCCTCCTGGCGAATCCGCAACTGGCCGGTGTCACCTGCCTCGCTCACTTCGAGGACGTGCCGCGGTCTGGTCCAGCCGTTCCAGCTCGGCGTGCTCACGGTGCTTGTCCCCCCGGGCAAAGAGCCGGGCGACTTGCTGCCGGAAGCTCTGCCACGCATCGGTACCCGCTGCCTGCACAACGGCAGTACCGCCCGCGGCAGCGAGTGCGGTCATCGCCTCCTCAAGCATTCCTTACCCCCACCTCATACGCCGTATTTGTGTCATATCACTATGGCTTCCGGCCGGAAATAGGTGCCGACCTGCTAGCACACTCTGCTAGCACATTATGGCTAGGCCAAGTCCCTTGGCCAGTGCCACCCACGCGTGCGCTGGTCAGGACTCCAGGTAGCGGAGGACCGCGAGTACCCGCCGGTGATCGGCGTCCGACGGGGCCAGGCTGAGCTTGCTGAAGATGTTCCCGACGTGCTTCTCGACTGCCCGCTCCGAGATCACCAGAAGCTGGGCGATCGCGCCGTTGGACCGGCCTTCAGCCATCAGAGCCAGCACATCGCGCTCCCGGGCGGTGAGAGAGTCGAGCCCGGCGGTACGGCGACTGGCGCCAAGTAGCTGGGTAACGACTTCTGGATCGAGAGCGGTACCGCCGGCCGCCACCCGGCTCAGCGCCTCGATGAACTCCTGGACGTTGGCGACCCGGTCCTTGAGCAGATACCCGACGCCCGCCGCACCACCGCCGGACGCCGCGCCGAGCAGATCGGCCGCGTAGCGGGTCTCGATGTACTGCGAGAACACCAGCACCCCGGTCCTGGGGTGGTCGCGGCGAATGGTGATCGCGGCGCGCAGGCCCTCGTCGGTATAACTGGGCGGCATCCGCACATCCACCACAGCGACATCTGGCTGGTGCTGGTCCACCGCGGCCTGCAGGTCCTCGGCGTTGCCGACGGCGGCGGCCACCTGATGGCCGCGGTCGGCCAGGATCTCGGCCAGGCCCGCCCGGACCACGGCCGAGTCCTCGGCGATCACAATCCGCATCGGTCGCTCCAGTTCGGTCAGGCGTAGGACGGCAACTCGACGGTGATGACCGTGGGCCCCCCCGATGGGCTGCTCACCTGCAGCCTGCCATCCACGGTCTTGATCCGGTCGGCGAGTCCGGCCAGGCCGCCGCGGGCCTCAACTCGAGCACCGCCGGAGCCGTCGTCGCTGACCCGCACCCGCAGCAGCCCGGGCGTGCGGACTGCCGCCAGCGTGGCATGCCGGGCGCCGCTGTGCTTGGCCACGTTGGTGAGTAGTTCCGCCGCGCAGAAGTAGGCGATGGTCTCGACCGCGGCAGACGGGCGCTCGGGCACGTTGACGACGAGCTCAACCGGTACGTCGCAGCGTGCGGCCAGGGTGGTGAGCGCGGTGCCGAGGCCATGGTCGAGCACGGGCGGGTGGATGCCGCGGGCCAGGTCGCGCAGTTCGGCGATGGCCTCTTTCGCGCCGCGGTGAGCGGCGTTGACCAACTCCAGGATCCGCTCCAGGTCGGGCTGGACAGTGCCGTTGACCGCGCCGCTTAGCTTCTCCGTGGCCAGGCCCAGTTTCATGGCCACGGCGACCAGTTGCGCCTGCGCCCCGTCGTGCAGGTCCCGCTCGATCCGGCGCAGCCTCGCCGCCGCGTCCTCCACCACGTGAGCACGGGACTGCTCCAGCTCGCCGACCCGGCGGACACTGTCCTGCTGCAGCCGGTAGACGGTCCAGAAGATCAGCGCCGCCCCGGCCAGCGGCACTGCTGCCAGCCAGGTGAGCGGGCCCAGCCACTGGACCGATGCGAGCAGTAGCACGCCAACAATGACGTTGAAGATGCCGCAGGCCAGGCGCACTCCTATCCAGAGACGGGGGCGGCGGTATTCCCATGACCGGACCAGAAGTCGCATCAGGACGGGCTGCCGGGAAGGGCCGTTGCCGGCTGCGTACATCGGAATGACTCCTGTGACCCGCGGTGCCGACCGTTCCGGTCACCGACAGCTCAATGCTCGCCGCGTGCTACCGGGAGATCCACCGTGCAGCCACCCGAACCTGAGGTACGGCTAGCACGGTGCTCAGGCAGAGCCGTCCCAGTGGCGGCGCAGGACCGCGGTGAACTCCGTGGCGCGCTCGTCGGGGAAGAACAGACGCGCTCCGTCGAACTCGATCACTTCGGTGGCGCCGGGGATGGTGTCGCGCAGCCAGTAGGCCCACTTGCGCTTGAAGAACATGTCCCCGGTGCCCCACACGATCAGCGTCGGCACCTGCAGCCGGGCCAGGGCAGGCTCGACGGCCAGCAGGTCGCGTGCATGCACCGAAAGGGCCAAGCGCTGGAACTGGCGGGCGGATCGCGCGCTGCCGACCACGGGCGCCACCCAGGCCCGCACCACGTCCTCGGGCAGCTGGCCGACGTCCTGGTAACCGCCGCCGTAGAAGCGCTTGCGGGCCATCGGTATGTCCCGCAGCAGCCTGCGCATCAGCGGTGCGAGCAGCCCGAGGCGGGCCAGCACCAAGCCGGGCAGCAGCGGCAGCGGGTGCACGTTGTCGTGCGTTTCGCAGTTGGTCAGCGTCAGGGACGCGCAGCCGGCCCGGGTTCCGGGCCGCGAACACCTGGGCGACCGCGCCGCCGGTGTCGTTCGCCACCAGATCGATGTCGCTCAGGTCGAGCGCGTCGCAGCACCCGGCGACGAAGTCGGCCAGCGCCGGAAGCGAGAAGTCCTGGTCGGGCGCGGCCGGGGTCTGGCCGTGCAGCGGCAGGTCGATGGCGACGCACCGGCGCTGGCCGTCGAGCTGGTCGATGACGTTGCGCCACAGCAGGCTGCTGGTGCCGACGCCGTGCACGAACAGGGCCGGCCGCCCCGGCCCCCCGGTGTCGAGGTAGCTGACCGGTCCGGACCTGGTGGCCACCTGGTGGCGGTGACCGTCCACGCGTTCCGCCGCGGTAGGCATGGCGTTTCTCCCCTCGGTAACAGCGCGCGATACGCTGCGGAATGGAATACCGACCGACGGTCTAACTCTTATAGACCGACAGTCGGTCTGTCAAGCTGCCAGTCTGCCCGTGGGCGAACGGAGCCGGATGAACAAGAACATCGAGCGTGGTCAGGCCACCCGTGCGCATCTCATCGAGGTGGCCACGCGACTGTTCGCCACCCAGGGCTACGACGGCACATCGATCGAGGCGGTGCTGGCCGAGACCGGCGTGAGCCGCGGTTCGCTGTACCACCACTTCCCGGGCAAGGAGGCGCTGTTCCTCGCGGTGCTCGAGGACCTGGGTGGCCGGCTGAGTGTGGAGATGACGGCCGCCATCGAGGACGCCGCCGACCCGGTCGAGATGCTGCGGATCGGCTGCGTCACCTGGATCAGGCAGGCCGGTGATCCGGTCGTGCAGCAGATCGCGCTCATCGACGCGCCCGCGGTGCTCGGCTGGCAGCGCTGGCGCGAGCTTGATGAGCCGGCCCTCGGCATGATCAGGTACGCGCTCGGGTATGCCGCGGAGGCGGGGGCGGTTGACCCGCAGCACGTCGATGTGTTCGCCCACATCATCATGGCCACCCTGAACGAGGTGGCCATGATGATTGCGCTGGCCAGCGACTCGGCGGCCACGCTCAAGACCGGGGAGAGCGCGATGAACGACCTTCTGGACCGCCTGGTGGGCACCCCCAGGCCGGGCCGCGATCTAACTAGCCCTGGTAGGTCCGAGGATCCTCCTGGACGTAAGCACCGTTTTCCGTCGCGTTCCCGCCAGCGTATATGGCCTTGAACCGGCTGAACGGCAGCCCAGCCGAAGCGGCGAAGGGCTTGCCATCATTCCTGACATGCTCGACATACTGGCGGGCGCCGTAATCAACGTACAAACTGAATGTAAACTGGCAGGACTGGCGGGTGGTCAGCACGTATATGGCCAGGGTGCTCGACTCGCCCGGTGCAAACTGGATCGACTTTTTTGCGAAGTAATTGCCGTAGAACTGGTTCCCGGGATTGACGAATTGGGCATACGGGGTGGCGCTGTCCAGGTTAAATCCCATCGAGATGTTGTCGATCCCGGCTTCCGCCGGGTTCCACAGTTCGGTGCCGGCGAACGGGGCGATGCAGTGCTTCACGACCCGGATCTCGTTGATGGTCGCCACCTGCGTAACGTCACTGTGCAGTACCACCTGGATGAGCTGAAGGTGGGTCGGGGCACCGCCAAGCGCCGCCACGTACTTGAGATTCTGGGCAAAATCATGGTTCGCGATTCCCCTGGTGGCCGACAACATCTGGGCTCTGCTCAGCGAGTAAGGGAAGGCGAAAACCTCGTTGAATCCTGGCAGGTATCCCGCCGACTGAATTTGCAGCGGCTGGGCCGGGCTTGTGGCTGAGGACGACACGAGCCGCTGCACTATGGGGGTGAGCACGCCGATTAAGACGCCAATGACGACAGCCGTTGCCACGCTGCCCAGCCACACCATCGGCCTCCGCCAGAAAGCTGGTTTCGGGTGAGCTTCTGGAGCCGTGACCTTTTCTTCATTCGGCGTCTCGCCCATGAAACCCGCCCCCACTGACTGTACTCGTGACGATTGGTGGAACGGCCGATTATATCGGTCAGCCGGCCACGGAGGACCAATCGGCGAATCCGGTTGGGTCGTGCCTGGCCCATGCTGGCGTGCTCGAACAAACCCCAGCCCGGCTCGTCACCCAGCCGCGCCCGGGCCAGATGGTCGGTCACGCCGAACGGTATCCGGGCCGCCACCGCGGGGTCGGTCAGGTCATACACGGCCGACCGGGCCCAGTCCGGCCCCATCCACTGGCCGTGCGTCCAGTCCGGGTCGCCGCCGTACCCGGCGCCCACGTGCAGCGGCACCGACGTGACGGTCTCCAGTTCCACGGTCAGCGGCGCGCCCGCCGGGTCGGTGAGGTGCAGCCGGGCGGATTCCGGGTGCCTGGTGCCGGGCCGGTAGCTGATCTCCGCCCGCGGCCAGCCGAGTTGCTCGACCCGGCCGTCCCGGCTGATCCGCTTGGCGTCGTTGAGCGTGCGGTAGCCGTCCGGTTCCTCCTGCAGGATCACGATGACCGCGCAGGACTCGAACCGCAGCGGGGCGTACAGCCACCAGAACCCCTCGAGCGGCTCACTGGCCGACCGGCCCAGCTGGCTCCGGCTCCCCGACCGGCCGGATTCCCCACGACCTGTCCCGGGCGCCCGCCCACCGGCCGGCCGTCACCTCGAACTCGCGGTCGCCGACCCGCAGCTGCCCGTCCCAGCTGCCTACCTGGGAGAACCGGGACGCGTCCAGGATCGGCCTGCGCCCGGCCAGCAGCAGGTGCGGCTCCTCCTGCACCGCCGGGAACGCCGCGGTCCAGCGCAGGTCGAACTCGATGCCGCCGTCCGGCGCCTGGCAGCGCAGCCGGAGCTGCCGCAACGGCTCCAGCACGTCGATCCGGTACCCACCGACCTGCTGATCAAGGCTGCGCTCGGCCAGCGCATCGGAGAACTGGACGGTCCACTGACGGTCACCGCAGCGCGCGGTGGCGTACGCGTCGATCACGCCCAGGTTCGGGTACACGCCCAGGCCGGTGACCAGAAAGACCTCACCGGCCCCGTCGTGGACGTTGAAATAGCAGCGGTCGTAGAAGTTGCGGTCGCTGCTCGCCACCCGGTCTACCGGCAGCGGCGTCTGGTGGATCGGGTATTCGTCCAGGGGTCCGGGCACGGGCTTCAGTCCCATCGGTAGGTGCCGGCGAGCAGCTCGTTCAGGGCTGCCCGGTGCATGACATAGTCGTCGGGATCGGGCGGCACCTCATCCTCGCCGAAATGGATCATCCGCCGCTTGATCCGGGCCATCACGATCGCGTGCCGCAGCGCCGCATAAGTGAGATAGAAGTCCATGTCCCGCAGCTGGTAGCCGGTCAGCTCCTGATAGCAGCGCTCCACCTCGGAGCGGCGCAGAAAGCCGGGCAGCCCGGGCAGGCCGAAGAACTGCGCGATGTCCTGGAAGAACCGGTGCAGGAAGATGAACCAGCTGACGTCCAGCTCGCGGGGCCCGAGCGCGGCCATCTCCCAGTCGAGCACGGCAGCCGGCTCGAAGCCCTGGTAGATGATGTTGCCGATCCGGGAGTCCCCCCAGCTCAGCACGTCCGGGCCACGGTCGTGCGGCCAGTGCCCGGCCAGCCAGTCCAGGCTGCGCTCGATGATCGGCACCCGGATGCCGTCGCCGGCCAGCGCCCAGCGGTAGTAGTCGCGCTGCTGATCGGCGTGCCAGCGCAGCGAGTCCGTGCCACCGGGCGGGCAGAGCGCGGGGAACGCGGTCGCGGGCTCGCCGATGCGGTGCAGCCCGGCCAGCACCCCGACGCTGGCCTGCTGCAGCCGGGTCAGCTCGCCGGCCGTCGCGTCCAGCAGCCAGCCGGTGAACACATAGGGCGGGTTATCCAGCGGGATCCGCCCATCGACCTGGTCCATGACGAAGAACGGCGTGCCGAGAACCCGCTCGTCCGGCTCGTACCAGCGGACCGCCGGCACCGGTACGTCGCTGCGCGCGGCCACCTGGCTGATCACCTCGAACTGGGTGGCCAGGTCGTACCGCGGGAACACCGGCACCGCGCTGGCCTCCGGGGCCATCCGGGCCACGTACGCGCCGTGCCGGGCGGTGGCCCCGCTCAGCCAGCTGGCCTCGAACAGCAGCGATGTGCTGGACAGCCCGCCGCTGCCGGAGAGCCGGGGATTGCGCACGCTCAGCCCGGTGACCGCGTCCGGCGAACCGCCCGCCGCCTGCTCCGCTTGGCGAAGCCGGTCCGTCAGCCAGCCCGTCAGCCCGGCGCCCAGCTCGCTGACGCTGCGCTCGCTGACCGTCATCTTGACCTGCTCGTCCGGCGTCCGGCCCTCCGCTGACGCTGTCACGGCAGCCTCCTCGCGGCACATCAGGCAAAACTGGAACACGTTCTACCGCAAGGTAACGAGCAAGCGACCAGTGGTCAACGGCGAGCCGGGCGGCCGGCCGTGCGCCATCGCCGCGGTCACCCTGCTGCTCACCCATCTTTCTGCTTAACGCCAGTGCCCCCAGCCGGGCCGCCCGCTGGCGCGCCGCCACCGGGGGCGGCTCACCGGCGCCGCCGGTCGATGGCGCTGGCCGCGTTGGCCACGATGGCGGCGAACGGCGGGATCACCAGGGCGACCGCCGACATGACGATGGCCGCCACCGTGGAATAGCGGTCCACCACCGCCCAGGCCAGGATGAACAGGCCGATACAGACCGTCATCAGCGTGAAGTAGCGCCGCCGGTCCCGGCGCGACGGCGGTGTCCCCTCCGGGCCGTCCGGTTGGGCCCCGTTCCCGGTCATGAGTGTCCCCCTCTACTGCTTTGCGCCTCCGGGGGCCCCGCCCACCTCCCCATCCCCCTTCACTGCCGAGCTTCCCTCGTCGCTCGTTCCTCGCTCCCTCGGCTCCTCAGTCCAGTCGGCGGCGCGCCCCCTTCGGCGCGGGCGCCCGCCCTTCCTCACTCGTTCCTCGCTCGTTAGTCCGGTCGCAAACCCACTTACGGCCCGGTCCGGTTACGTCTCGTCGTCCGGTCAGCGGCACCCCCTCGACATGACTCCTTCCCTTCCCGCTCACGTCCGGCCGCAAAACCCGACTCCGGGCGGCGGGTACGTAAGGTGCTGGGTGCTTTCTGGTTACGCCATTCTTACTGTTTGGCGGGTCTCGCACGTATAGGCGAATTATGCCAAATAAGAGATTTGGTTGGGTATAGGAGGGGCGGGCCTGTCTCATTTGGCCGTCGGGGGTGGCTGGCTGTCCGGACGGGTGGTTGACCAGCCGGTTATGAGCCGTTTGGCAAAGGTTCTCCCCGCAGTCACGGAGAGCCGGCCGCGGGGGCCGCCATAGCGCTCGGGTATTGGCTCTGACCTGTAGTTATGCCGAGCCGACCGATGTTGCGGGGTGAGTGCGGGCCTGAGTATCTCCATGAGTAACCGCGGCCGGCAGAGATCGATGTGATCGCCACGGAATGATCATCTAGTGGCTATTGCCGTTTGCTGTAATCCGGAATACCGTCTGAGGCGTCACATTTGATAGTAGTCCCGGACACGGGTGGGATCCGCCCATATTGCGGGCTTTGTAGCTATCCGGGCTGCTTAGTGGCCAGGCTGCGGTCACCGGGAATTTATGTGATTGGTGGGGGAACTGTGAGCGGACGTGTGCGCAAGGCTTCGGCATGGCTTTCTTCGATCTTGGTCGCGGCGCTCGCGGGTAGCTTAGCGACCACTGCTGGCGTGGTCACCGCGGCTGACGCGGCCACGCCGCCACAGTTGAACCTGAAGATCTTGCTGATCGGCGAGGGCTCGGCCGACGTGACCACGGCCGCCTGGGAGGCCGCGCTGACCGGCGAGGGCGTGCCCTATACGGAGGTCACCGCGTCGGGGACCGCGCCCAACGAGACGGTCACCCTGCCCACGCTGTCCAGCGGCAACACCGGCAACTACAACGGCGTGGTCATCGCCGATTCGCCCGACCGACTTCGCCGCCGGGGCAGCTCACCGCGCTGGACAGCTACGAGTCCACGTTCGGCGTCCGCCAGATCGACGGCTACATGTACCCGTCGCCAGCGCTGGGCGTCACCGACGCCACGGCCGGCGCCGCTTGACGGCACCACCGGGCACGCTGACCGCGGCCGGGCTGACCGCCTTCCCGCAGCTCAAGGGCCCCATCCCGTTCGACACCGGCAGCTTACGGCTACGGCGCCACGGTGGACTCCGGGGCGCCGTTCACGCCGTTCATCACCGACTCCGCCGGGCACGTCACTGGCCGGGGTGTACCAGCACCCCAGTGGCGACCCGCAGGCCGGGGTGGCCGAGCTGGCGCTGAACTTCGACTACAACGCCAACCAGCTGCAGTGGCTGCTGCTCGCCCCCGGGCTGATCAACTGGGTGACCCAGGACACCCACCTCGGGCCTGTACCGCAACTACTTCGGCCAGGACATCGACGACAACTTCATCGCCGACAACGAGTGGAGCTCGCAGTTCCAGTGCACCCCGGCCGCCACCGACCCGCCCGACTACACCTGCCCGACGGCCGACCAGGGCGTGGCGCCCGGGTCCGGCCCGGGCGTCCCGGCCGGACGTGCAGATGAGCGCGGCCGACGTGGCCTACGTGGCCAACTGGGAGCAGCAGACCGGCATCAGGCTGAACCTGGCCTTCAACGGCGATCGGCGCCTGCACCGCGCCCGACCGGCGGCGGACGAGTCGAACGCCAACTGCACCGGCAGCGACACCGACGGCGGCGACCACCTACACCGATCCCGGCCAGGACGTCGACTCCAGCTACCCGAACGACGCCGGGCTGGTCAACGCGCTGCTGGCCGACCAGGCCGACTTCAACTGGATCATCCACACCTGGTCGCACCTGTTCCTCGGCTGCACAGGTCTGGCAGCCGCAGGCGCTCACCTCGGTGACCGCCAACGGCTCGGGCGGCACCTTCACGGCCGGCACCTACAGCTACGAGATCACCGCGGCCACCGCGTACGGCGAGTCCGAGCCGTCCACGCCCAGCAGTCGGTCACGGTCGGGGCCGGCGGGTCGGTCACCCTGACCTGGCCCGAGGCCACCAACGGCACCGGCACCGACGGCACCCCGGGCCCGTCGCTGGCCCAGGAAGAGGCCAGCCACACCGGCGGCACCGGCTTCTGGGGCTACAACATCTACCGGGAGGACCCCGGCTCCACCACCTACGGGCTGGTCGGCCAGGTGGCCGAGAACCCGTCGGCGACCGCCGTCCACCACCTACTCGCTTCACCGACACCGGGACCACCGCCGGGGGCGGCGCCCAACTCGGGCCCGGACTTCCCCACCGCGACCAACCCCGGCATCGACTGCTCCAGCGCGGCGGGCAGCTGGCTGCCCGCGCACCAGCACGCCAGCCGGACTCCTCCATCGAGCAGGAGATCGGCCTGGACCAGGCGTTCGCCGCCGCCAACGACCTGACCAACTACACGCCGGCCGCGGTGGTGACCGGCGAGCACTCCGGCATCGAGAACCCGAACATGCCGGCCGCGCTGGCCGACACGGGCATCACCACCTTCGCCGCAGGACGCCTCGCGCCAGCCGCAGCAGTACTCGCTCGGGGCGGCGCGCTGGGCGCGCCCCGGTACCCGAGCAACATCTACTACAACGCATCGAACTGGCCCGACGAGCTCAACGAGTACAACACCCTGTACGTGGCCCAGGGCGACTCGATCGGCAACCGGCCGAGAGACCGGCCACTGCGCGGACACCTCGGCCACTACCTGCCGTCAGCACGCCCGCTACCGAGGCCGACCTGCTTGCCTCGGAGTCGCACATCATGCTGAGCCACGTGCTGGCCAACAACCCGCGGGTCGGCTACGCGCACCAGTCCGACCTGATCGGCCCGGCCACGCAGAGCGGCTCGGACTACGGCTACACCATCCTGGACCTGATCAGCAACATGCTGACCCAGTACAACTCCTGGTACACCACGGCCGCGCCGCTGGACCAGATGACCGACGTCACCGAGGCGCAGGTGCTGGCCGAGCAGGGCGCCTGGGCCACCGCGAACGCCGGCGGCCAGGTCACCGCCACCGTGACAGAACGGCGTGGTCACGGTCACCAACGGCGGCGCCGACGGTCAACGTCCCGGTCACCGTGCCGCCGGGCACCACCGTCAACGGCGCGGCCTTCGGCCAGTCCTACGGCGGCGACCTGTCCGACTGGGTCAACCTCGGCACCGGGGCCACCGAGACCCTGACCGAGAACGTGGCCCCCGCCATCACCAGCGCCGCGTCGGCCACCTCGATCGTGGGCGCGGCCTTCAGCTTCACCGTGACCACCACCGGCTCGCCCACCCCGGCGCTGACCGAGACCGGCGCGCTGCCGGCCGGCGTCACGTTCACCGACAACGGCAACGGCACCGCGACGATCGCCGGCACCCCGGCGGCCGGCAGCGGCGGCAGCTACCCGATCAGATCACCGCGACCAACAGCGTCGGCAGCGGCACGCAGAGCTTCACGCTGACCAACGCCGAGGCGCCGACCATCACCAGCCCGTCGACGGCCACGTTCAGCACCGGGGTGGCGGGCACCTACACGGTGACCACCACCGGCTACCCGGCGCCGGCCATCACCGAGTCGGGGCCCTGCCCGTCCGGGATGACGTTCAAGGACAACGGCAACGGCACCGGCACCATCTCCGGCACCCCGGCCAGCGGCGCCGGGCACCTACCCGGTGACCATCTCGGCCACCAACTCCTCCGGGCAGCACGGCCACGCTGACCTCACCATCACGGTCAACGCGGCGGCGGCGCCGACCATCACCAGCGGTCCGGTCGCCGACTTCACGCTGAACCAGGCCGGTGCGGTCGCGATCACCACCACCGGCTCGCCGACGCCGACGATCACCGAGACCGGGACGCTCCCGGCCGGGCTGACGTTCACCGACAACGGCAACGGCACCGCCCTGCTCCAGGGCACGCCCACCACGACCGGCACGGCCAACCTGACCATCACGGCCAGCAACGGGATCACGCCCGACGCGACCCAGACGCTGACGGTCATCGTCGGCCAGGCACCGGCGTTCACCAGCGCCGACACGGCCACGGGCAGCGTCGGATCGGCCGTTCAGCTTCACCGTGAACGCCGGCGGCTTCCCGGCGCCGAGCTGGGGGTTCAGCAACCTGCCGCCGGGCGTCACGTTCACCGACAACAAGGACGGCACCGCCACGCTGGCCGGCACGCCGACCACAGCCGGCAGCTACGCCGTGCCGCTGACCGCCACCAACGCCTACGGCTCGGTGCAGCAGACGCTGACCATCACCATCCAGCAGGCTCCGGCCATCACCAGCGGCGGTTCGGCGACGTTCACCGCCGGGACGGCCGGGTCGTTCACGGTGACGACCACGGGCAGCCCCACGGCGAAGATCACCGAGTCGGGGTCGCTGCCGTCCGGGGTGACCTTCACCGACAACGGTGACGGCACCGCGACGCTGGCCGGCACCGCGGCGTCCGGGACCGCGGGCAGCTACCCGATCACGATCAGCGCGGCCAACGGGGTCAGCCCGGACGCCAGCCAGAGCTTCACGCTCACCGTCAACGCGGCCCCGACCGCGCCGGCCATCACCAGTGGCAACTCGGCCACGTTCACCGTGGGCACGGCGGGGTCGTTCTCGGTGACCAGCACGGGCAGCCCGACGGCGACGATCACCGAGTCCGGGGTCGCTGCCGTCCGGGGTGACCTTCACCGACAACGGTAACGGCACGGCGACCCTGGCCGGCACCGCGGCGTCCGGGACCGCGGGCAGCTACCCGATCACGATCAGCGCGGCCAACGGGGTCAGCCCGGACGCCACCCAGAGCTTCACGCTCACCGTCAACCCGGCCCCGGCGGCGCCGGTCATCACCAGCGCCAGCGGCACCACGTTCGCGCGTCGGGCAGGCGGGCACGTTCTCGGTGACGACCACCGGCAACCCCGACGGCCGCCCTGTCCGCCACCAGCAGCCCGGCGCTGCCGTCCGGCGTGACGTTCAAGGACAACGGCAACGGCACGGCCACCCTGGCCGGCACGCCGCCGGCCGGGCAGCCAGGGCACGTACACGCTCACCATCACGGCCAAGAACTCGACTGGGACGGCCACGCAGAGCTTCCTGCTGACCGTGAACAGCGGGCTGGCCATCACCAGTGCGAACTCGGCCACCGCGACCTCCGGCAAGGCGTTCAGCTTCACGGTCACCACCAGCGGCACGCCGACCCCGACGCTGAGCCGGGCCGGGACGCTGCCACCGGGCATCACGTTCACCGCCAACGGCAACGGGACGGCGACCCTGTCCGGCACGCCGGCCGCGGCGGCCAAGGGGCCGTACCCGCTGACCTTCACCGCGCGGAACTCCACCGGCACGGCCAGCCAGGCCTTCACCCTGACCGTGGCCAACGCCCCGGCGTTCACCAGCGCGGCGGCCGTCACCGAGACGGCCGGCACGGCGTTCACCTACACGGTGGCCACGACCGGCTATCCCACCGCGTCGCTGAGCGGCCGGGACGCTGCCCGCCGGGGTCAGCTTCTCCGACAACAGAACGGGACCGGGTCGCTGTCCGGGACGAGCGCGGTCACGGCCGGGACCTACTCCGTGTCGCGATCACCGCGACCAACGCCGGCGGCACCGCAGCACAGACGATCGCGCTGACCGTCAACGCGGCGGTCGGCACGAGGCCGGTGCCCACCTTCACCAGCGCGGCCACGGCCACCGCCACCTCGGGGAAGGCGTTCAGCTTCACCGTCAGCACGGTGGGCAGCCCGACCACCGTACACCACCAACGTGACCGCACAGCGGGACGCTGCCGGCCGGCGTCTCGTTCAGCAACAACGGCAACGGGACGGCCACGCTGTCCGGCACCCCGACCGCCGCCAGCGCTGGCACGTACCCGGTCACGTTCACCGCGAAGAATACGGGCGGGACCACCACCCAGTCGTTCGTGCTCACCGTGACCGGGCCGCCCGCGATCACCTCGGCGGCTACTGCCACCGCGACGGACGGGTCCGCGTTCAACTTCACCGTGCGCGCCACGGGCGGTCCCGGCGCCCACACTGGCCGAAGCCGGTGCCCTGCCCCAGGGTCTGACCTGGACGGACAACGGCAACGGCACGGCCACCCTGGCCGGCACCCCCGGAGTCGGCCAGGGTGGCGTGTACAAGCTGACGTTCACCGCGGCGAACGCCTGCGGGACGGCCACCCAGTCGTTCACCCTGACCGTGGACCAGGCGCCGGTCGATCACCAGCGCCGCCACGGCCACGGCCACGCACGGGCAGGCGTTCAGCTATCACGTTCACCGCGGCCGGGTATCCGGTCCCTAACGTCACGCACACCGGGACCGTGCGCGGCCTGACCTATACCAACAACGGCAACGGGACGGCGACGCTGTCCGGGACCCCGGCCACCGCCGGGACGTACTCGCTGACGATCACCGCCCGGAACTCGGTCGGTTCAGTTACCCAGACGTTCACGCTGACGGTGAGCTAGCGGAAAGGGAGCAGCTGTGCGAACAGGGGGGCACCGGTCCGGCCAGGGCCCGGGTTCGGCCATGGCGCCGGTCATCTCGTGGGCGGGCCAGCACAAGATCCTGGCCATGCTGCTGCCCGCGGTGCTGGCCGCCGCGGTGGTCACCGTCATCGTGCTGACCACCGGGAGCGGCGGTGACGGCCACGCCACCAGGACCGTCACCGCCGCGCCGGTCGCGGCGCCGGTCACCGGCGGGGCCAAATGGCTGGCCGGGCCGGCCCGCCAGCTGCTGACCGCGGTGAACGCCGATCTAGGGCGGCTGGTCCGCACCGAACGGGCGGGCCGCCGGAGCACAGCGGAAAGCGCCGGCGCCCGGCTGGCCGCGGCCGCGAAGGCCGCGCTGGCCGGGCCGATGCCCCCGGCGCACGCCCGGACGTACCGGTCCGCGCTGAGCGACCTCGAGCGGGCCGGCGCCCGGGCCGCCCGGGGGCAGTTCGGCGCGGCCAGCCGCCCGCTCGCGGCGGGCACGGCCGGCCTGACCAAGGTGACCTCCGCCGCGGACGTGGCCGCGCCGGTCAACCCACCCGCGCCCGTTACCGGCACGAATGGGTAGGCCGCTGGGCATTTGCCTCAGCGTCCTGCTGCTGGCCACCGGGTGCGGATTCTCTCCCGGTCACCGGCCCGCCAGCAGCACGACGATCGGCGGCGCCGCCAGCACCACATCGGTGCGCACCGGGTGGTGGCATCCCCGGCCCAGCGGACCCAACAACGGCCCCGAGTTCCAGTGGGAGCTGGATCATCCGCTGCGCCTCAGCAGCCCGGCGGACCTGGGCCTAGGCGCACGGAACGCCGCCGGGCGCGTCTCGTCCAGACCGACCGTGTACGACATCGACGGCATCGAGAACCCGGCGGCCACCGTCCGCGCCCTGCACCGGCGGGGCGCCCACGTGATCTGCTACCTGGAAGTCGGCGCGGCCGGCAACTACTATTCCGCCGCCGCCGAGGGCGTCCGGGTCAGCTACTACGCGCAGTTCCGGGCCGCGGGTGACCTCGGCCGCCCCATGCCGGGATACCCGGAGCGCTACCTCAACATCAACGCTGCCTCGACCGTGTCCATCGCCGAGGCGATGATCAGGCAGCAGTGCGCGGCCAAGGGCTTCGACGCGGTCGAGCCAGACATCGACGACTCGTACACCGATGACACCGGCTACCGCATCACCGAGCAGCAGAACGAGCGTTACGACCGGACGCTCGGCGCCTACGCCCACCGCCTCGGCCTGGCCTGGGGGCAGAAGAACGGTGACAACGATGCGGCGTTCTCCCGGGCGCTGGAGCCGACCACCGACTTCCTGCTCACCGAGGAGTGCAACTTCTACCACACGTGCTCGATCGTGGCCCCGCCGTACCTGCGGGCCGGGAAACTGGTGCTGAACGCCGAGTACACCGACGACTGGGGGCGCCATCCGGCCGCGGATCTGGCCCGGTTCTGCCGGGCCGACCTGGCCCGCGGCATCGACGGGACGCTGTTCACGGCCAGCCTGGCCGGCCTGCGAAACCCGTGCCGGTAGTGCTAGCCGCTATCCCGCTAGCCGCCATCCCGCTAAGCACAGTGCGCGGCGATGGCCGCGTCTTCCGCGAGCCAGTAGCTGGGCAGCGCGCCATAGGGATTGGCCCCGGCGCGGCCGGTCACATAGACGTACCCGGCGTGCCTGCGCTGCGACAGGGTGATCGCGCGGGCCAGCTGGGTGCGCGGGGTGGCGTAGATGGCCTGGGCGAACCGGGCCGCCGGGTAGGCCCGGACCCAGCGAGGCACGTGCAGCCGCAGGTAGCTGGCGTAGCTGTTCTCAAACACCAGCACGATGTCCCCGATCGACATGTACCGGCGGTCCGGGTAGGTGCCGGGGTTCAGCATCACCAGCGAGCCGGGGTTGCTGGCGTGCACGTAGCCGGCCAGCCGCTGGTAGTAGGCGATACCGCTGGCCCCGCTGGAGACCTCGTCCAGGAAGATGTCGGTGACGCCGTACCAGGATCGGTAGTGCCGGACGTCCGCCTCCACCGCGGCCGCTGGGCGCGCCGTGTAACTGGTGTTCGTGTAGCCCATGACCGTAATCCCGGCCGCCCGGGCCCGCCGGACCTCCGCCTGGTAGTTGCGGTCCGGCGCCGTACCCGCGCCGGAACTCGTCACGTCCAGGATCATGATGCGGGGTGGGGGCCGGCTTTTGATGGCCCGGCTCCAGCCGGGCCCGGGGTAGAAGTAAGCCGGCACCAGGGTCTGCTGGCAGGGCGGCCCGGCCGGCCAGATCAGCAGCTGGGCCAGGTCCGCGCCCGCGACCAGCAACACGGCGGCCATCACCACCAGGACCTGCCGCCGGGTGGGCTGAGTCCGGCGCCGTCGGCGGCTACCGGACGTGGGAGCCGAATTCGTCCGCCGGGAGGCCGTCCCACGGGTTGGCCCCGCCGCGATCCGTGATGTACGCACCGCCCGCGTTCCGCCGCGCGGCGAGCCACAGTGCGTCGCGGAAGTTGGCCTGCGGGACCGAGTGCAGCAGGTGGAAGAACTGCGCCGCCGGCCGCGTCCGCACCCACCGGGGCACGGCCATATCCACGTAAGCGCTCCACGGCCCTTCGAACGTGCCGAGCAGGTCAGCGCAGTCCGCGTAGGCCTCGACCGGGTGCGCGCCGTGATTGAACGCCACCAGGCCCGCGCCGAGCGCCCGGACCTGGCGGGCCAGCCCGGCATAGTGGCCGACGTCCGCGGGGGCCACCGCCACCCGGTCGAAGAACACGCCGTCCACCTGGTACCAGGCCAGATAGCGGGTGAAGTCGAGCACGGCCTGGTGGGCCGGGCGCTGTGTGTAGTTGGTGTCCACATAGCCGGCGATCGCCACCCCCGCCGAGCTCAGCCGGTCCAGCGCGGGGAAGATGGCCGAGTCGGGCTGGGTCCCCGGCCCGCTGGCTGGGTTGAAGACGATCATCCGGACCTGGGCGGCGCGGTCGGCCAGCCAGGTCCACTCGTCCGGGTTTGTGGCGGGGTGAAAGTAGGCCGGCACGATCAGCTGGGGCATGACCAGCTCGGTGCCGTCAGCAGCGCGCGGGATCAATGGATTGCCTCCCACAAATCGGCGAGCGAGGTCGCGAGATCGCGGTGCGGCGCCCAGCCAAGGTCTTCGGCAGCACGCGTAATATCGGCCTGCTGCCATGGTATGTCTGCCGGGCGCGGCAGGTCCGGCGCATCTTCACGAACCGGGCTAGCACACCCGCTGATCGCGAGCAGTTCCTTGATCATCGCCCGTACCGGCACCCCCCGGCCGCTGCCGATGTTGATCACCGGGTGCTGGAGGGCCGGTGTCCTCGCGGCGGCGAGCACCGCCGCGGCCACGTCGCGGACGTCGACCAGGTCCCGCACCGCGTCCAGCGCGCCGACCCGGATCTCGGCGCCGGGCCCGGCCGGGCGGCGCAGCTCGGCGGCCAGCCGGCCAGCCAGGCTGGTGGCTGGCGCGCCCGGGCCGACCGGGTTGAAGACGCGCAGTACCACGCCGTCCAGCCCGGCGGCCACCGCCACCTGCACCAGCCGGGTCCCGGCCAGTTTGGTCACGCCGTACATCCCGGACGGCCGGGGCGTGGTCTGCTCGTGCACCGGGACCCCCGGCACGGTGGGGCCATACTCAGCGGCGGATCCGAGGTGAATCAGCCGGCCTGGCTTGCCCGCCAGCAGCATGCCGCACACCAGCGCATACACGCCGCTGACGTTGAGCGCGGCCAGTTGGCCAGGGTCACCCGTGGTGGCTCCGGCACAGTTCACCACGGCGTCCGGGGCGAGTTCGGTGAGCATCGCGGCGATCCGGGCGGGGTCGGCCGCCGACAGGTCGAGCCGCTGGTGGCGGCACCGGCCAGGCCCGGGCCCGGCCCGGCCTGCGGTGATCACCTCCAGCCCAGCGGCCGCGGCCTGGCGCCGCACATGTGCGCCCAGGAACCCGGTCGCACCGATGATGAGCAGGCGCATGGGCTAGGTCTCCTTCAGCAGGCTTCCCCGCATCAGGCCGAATTCCGCGTTGACCCGGTCGTAGTCATCCGGGCGCCCGATGTCGAACCAGTACCCGGTGAACGCGTAATCGCGGGGCGGGTCGCCCCGCGCCAGCAGGTCCAGCATGAGTTCGTCGAACCCGAACGGCATGCCCGGTGTGTAGTGCCGCAGCACGTGCTTGCTGCACCCGTAGACACCCATGCTGACCCGGTAGTCGATGGTGGGTTTCTCGGTGAACTCGGTCACCCGGCCCGCCTCGGTGGTCAGCACGCCATAGTCGATGCGGGCCTGGCGCTGGTAGGTGGCCACGGTCAGCGGTGCCCCCGAGGCCCGGTGCTGCCGCATCAGGTCGGCGTAGTCCAGGTCGGTGAGCACGTCGCCGTTCATGACCAGGAACTGCTCCGGGAGCCGGTCCAGCACCCGCAGCACCGGGCCCAGCGTGCCCAGCGGCACCTCCTCGGGCAAGGTGTAGTCCACCGTGACACCCCACCGGCTGCCGTCCCCGATGTAGGACTGGATCAGCTCGGCGAAATGGCCGATGGCCAATGTCACCTGGGTGAACCCGCAGTAGGCCAGCTGGCGCAGGGCGATTTCCATGATGGAGTGGTCTTCGCCGATCGGCACTAATGGCTTGGGCAGCCGGGTGGTGTAGGGACGGAGCCTGATGCCCTTCCCGCCAGCCAGGATGACCGCATGCATGACGCCTCCCGGCCTATTGGTGGTACTCACTCGGGTGGTAGTGGCTGAGGTTCCCGGGCTGGCGGAACCAGTCGATGGTGCGGCGCAGCCCCTCGGCCCGGTGGCAGCGTGGCTGCCACCCGGTCCGTTCGCTGAGCTTGCTCGCGTCGCAGACCAGCCGCATCACCTCAGAATCCTTGGGCCGCAGCCGCTGGGTGTCCTCGGTGATGTCCACCGTCACCCCCATCTCGGCGGCGATCTCCGCGGCCAGCTGCCCGATCGACACGTCGTCACCCGGGCCGGCGTTGAACACCTCGCCCAGCACGGCCGAGGCCGGCGCGGTGCCCACCTCGATGAACGCCTGCACGGTGTCGGTGACGTAGCAGAAGTCCCGGGTCGGGTCGAGCGCGCCGAGCTTGAGTTCCTGCGAACCGGCCGCGACCTGGATGATGATGGCCGGGATGACCGCGCGAGCCGACTGCCGCGGCCCGAACGTGTTGAACGGCCGCAGCGTCACGGCCGGGGTGTCGAAGCTCAGGTAATACGACTCGACCAGCTTGTCTGCGGCGATCTTGGAGGCCGCGTAGGGCGACTGGGCCTGCTGCTGATGGGCCTCGTTGATCGGCACCGTGCGCGCTGTCCCGTACGTCTCGCTGGTCGAGGTATGCACCAGCCGCGGGGTCTGGCAGGCGCGTACCGCCTCCAGCACGTGCAGCGTGCCGATCACATTGGTGTCCACAAACGAGCGTGGCGAAGTATAGGAGTACGGCACCGAGCCCAGCGCGGCCAGGTGGTACACCACCGCCGCGTCCTGCACCAGGGCACGCACCGATGCCGGGTCGCGGATGTCGCCGAAGACCACATCCACCTGGTCCATCACCTCGCGGTCCAGCGTCTCCAGCCAGCCCCGCGAGCTGTACATGTTGTACAGCGCCATGGCCCGTACCCGGTGCCCGCGCTGGACCAGCGCCTCCACCAGATGTGAGCCGATAAATCCCTCTGCCCCCGTCACCGCAACGTAGTCGGCCATAGTGGGTTCCCTCCTCATGAAAGTGCGGCCAGATGGCCTCGTTAACACACGCGGTCCTCAGCAGGCATGGCGTATCGCCCTCCCCAGGACGAGGGCGCCGTAGCCTGCCAGCACCACGAGCAGCTCGACTCCCGCGACGAGCTGCGCGGTCACGCCGAGCCCGTGACCCACTACTTCGAACGCCAGCGCGACCGCACACGCGATCAGCGGGAACGCACGGCTGCCGAACGCCTGCAGCAGCAGGGCCAGGAACATCGCCCCGCCCAGCGCCAGGTACACCGCGACCTGCGGCAGGTCAGCCGGGTGCAGGTGCAGCAGGCCGGACTCGGTGGCGGCCGCCAGCACGGCCACGGTCAGCAGCCCCGCGACGGCCAGGTACTGCAGGAGCGCGCTGAGCAGCAGCAGCCGGGCCCGGATCGCGAACGCCGGCAGCTCGTGGCTGGCCCGCAGCAGCCGCTGTGTGCGCCGCCGGAACCAGATGAGCAGCCATTCCGCCGCGCCCATGCTCAGCGCCAGCGGCAGCGAGGCGAGCAGGGCGCCGGTGTGCGGACCGTGCTCGCCGGGCAGTCCGACGGCGACTGGGAAGACCAGCAGTCCCGCGGCGGCCAGGCCGAACCCGGCGCTGGGCAGCGCGGCGGACAGTTCCGCGGCCGTCGCCAGCTGGCCCGGCCGCGGCGGCAGTGCGCGGCGGCGGCGCAGCGGGCCGGCGTCGCGGCTGGCCGCGGTCACGGCCAGGCCAACCGCGAGCAGCGGGGTGGCGGCCAGCGCGGCCCAGGCCAGGTGCTGCAGCGACGCGGGGCGGCCCAGGGCCAGGAACGCGGCTGAGCCGAGCACTCCCGGCGCCAGCACGATGAGCAGTTGCCGTTCCGCGCCGAGCACCATCAGCACGGTGGCGCCGAGCATGTAGACGCCAACGCCCAGGCCGAAGACGAGCGCCGTCACGTGCGCCCCGAGCGTCAGGCCCGCAACCGTCATGGCCAGTGCGGTCACCCCGGTCCCGGCGGCCAGTCCGGCCCGCAGCAGCCGGGCCGCCTGGGCGCGGTCGGTCCGGCCGAGCCGCGCGTAGCCGAGGTAGGCCAGCCCCTGGCTCAGCGCCCACGAGACGAGCAGCGCCACGATCAGCACGCCGAGCACGGCGGGGCCGGTCAGCAGCCCGGCCGCCGCGGGGAAGCACACCGTCGGCAGCCCGTACAGCAGGCCGTGCAGGGCAGGCCCGAGCTTGCTGGCCGACCATAGCTCCGCGGCCGGTTCCGGCTCCTGCGGCCGCCGGGGCACCCGCCGGTACATCTCCTCGGCCAGGGCGAAGACGTCTGAGACGCCGTACCGCTTGCGTACCGTCTGGTCGCTAAGCCCGTCGAACTCCAGCGCGCTGGCTATCTCCAGTGGGTCCACCGCGGACTCGGCCACGTCGAGGAATTCCTCGCACAGCTCCTCGATGTCGCGGGGCTTGCTGGCGTCAACCGGTGCGGCCAGGGCCGGCGGCCCGGCGGCGTAGCGCCCCAGGGAGGCCGGTGGATCCTGCGGGGCAGGCAGGGTTCCGGCCGTCATCCCGCGGCCCGCCAGGGCAGCAGGTCACCGAGCCGGTCACCGTCGTCGGGCGGCGGCGGGGCCAGCAGTGGGCGGCCGGCGCCGAGGAAGCTGTAGATCTCGTCGAACCGGCTGATAGCACTGTCCACGGTGAAGTGCTCCAGTGCTCGGGCCCGGGCGGCGGCGCCGAGGCGGTGCCGCAGCCCGCTGTCCCGCAGCAGGGACAGGCAGGCCTGCGCCATCGGCGCCGGGCTGCGCGGCGGGACCACCAGGCCGGTGTCGCCCACCGCTTCTGTGACCCCGCCGACATCGGTGGCCACGCACGTCCGGCCGCAGGTCATCGCCTCGATCAGGCTGTAAGGGAAGCCCTCGGAGACGCTGGACAGCACGAAGATGCTGCCCGCGTCGTACGCGTCGCGGATGTTTTCCACCCGGCCCTCGAACGTGGCCACGTCCGCGATCCCGAGATCGGCGGTCAGCGCCTGGCAGCGCTGCAGGTACGACTCGCGGCCCTTGGGCGGCGCGCCGAACAGGCGCAGCCGGGCGCTGGGCAGGTCGTGTGACACCAGGGCGAACGCGCGGATCAGGGTTTCCAGGTCCTTGATCGGGTCGATCCGTCCCACCCAGGAGATGGTGGGCAGCTCTGGCTCACCGTCCAGCGCGGGGAAGTTGGCCGGGTCCACGCCGTTGTAGACGGTCCGGATGCGCCCCGGCTCGGCGCCCAGCCGTTCCTCCCAGCGCCGGTTGTAGACGTTGCCGGGGGTGATCGTCTCCGCCTCGCTGTAGCCGAGGGCGCACAGCCGGCGCATGAATCCCAGGTGGAACGCCTTCACCGGCCACCGGTACGGGCCGTGGCGGTTCTGCAGGTACTGCTCGCGCAAGTAGACCCCGTGCTCGGTGACCAGCATCGGCACGCCGAACTGCCACTTCGCGGCCAGCGCCGGGAGCACGCCCAGGCCGTTGGTCACCGCGTGGCTGATGTCCGCCCGGGTCGGCGGGTACGACAGCGGCCGCAGCGAGTGGTCCAGCAACTGCAGCGCGGTGACCGCGTCGTGCAGGGTGGGCGCGGGCCCGGCCGAGTCCTGCCACCGGTCCCGCCAGGCCGCGCTGAGCAGCCGGACGGCCTTGTCGCTGGCCAGGCCGGCACTGAGGTTCCTGCGCTGCGCGTAGTCGAACAGCTCGTGCAGGATGTCGGCGAACAGGGGCTGCGTCTGGGGCGAGGAATCCAGCAGCACGCCGATGAGCTGGCGGAGCAGCCGGCTCGGTAGTGCGTCGCGGTGCCCGGCCAGCGGGCGGGCCACCGGCGGGCCCCAGAGCAGCACCCGGACCAGCGAGCTGACGTTGCCCGGCAGCGTCCACACCACCTGCTCGGCCTCGGTCGCCACGATCGCGACCAGCTGGAAGTCGTATCCGGGCATGCCGCGGATGAGCTGATCGCACCAGACGCTCACCCCGCCGAACCCGTGCGGGTACGTCCCCTCGGTCATCATGGCCACCCTCATAGCGGCCACCGCCCGCCGCGACGGGGGCGTGCGGCACCGGTACCGCAGCCAGCAGGCAGGGCCGTAGCCGTGCCGCGCCAGCACGGTAACGAAATATTCACCCGTTTGCCGCGATCAGGCCGAATGGCCCCGTTTTCGCGGCGCGGTGCTCGCGCTGAGAAGGCACATTTGACCGCCTCTTCATGTCCCCCACCGTCCCCCTGCGGACACATGCTTTCTTGCGCACGGCTAACGATCAAGCACGGCCAAACCCGTGCGAGATGCCTGACTTACTCTAGACGCCTACCAGGCCGTGCTGGATGACGTTTAAGTGGCACGAGTTTTAACTTTATGTGGTATCAGGATTCTTTTCACGTCATAGACAGATAAAGGTGGCCTGACGGTCATAGTCGGTTAGTTCCGCGGGCCGCTGAGGATCAGCCTGCCCGCTCAGCGGAGTCGCAGGTCAGCAGCGTCTGGGCGGGATGCGCGGAGCGCGGCTCTCCATCGCCCGCGGGAAGAAAAGATCTTTCTGCGGTCCGCTCCGGGCATCGTGGCTTTTCATGAAATCCGCGGCGCCGGCCGAAGTTCAAGATCCGCAGTAAGGACCTAGGTCCCTAATCGGGCCAATACGTGAGGAGCCGGACAAAGATCTACAATCACATTTTGGAATATCACGTCAGCCATTGCGATCTTGAGCGGGATGAGTGAGGATGCGAGCGAGACTGCGGCGAATACCGTCGCGGCTGACCGCGTCTGCTGGCGTGCCGGGCCACCAGGCAGCAGATAGGCCACCTGAAACGGACGGGGGTGGGATGCTCAGGCAGGGGGGGATCCGGCCCGCTTTAGGCTTCCTCGGGGAGCCGCCCCGAGAGCCAGACCATCTGGTGCCCCGGGCTGAACCGCTGGCCGCGCTGAGCCAGGCACTGCGCGTACGCGCGCCCGCCGTGGCCATCACCGGGCCCACCGGCGTGGGCAAGTCCACGCTGGCCGCGCTGGCCTGCCGGGATCGTCAGGTGCGCCGGGCGTTCCGTGATGGCATCGCCTGGC
This sequence comes from uncultured Actinomycetes bacterium, assembly GCA_963747705.1. Lineage (GTDB taxonomy): Bacteria > Actinomycetota > Actinomycetes > Streptosporangiales > Streptosporangiaceae > RYN-230. Next base: position 23,380 of record CAVVGF010000036.1, on the reverse strand, counting down.
TTCCCGCTGGGTCCCGGCGGGACCCGGTGCTCCTACTTGACGCCCTGGCCGGGCAGCTCAGGCTGTCCCTGGCGGCGGCCGGCTTCGCCGCGGTCGAGCCCGCCCGCGATGAGCTGGCCCAGGCGCTGCGCGGCAAGCGGATGCTGATCGTGCTGGATGACGTGACCGAGCGGTCACCACTGGACGCCTGCATCGGGCTGGCCCCCGACTGCACCGTGCTGTTCACCAGCCGGCTGACCGGGCTGCCCGGATCGGTCCGGGCCGTGCACGTTCCGCTCGGGCCGCTCCATGAGCAGCAGGCCCAGCAATTGCTCCGCCGCTGGGCCGGGCTTGACCCGGCCGGCCAGCCTGGTGACGGCCAGCCCAATGCAGGGCAGCCCAATGCACGGCAGCAGAGCGCAGGGCCGCAGAGCGCAGACCAGCAGAGCGCGGCGCGCGCGGTCTGCGATCGGGTCGGGCGGGTGGCCCTTGGGGTGGCCGTGGTCGGCGGGATGACCCGCGGCGGCCACTCCCTGGCCCAGACGCTGACCTCGATCGGCGAGCCCGCCCGGCCAGCCGGGTCCGAGGCGGAGCCGGCCGCTCCTGATGACGAGTTCCCACACCTGCACCGGTCGCTGCTACGGGCCATTGAGGCCGCCGTGGTCGGCCTGCCCGAGCTCTACCGGGACCGGTACCAGCAGCTGGCGGTGTTCGCCGGGCGCGGGCCGTTTCCCACCGAGGCGGCCCAGGCGCTCTGGCAGCCCGCGCCGCCTGCCGGCGCGCCCGGCCTGCTGGCGGAATTCTGCCACCGGGCGCTGCTCAGCCGGACCGGCCCGAACCACTACATCGCGCAGCAGCCGCACTACGAGGTATTGCAGAGCCGGCTCGGCCCAGCCGGGCTGGCCGCGGCGCACGGCAGGCTGCTGGCCGGCTACCGGGAGCGCTACCCCGCGGGCTGGGCCTATTCGGCCGCCGACCCTTATCTGGCCCGGCACCTGGCTGGTCACCTGCACGACGCGGGGCTCGGTGATGAGCTGCACGATCTGCTCACCGACGCGGGCTGGATCCAGGCGCGGCTCAGCCACGGGCCGGTGCCCGACCTGATCCACGACTACCGCTATGCCCGCGACCCGCTGACCCGGCAGATACTGCGCACCCTGCGGCTGTGCCGCACCGTGTTCGCCGCCGATCCCGGGCTGGTGCCGGCCCAGCTGATCCAGCGCCTGGCCGGCTACCCCGATCCCGGCATCGCCGCCTGGGCGGCCAGCCTGGCCCGGCGGCCGGTCAACGGCCACAGCGGTCACGGCCCGGGGCCGGTCCGGCTGATCCGGACGGCCGCCCCGCGGGCCAGTGAGGGCAGCCAGAGCAGGCAGGTCGGCGCCGGCCAGAGCGGCCCGGTGCGGACCGTGGCGGTCACCCCCGACGGGGCCAGGGCGGTCAGCGGCGGCGAGGACGGGACGGTACGGGTCTGGGATCTGGCCACCGGCCAGCAGCAGGCCGCGCTCACCGGGCACACCGACTGGGTCCGCGCGGTGGCGGTCACCGCCGACGGCGCCCGGGCGGTCAGCGGCGGCGACGATGGCACGGTGCGGGTCTGGGACCTGGGCACCGGCCAGCAGCAGGCCGCGCTCACCGGGCACGGCCAGCCGGTCCGGGCGGTGGCGGTCACCCCGGACGGCGCCCGGGCGGTCAGCGGCGGCGCCGACGGGACGGTGCGGGTCTGGGACCTGGCCACCGGCCAGCAGGAGGCGGAGCTGACCGGGCATGACCGGCCGGTCTGGGCGGTGGCGGTCACCCCGGACGGGGCCCGGGCGGTCAGCGGCGGCGGCGACGGGACGGTGCGGGTCTGGGATCTGGCCGCCGGCGCAGCCGCGGGGCGTGCTGACCGGGCACACGGGTGAGGTCTTCGCGGTGGCGCTGACCGCGGACCGGGATCGCGCGGTCAGCGGCGGCAGCGACGGCACGGTGCGGGTCTGGGATCTGACCGACGGCCGCGCGACAGCCACCCTCACCGGCCACCACGGCTGGGTCTGGTCAGCCGCTGTCACCCCCGACGAGGCGCTGGCGGTCAGCGCCGGCGAGGACGGCACGGTGCGGGTCTGGGACCTGGCCAGCGGCCGGGCGCAGGCCGCCCGCACCGGCCACGTCGGCCAGGTGTTCGCCGTGGCCGTCACCCCGGACGCCGCGCTGGCGGTCAGCGGCGGCGCCGACGGGACGGTGCGGGCCTGGGACCTGGCCGCCGGCGCCGGCCGGCCCGGGCGGCGCCAGCCAGCCGGCTGGGTCTTCTCGGTGGCGCTGACCAGGGACGGCCGCCAGGCCGTCAGCGGCAGCGACGACGGGACGCTCCGGGTGTGGGATCTGGCCGCGGGGGAGCCGCGGGCCGTGCTGACCGGGCACAGCCGGCCGGTGTGGGCGGTGGCCGTCACCCCGGATGGGACCCGTGCGGTCAGCGGCAGCAGCGACCGGACGCTCCGGGTGTGGGATCTGGCCGCGGGGCAGCCGCGGGCCGTGCTGACCGGGCACAGCCGGCCGGTGTGGGCGGTGGCCGTCACCCCGGATGGGACCCGCGCGGTCAGCGGCAGCAGCGACCGGACGCTCCGGGTATGGGACCTGGCTGTGGGCCGGCCGCAGGCCGTGCTGGCCGGGCACCTGCACCCGGTCTTCGCGGTCGCGGTCACCCCGGATGGGACCCGTGCGGTCAGCGGCAGCGTCGGTGAGCTGCGGGTGTGGGACCTGGCCGAGCGCCGCGAACTGGCCGCCCTCACCGGCCACACCGGTGAGGTCTTCGCGGTCGCGGTCACCCCGGACGGCCGCCGCGCCGTCAGCGGCGGCAGCGACCGGACGGTCCGGGTCTGGGACCTGGCCACCGGCCAGCAGCAGGCCGTGCTCGAGGGTCACACGCAGGCCGTGTTCGCGGTCGCGGTCACCCCGGACGGCGGGCACGTGATCACTGGCGGTGCGGACGGATCGGTCCGGGCGTGGGACCTGGCCGCGGGCGCCGAGGTCGCCACGTGGACGGCGGATCACCCGGTCATCGGCTGCGCCGTGCTGCCGGGGCCGCCGGTCACGATCGGCGTGGGGCAGGCCCTCGGGCCACCCGTGCTGCTCGAATTCCGCGGTCCGCGGGCCAGCTAGCCGGCTTAGCTGACCCAGCTGACCCAGGTGCCGTGCCCGTCGGCGTAGCCCAGCGGATCCCGGCCGTCCCGGGTCAGCACGTACGCCATCCCGCCCGGCGGCCGGCCGGGCAGGTCCTGAGGAAAGCCCGGCACGCTGGCCATGACGTCGGGCGACTCCTGGGCCAGCCACACCGCGCCGAGCCCGGTCACCGCCTGGGCGAACTCCCGCCGCTCAGCCGGGCTGACGTAGGCCAGCACCGAGGAGTGGAAGACGACCAGAGTGGCCCCGGCCGGTGCCCCGGCCGCCGTCGCGGCCAGCCGGTCCAGCAGGTCGCCCCGGACCACCCGGGGCGGGTCGCGCCGGGCCACCTCGATCGCCGCAGCCAGCCGCGCGGCCCGGTCACCCTCGCCCGGCCACACCAGGCAGGACAGCCAGCGCACGTCGTCCGGGTCGGTGACATCCAGCGGGTTGAGGTCGAGGCCGGCCCGCCAGGCCACCTGGACCGGGCGGTCCGGCAGCGGCACCGGCCCCAGGCAGCGGCAGCTGAGCACCGGCGCGCCGGGCTGCCCGGCGATCCGCCTGGTGCCGTAGTCGTAGCCGTACCGGTCGGGCAGCAGGCACAGCCCGGCGCTCGCGCCCACCTCCAGCAGGGCCAGCGGCTGGGGGAGCGCGGCCAGCGCGGGCAGCAGGGTGGCGCAGCGCGCGGGCTCGTTGGTCTGCACCCGGCGGGCCCGCATGACCGGGGCCAGTTCGGCTCCGCGGCCCAGCACCACGGCGCGCAGCCCGGCGTAGCTGGCTGGTACCCCGGCCAGGTAGCGCACGGCGGCCAATAGCAGCTGCGGCTGGCGTTTCTCGGCCGGCAGCCCGGCCAGGAAACTGAGCACCGCGGGGTCGTCGGCCACACCGCGGCCCAGCCGGACGTACAACTCAGAGCGCCCAGCCGCCTCCTCGGCGGCGAACTGCCGGTAGACCGCCGCTGTCTCCTGCTCAGCCTGCCCACTCATCCCGGCTGGCATGCTATGCCGCCCAGCCCACCCACCGCGCCTCGCTGGTGTCGTCCCAGCACGACACCGCCGCTGGCACCACATCGGTGAAGGTTTGCTGCAGTCCTGTCTGCAGCAAAGATTCACCCACGCCCTGGACCGGGGTGGACACCGCGCCACCAGGCCACCAGCCACGCCCCAGACGGCGCCGGCCCCGCGAGGGCGCTCAGTGGCGCCAGCCCTCAGCGATAACAGCAAGAGACCGGGTTGGCGGAGGCGGACGTGGGCGTTGGGCGCTGGGGCTGGGGCTGGGGTGGCGGGGCTGGTGGGGGTGGGGGTGGGGTGGCTGGGCTGGTGGGGTGCAGGGGTTACAGGGAGTCCAGGACGATCTTGCGGAGGGCGGACTCGGGGAGCGGGACCGGGTTGCCTTGCATGCTGCTGGACCGGGATGCGGCGGCGGCGATGCCGCCGGCCTGGTCTGGGCGGATGCCGAAGCTGGCCAGGCCGGGCACATCGAGCAGGCGGAGTGTGTCGCGTATCCAGGCCAGGCCCTCTTCGATCGGCGCGGCGGAGTCGCCCGTCAGCAGCCGGGCCGCTTCGGTGTAGCGGTCCAGCCCCGGGCCGCCGTCCGGCGCGGCGCGCAGCGCCCGCACGTTGGCCTCGATCACCGCGGGCAGCACGGCGGCGCAGGCGAAGCCGTGCGGCACGTCCGCGGTCCCGCCGATGATCCCGGCCAGGCCGTGCACCGCGCCGAGCTTGGCGTTGGCCAGCGCCAGCCCGCCGAGCAGGCTGCACATCGCCATGTCGGTCCGGGCGGCCAGGTCGGACCCGTCGGCGTAGGCGGCGCGCAGCCCGGCCGCGGCGCGGCGCAGCCCCTCCCGGGCCAGGCCGTCGGTCAGCGGGTTAGCACGGACCGAGACGAACGGCTCCAGGCACTGGGTGAGCGCGTCAAGCCCGCTGGCCGCGGTGACCGGCGCCGGGCAGGACACGGTGAGTTCCGGATCGACCAGCGCGACCCGCGGGATCATCAGCGGGCTGCGCAGGCTGGCCTTGATCCGGTGCGCCGGGGCGGCCAGCACCGCGTTGGCCGTCACCTCCGCCCCGGTGCCCGCGGTGGTCGGCACCGCGACACACGGCACGGCGGGCTGGGTGATCGGCTGCCCGGCCCCGATGACTTCCAGGTAGTCCAGTGGGTCACCGCCGTTGCCCAGCAGCATGGCCACCGCCTTGGCGGTGTCGATGACGCTGCCGCCGCCGATCGCGGCGATCACGTCGGCGCCGTGCTGCCGCGCGGCGTCGGTGGCCGCCCGGGCCAGGTCAACCGTGGGTTCACCGGCCACCGCAAACCGCGCGGCGGGCAAGCCCAGGCCGTCGAGAAGGGCGTTATGCCGGATGGGGCTCGCGCCGGTGCAGACCAGTACCCGGGCGCCGAGGCCAGCCAGTACGGCGGGTAGCTCCGCGGCCCGGCCCGGGCCGGCCAGGATGCGGCCCGCGGTGGCGAAATCGAACCTCATCCTGGTCATCCTGCCGCAGTGCGGGACGATGGTGAGGTGGCAGGCTGGCGCGCGGTCATCTTCGCCCCGGTGGGGGACGGGCAGCGGCGCCGCCGTGGCAGCGATGGGGTGCGGCTGGCCGGCGCGGTGCTCGCCCTCATCTGCTGCCTGCTGATCATCCGGTACAACTCGCGCATCGACCGGGCCATCATCGAGGTCATCCACCCGCCGCCGCGGAGCATCACCTGGCTGGTCACGGTGGTCTACGAGGTCGGCTCGTACGGGGTCACCGCCGCGCTGGTGCTGCTGGCCCTGCTCGCCCGGCGCTGGCCGATGGCCCGCGACCTGGCCTTGAGCGCGGCGGCCGCGGCGCTGGCCAGCGGGCTGCTGGTCCTGCTGCTCGGCGGCCAGGGCGGGCGGCCCAGCGGGACCGGCTGGACGGTTACGACCTGAGCTTCCCGGTGCTGCAGATCGCGTTGTTCATGGCCGTGGCCACGGTCGCGCTGCCCTATCTGGCCCGCAGCCTGCAGCGGGTCATCGAGACGTTCATCGGCCTGGTCACGCTGGCCGGCGCGGTCGGCGGCGACGGGCTGCCGCTGAACGTGCTGGGCAGCATGGCGGTCGGCTGGGCCGCGGCCCTGCTCATCCGGCTCATCTTCGGCTCACCGCTGGGCCTGCCCTCGGCCGCGGATGTCCGGCGGCTGCTCGACGAACTCGGCATCCACGTGGGCGACGTGCTGCCGCTGCCGCGGCAGGCCTGGGGGGTGGCCAAGTACCAGGCCACCGAGACCGGCCCGGCGGATGCCCCGGGCCAGTGGCTGGCCATCTCGGTGTACGGCCGGGACGCGGCGGACGCCAAGCTGCTCACCAAGCTGGGCCGGTTCCTGTTCTACCGGGACTCCGGGTCCAGCCTCACGCTGACCCGGCTGCAGCAGGTCGAGCACGAGGGGTTTCTCACCATGCGGGCGGGCCAGGCCGGCGTGGCCGTGCCGGACATCGTGGCGGCCGGCACCGCCGGGCCCGCTGACGACGCGCTGCTGGTCAGCCGCCTGCCAGCCGGCACTCTGCTGTCCGGGGCGGACGCCGCCGACGTGGGCGACGCCGCGCTGGACGACCTGTACCGGCAGCTGCTGGCGCTGCGCCGGGCCCGGATCGCACACGGCGCGATCAGCGGTGACGTGATCCTGGTCAGCCCGGGTGACGGGCGCACCGTGCTGACCGACTTCCGCAACGCCACCTCGAACGCGTCGGCCTATCAGCTCGACCGCGACCTGGCCGGGGGCATCGCGGCCGCCGCCGCGGCCACCGGCGCCGAGCGGGCCGGGAAGGCGGCGGGCCGCTGCATCGACCCGGCGGTGCTCGGCGGCGCGCTGCAGCACCTGCACCAGGCCGGGCTGGATCCCGCGCTGGGCCGGAGCCTGCGCGGCCACCGCGGGCTGCTGGCCGACGTGGGGCAGCGGGCCGCCGAGGCCGCCTCGATCGACGTGCCCAAGCTGGTCGAGCCGCGCCGGGTGAGCTGGACGACGCTGATCATGGTGGTCGGCACGCTGATCGGCGGCTGGGCGCTGATCGGGGTGCTGATCGACGTGGCTCAGTCGTTCGACACCGTGATCGGGGCCAACTGGCTCTGGGTCGCGGCCGCGTTCGTGCTGGCCCAGCTGGCCTTCTTGGCGTCGGCGCTGGAAGCCGTCGGCAGCGTGGCGGGCGTGCTCCCGTTCGGCCGGGTGGTGGCGGTCGAGGTGGCCAACTCGTTCAGCGCGCTGGCCGGCGGGACCGCGGCCGTGTTCGCCACCCGGGTGCGCTTCTTCCAGCGGCAGGGTTACGACCCGGCCGTGGCGCTCAGCTCGGGCGCCATCATGACCTCGTCCAGCTGGATCGCGAAGACCGTGCTGTTCCTGGTCGCGCTGCCGTTCGCCTGGGGGGCGCTGGACCTGGACGCGACTCCGCAGTCCGGGGACGATTCCGCGCTGGTGTGGATCATCCTGGCCGTCGTGGTGGCGGTGGGCCTGGTGACGGGCCTGGCGCTGGCCGTGCCCCGGCTGCGCCGGCTGGGCCGCGCAGCGGCTGCGCCCCCGGGTCCGGGACATCTGGGGCAACCTCCGCGAAGTGGGCCGTCAGCCACGCAAGCTGGTGCTGCTGGTCAGCGGGTCGTTCGCGCAGGAACTGGTGGTGGCGATGGCCCTGTCGGTCTCGCTGCGGGCGTTCGACGACCATCTGCGGCTGCCGATCCTGATCGTGGTCATCTCGCTGGCCGCCACCATCGGCGGCGTGTCCCCGTCCCCGGGCGGCATGGGGGTGGTGGAAGCAGGCCTGATCCTCGGCCTGACCGCGGCCGGTATCCCGGAGGCCGACGCCACCGCGGCCGTGTTCATCCAGCGGCTGTTCACCTCGTACCTGCCGCCCATCTGGGGCTGGGCCACCCTGGTCTGGATGCGCAAACGCGAGTACTTGTAGCCGCCTGCCGCGCCGGTCAGCCGGACTCGGACTGCTGCTCCAGCACGATCCGGGCCAGCTCGACCCGGGAGCCGATGTTCAGCTTGCGGAACACCTGGCGCAGGTGGAACGCGATCGTGTGGGCACTCACGTACATCCGGTCCGCGACCTGCCGGTTGTTCAGCCCCTGGGCGACGAGTTCGGACGCGGCGCGCTCGGTCTCGGTGAGGCTCTCCCACCCGGCGCTGGGCCGCCCGGCCGCGGAGGCCCAGTGCCGCCGCCGCACCCCGAGCCTGCGCAGCCGGCGTCTTATCCGGGCCATGTCGGCCGCCGCCTCGGTCAGCCCGTAGCCGTCCAGCGCCTCGTTCAGGTAGGGCACGGCCCGGGCTTCGCTGCCCTGACGGGCCAGCAGCACGCCGAGGTCTTCCGCGGCCGAGGCGCGGGCCCATGGGTCATCGTGCTGCGCGGCCGCGTGGGCCAGCCGGGCGGCGTCCTTTTCGAGCAGGCCCAGGCAGTGCGCGGCCGCCACGGCGGCCGGCCGGCAGCCGGGATTCTCGCTGGCCAGCGCGCCGGTCAGCTCGGCGACCCGGGCCGCCAGCGCACGGTCACCCGCGTCCAGGGCGGTGCGGGCCAGCCAGGCCGGGGCGGTGGGGTGGCCGAGCAGCATGCTGCGCCGGGCCGGCAGCACGGCGCAGATCTCGCGGACCTGGCTGAGCGCCGCGACCGGGCCGTCGTGCGCCTCGGCGATCTGGGCCGCGCTCATGGTGCAGTCGGTGCGGGCGTAGCCGGCCGCGTAGTGCGGCATCTGGGCCGCGCGGCGGGACATGTGCTCGGCCGCGGTGGCCAGGTCACCGCGGCGCAGCGCGATCGTGCCGAGGACCGATTCGGCCGCCGAGGTATAGCCATCCGCGCCCAGCGCGCCCGCCGTGGCCAGCGCGGCCTCGGCCGCGGCGGTCGCGTCGCCCAGCCGGCCCCGGGCCAGGTGGATGCGGGCCCGCAGCAGCAGCGGGATGGCCTCCGCCGGGATGCCGCGCAGCGTGATGTTGTCCGCGGCCCTGATGACCGTCTCCGCCTCGTCGAACCGGCGCAGTTCGACCAGGCAGGTGGCCAGCGCGAGCAGCGGCTGGAAGTGCCGGGCATCGGGGGAGATCCCGGTCCCGTGCCGGGCGGCGTCCCGCAGCCGCTCCAGGGCCTCGGCCAGGCGGCCCTCGTCCCAGCTGATCATCGCCTGGGCTACCTGGGCCGCCACCAGCACCGGGCGGCCGTAGTCGCCGGGGTGGGCCAGGATATGGGCCGCGATCGGGCCCGCCGCGTCCCGGTCCCGCAGCCCGTTCAGGGCCAGCAGCTGCGCGGTCAGCGCCTGGTCGCGCAGCTGCGCGGTCAGCCCGGCCGGGGCCAGCGCGGCCCGGGCCTCGGCCGCGGCCTGCTGCGCCCGGCCGGTGGCGGACCGGATCGAGGACAGCGCGCAGCGCAGCCGGGACTCCGGGATGGCCGGCAGCGGCTGGGCCAGCGTCTGCTGCACGATGCGGGTGGCCTGCGTGAGCTGGCCGGCCGCGGTCAGCGCCTCGGCGGCCGCCACCGAGCGGGGCAGCGCGGCCGGGTCGGCCGGCGGGGTGAGCTCCAGGGCGCGCAGCGCCAGCCGGGCCGCGGTCTGCGGCGAGGAGGGCAGCGTGCCCGCGGCGGCCCGGTCCAGCCCGGCCAGCGTGGCCGGGTCGCCGGTGTGCGCGGCCTCCAGCAGGTGGGCGGCGGCGGACAGGGCCGAGCCGCCGCGGTTCAGCAGGATCTCGCCGAACTGGCGGTGCAGGGCCTTGCGGGCCGGCTCGGGGATGAGGTTGCCGACCGCCCGCCACATCAGATCGTGCCGGAACGACAGCAGGTCGTCGGCGGCGACCAGCAGGCCGCCGTCCATGGCCTCCTCGACCGTGGGCAGCAGGGTGGCCGGGGTCTTGCCCAGCATCTCGGTCGCGTCTTCGAGCAGGAACGACCGGCCCAGCACGGCCGCTGTCTGCAGCAGCTGCTGAGCGGGCCCGCTGAGGGCATCCAGCCGCTGCCGGGCCAGGCGCTGGATCCGCTCCGGCAGCTGGCTGGAGACCAGCCGCGCCGCGCCGCCGGCCACCTGGACGGCATTCTCCTCGGCCAGGCCACGCACCAGCTCGCTGAGCAGCGACGGGTGGCCTGCCGCCCGGGTGGCCAGGGCGAGCAGGCTGCGGTCCGGCGGTACGCCGAACGCGTCGGTAAGCACGGCCAGCACCGCGTCGTCGCCGAGCGGGGCCAGCGTGATCCGGCTGGCCCCGTCCTCCTCCAGTACGCGGAACAGCAGGTCGGCGCCCTTGTCCTGGCGGGTCTTCGAGCCAGCCAGAAGCCAGGCCACCGGGCAGGCGGCCAGCTCGCCGGGCAGCACCCGGAGCGCCAGCAGGGTAGCTGGGCTGGACCACTGCAGGTCGTCCAGGCTGACCAGGACCGGGCCGGCCGCGGCGCGCTGCTCCAGGTGGGCCTGCAGCTGGCCGATCCGCCCGGCAGTGATATCCGGCGGGCCCAGGCGATCCCCGGTCCCGCCGCTGCCCAGCGGCTGGTGCAGCGCCGTGAGCAGGTTGAAGAACGGCACGTGCCGGCCGAGCTGATCGCCGCGGCCGGTGGCCAGCGAGAAACCCTGGCCGGCTGCCTCCCGGGCGGACTCGCGCAGGAGCAGGGACTTGCCCATGCCCGCGTCGCCCTCGACCAGCAGCACACCGCCCAGCCCGCGCTGGGCGCGCCGCAGTAGGTCCCGGACCAGCTGCCATTCGGCCTGGCGGCCCCGCATGGCTACATGCCCGGCCGGCTTAGCCAGCCGGGTGCTCAGCGCAGAGCGCCCGGCCATAGCTGCCCCCGCTAGCGTGGACGGTTTGCCATCATTCATTACGAAGCGTCACATGGGCGGTGTGGCGGCGCATCCCCAACATGCCTAGGCCGGTAGCCGCAATCGTCATGAAACGCCGCTATTACCCCTGGTTGCGCCCGGTGCGGAGGTGACCGCCGCAGGCTCCAGGCTGATCGCTTATTACTGCCCCATGGTCATCACTTTCCCGGCCACGTGGGTTTCTGCTGGCCGGAGCGGCTCTGGCCGGCCGGTTCCCAGCCCGCCGCTGGCCGATGCCCACCGCGGCGCCGCCCGGAATGCCGTTACGGACTAGCCGGATTGGGGATGCGAAAGCGCGCCGGACGGTTCACCCTCGGCGCCGTTGCTGCCCCCGTGCTCGGCCATCACCCGGGCCAGTTCCACCCGGGAGCTGAGGCCGAGCTTGCGGAACACGTTCCGTAGGTGATACGCGACGGTGTGTGCGCTCACATACATCTGCCCCGCGACCTGCTGATTGCTCAGGCCCTGGGCGACCAGGTTGGAGGTGGCCTCCTCGGCCGGGGTCAGACTGGTCCAGCCGGACACGGGCCGCCGCCGGCCTGTGATCGCCGCCGGACGCCCAGCTCACGCAGCCTGCGCCGGACCCGGGCCACGTCCCGGTCGGCCCCGGTCTGGCCGTAGCCGGCCAGCGCGCTGTCCAGCTGGACGACGGCGTCGGCCTGCTCAGCGGCGCTGGCCAGCAGGTGGCCCAGATCTTCGGCGGCGGAGGCCCGGGCCCACGGATCGGGATGGCTGGCCGCCGCGTGGGCCAGCCGGGCTGGGTCGCGGCTGACCAGGCCGGCGCAGTGCGCCGCGGCCACGGCGGTGACCGGGAACGCGGGATTATCCCGGGCGATCTCCTCGGCCACCCGGGCCACCTCGGCGGCCAGCTCCGGCTGCCGGCGGCCAGGGCGGTGCGCGCCAGCCAGGCGGCCGCGGCCGGGTCGCCGGTCAGCACCTGCCGGTGCCCGCCCAGCCCGGCATAGAGGTCGCCGAGCAGCTGAGCCGCCTTCTCCGGCCCGGCCGCCGCCTCCACGAACTGCGCCCGGGCCAGCATCGTCTCGGTACCGGCGTAGCTGTCAGTGAAGTGCGCGACGTTGGGCCGCCCGCGCAGATGCTGGCCGGCGGCGCGCAGGTCCCCGGCCCGGAACGCGATCACGCTGAGCACCGAGCGGGCCAGCGCGGTCTGCGGGTGCGCCCGGAGCGAGCCTGCCAGGCCCAGTGCGGCATCGGCCGCCGCCCGGGCCGCCCCGGTCCGGCCCTGCGCCAGGTCAGCCCGGGCCCGCAGCACCCTGGGGATGGGCTCCGCCGGGTGCTGGCCAGGCGCCTGCATGGCGCCTGCCGCGCCGCGGAGGATGGCGGACGCCTCCTCGAACTGGCGCAGGTCGATGAGCCGGGCGGCCAGCACGAGCAGCGGCTGGAAGTGCCGGGCGTCGGGCGAGATCCGGCCCGCCCGCCGGGCCGCCTCCCGGCACAGCTGCAGCCCCTGGCCGAGCTGGCCGTCGGCCCAGCAGATGGCGCCCAGCACGGTGAGCGCCCCGGCCAGGGCGGGCTCGCCGTGTTCCGCCGGACGGGCCAGCACGTCCTGGGCCACGACCCGGGCACGCTGGATATCGCCGAGCGCGCTGAGCGCCTGTAGTTGCGCGACGACCGCCTCGTCGCGGACCGGGCCCGGCACGCCCGCCGAGGCCAGCACGGTCTGCGCGGCCGCGTTCGCCTCGGCCGGGCGGCCCTGCAGGCTGAGCACCGCGGACTCGGCCGCGCGTAGCTGCGCGCGGTACGCGGTCGGCAGCGGCTGGGCCAGCGCGTCCCGTACCAGCCCAGCGGCTTCGTCCAGCCGGGCCGCCGCGGTCAGCACGTCGGCCGCGCGCACCAGCCGCGGGTACCAGTCCGCGTCATCGGGCAGGGTCAGCTCGATGGCCCGGACGGCCAGGTCGGCAGCGGCGTACGGGGCGGACCCCACGACCTCGGCCACGGCCTGGTCCAGGCCGGCGGTGGCGGCCGGGTCACCGCGGCGCGCCCCCTCGACCAGGTAGCTGGCGGCGGTCAGCGCAGAATCGCCGCGGCCGAGCAGGATCTCGCCGAACTGCCGGTGCAGCGCGTGCCGCGCCGGGACCGGCACCGCCTCGGCCACCGCCCGCCACAGCAGCGGCTGCCGGAAGCTGAACGCCTGCCCGCCGGCGATCAGGATCCCGGCCGCCAGCGCCTCGTTGACCAGCGGTAGCAGCCCGGCCGGTGGCTCGCCCAGCATGTCAGCCGCGTCGTCGAGCTGGAACGAGTCGCCGAGCACGGCCATGATCTCCAGCAGCGTGCGGGTGCGCCCGGTCAGCTCGCCGAGCCTGCGCTGGGCGGCCGTGTGCAGCCGGCCGGGCAGCTCCGTGCCGGTCAGCGTGGCCGTCTGCCCGCTGACCCGGACCGTGCCCGCCTCGGTCAGCCCGCGTAGCAGCTCGGTGAGCAGGAACGGCTGGCCGGCCGCGGCCGCGGCCAGCGCGGTCAGGTCGCGGCCGGGCCGGGCGCCCAGCACGTCGCTGAGCAGGGCAGCCACCGCTTCGCTGGTCAGCGGGCCGAGCGTGATCCGGGCCGCGCCCTCCTTCTCCAGCAGGTCGAAGAGCAGGCCGGCGCCGCCGCCGTCCGCCGCGGTCCGGCGGGCCAGCACCCAGGCCAGCCGGCGGGTAGCCAGCCGCCGGGGCAGCACGCGCAGCGCGGTGAGCGTGGCCGGATCGGCCCAGTGCAGATCGTCCAGGCTGATCAGCACCGGGCCGGCCGAGGCGCGCCGCTCGACCAGGCCCTGGATCACGCCGAACCCCGCCGCCACGAACTCCCGGGCCGGCCCACGGGCGGCTGGGGCAGTCCCGGACATGGCGCTCACCGAGGCTGCACCGGCCAGATCACCGGGTGACTCCGGCAGCGCCGCGATGAGCGGGGCGAACGCCATCAGCTGACCGAGTTCATCGGCGGCCGCCGCGGCCAGCGTGAAGCCGCGGTGACCGGCCAGCCCGGCCACCTCAGCCAGCAGTGCTGACTTGCCGATGCCCGGCTCGCCCTCGATGAGCAGTACCTGGCCCTGCCCCTGGGCCGCTTCCCGCAGGCAGTCCCCGGCTAGCCGCAGCTCATGCTCGCGTCCCCGCATCACCCTGAATAGTCGCTGATGACGGCAATGTGATATTGAGGGCACGGTAACACGGTTGGGTTATGGCGTGATCGCCCGGGAAGCCGCGTAAGACTACAGGTGGTCAGGTGGAAGAGATCTCTGTGCCAGAGGTGACATCCGAAGATCACGTGCTCGGCCCCGCCGACGCCGCGGTCACGATCATCGAGTACGGCGACTACGAATGCCCGTTCTGCCGGGGCGCGGCCCGGGATGTGCACCGGCTGCTGGACGAGTACCCGGGCCAGATCCGGCTGGTGTTCCGCAACTTCCCCATCCCGCAACTGCACCCGCACGCCGAGCAGGCGGCCGAAACGGCCGAGGCCGCGGCCGCCCAGGGCATGTTCTGGGAGATGTATGACCTGCTGCTGCGCGACGGGGCCCGGCTCGACCTGGACTCGCTGCTCGGCTACGCGGAACGCCTCGGCCTGGACGTGAGCCGCCTGCGCAGCGAGGTGCTCGGCAACGTGTATGCCACCAGGATCGAGCGCGACGTGCGGGAGGGCATCCAGAGCGGGGTGAACGCGACCCCGAAGTTCTATGTCAACGGCGCGCGCATCGACGGCAAGGTGCCGCTGGAAGGGCTGTTCCAGGCGGTGGAGGAGGCGGTGGCCGCCGTCTCGGCTAAGGAGACGCCATGAGTTACGCACGGCAGCTGCTGGACACGTACCCGCGCACGTACCGAGTAGACGAGGACGTGCTGGCCGCGGTCATCGACGCGCTCACCGACTGCGCCCAGGCCTGCACCGCGGACGTAAGCGCCGACCTGAGCGAACCCGAGCTGGCCGAGATGGTTCTATGCATCCGGCTGTGCCTGGACTGCGCCGACATCTGCGCCACCAGCGCCGCGGTGATCAGCCGCCAGGCGCCGTATGACCCCGGCGTTGTCAGGCCGCTGCTGGAGGCGTGCGCGGCCAGCTGCCGCAGCTGCGGCGACGAGTGCGAGCACCATGCCGCCCATCATGCGCACTGCCGGGTCTGCGCCGAGGCGTGCCGGCGCTGCGAACGGGCCTGCTGGGACCTGCTGGGCGTGCTGACCTAGGCGGTCCGGGACTGCAGCAGCCGGCCGACGCTGACCCCGCTGAGCCATTCCTTCCGTATGGCCGCGCGCTCGGTCTCCAGCAGGCCGCCCCAGACCCCGTACCGGCCGGCTCCGTCCCACTGCCGCATCGACAGCTCCAGGCAGTCGCCGCGCACCGGGCATCTGGCGCACAGCGCCAGGGCCCGCGCGGCCTCGGCCCGGGCCCGGCTCCACCGGGTGGCCACCGGGAACCAGTCATCCGCATCCGCGCCCTCGCCGGCGCACCGGGCCAGCGGGCTGGTGACCCGGACCAGCAGCTGCCGCTCGGTCAGGTCACCTGGCCTGTCCGGCCTGGCCTGCCCGGAACCGCCGGGCGCCGTCAACCCCGTCTGATACATATCCCGAGCCTGTCCGCCCGGTCCCAGACCCACATCCTCAAGGCGGATAAATCTGCACGGCGTGACAGCATGACGCCATGACGGAGCCAGACGGCTATCAGGAAGCGCTGGACACGGCGGAACGGCTGCTCGGCCAGCTCCGGATCGCGCTGAACTCCGGCGTGACCAAAGAGGAACTGGTCGAGCTGTTCATCCACCTCGAGGCGTACGCGGGCGCCGCACGGGCGTTCGACAGTTACCAGGTCGCGCTGGCCGTGTTTGCCGAACGCTGAGGGCGCCCGGCCTCAGGCCGCGGCCGTGTGGCGGTGCAGGAACTCCAGGGTGCGCTGGTTGAACTCCTCGACGTTCTGGTAGATCGGGGCGTGCGCGCAGTCCTCGAACACGGTCAGCTCGGCATCCGGGATGGCCGCGGTGAGCGGCCCGGCGAACCGGGTCGACGTTACCATGTCGTGCCGGCCGAACGTGATCTGGGTCGGCGCCTGGATGGCGCTCAGCACATCCCGTGCGTCGTGCGTCAGCACCGCCTGCGACTGGCGGAGGAACGCATCCACCGGTGGCATCGGGCGGCCGCGCACGAACTCGGCCAGCGACTCGATGTACTCCGGCCGCGCCGCGTACAGCTCCGGGGTGAAGCACCACGGGAAGATGCCCCTGATGGCCATGTCGGTGACGCTGCCCAGTCCTTCCGCCATGATCCGCCAGGTCTCGACCACCGCGGTCAGGAACGGGTCGGTGGCGTTCCAGGCGCTGTGCAGCGACAGCGACGCCACCCGGCTGGGGTGCTTCGCGGCCACCCACATCCCGGTGGCCGCGCCCAGCGAGAGGCCCCAGATGTGCGCCCGGTCCAGCCCGGCCGCGAGCATGAACGCGGCCACGTCATCGGCCAGCAGCTCGGTGGTATACCTGCCGTCGGGCTTGCCGGACCGGCCCGCGCCGCGCAGATCCACCGTGTAGCAGGTGAAGTGCTTCGCGTAGTCCGCGACCTGGAACGCGTAGCAGGCCTGGTCGGCCGCCAGGTAGGGGATCATGACGAGTGGTTCGCCCTCGCCCTGCACCTCGTAGTAGATGTCGATGCCGTTTGCCTGCACCACTGGCATGGCGGGCCCCCTCCTCGGTCCGGCGGCCCTCGTCGCCCGCCGCTCAGCCCGATCCTCCCTGGTTGGCCGGCCGGGCGCCAGGACCGCCTTTTCAGACCTTGAGCAGCTCGGCCAGCTGCCTGGCGTTGGTCTGCGCGTAGTCCCGGTAGCAGTTGTTGAACAGGACGTGCGTGGTGCCCGCGTCCTCGGCCAGGGCGCGCACCTTCGGCGCCCAGTCACCGAGTTCGCGCTCGGTGTAGCGGTAGCCGAACCGCTCGTGGATGTCCTTGCTGGTCCACTTGTCGGAGTGGCCGTGCAAGCGGACCACGGCCAGGTCGGGATCGGTGGCGGCGGTCACTGGCGGGATGGAGTCGCGGTGCCCCTGGGGCATGTCCACGCAGACATACGGCAGCCGGTTCGACGCCAGGAAGCGCAGCGTCTCCTCCTGGTTCTCCGGGGTCATCCAGGTCCGGTTGCGGAACTCGATGCAGACCCGCCGCGGCGCCACCCGTTGCGCGCAGGCCACGATGTACTCCTTGTGACTACGGGAGATCGGGAACCAGGGCGGGAACTGGAGCAGGATCGCGCCGAGCTTGCCCGCCTGATGCAGCGGCTCCAGCGCGGCCAGGAAGCGCTGCCACGCCTGGTCGGTGACCCCGGAGTCGATGTCCTTCAGGTAGATCCGGTCTTTCCCGGTCTGCTCCGCGGCCGGGCGCAGATCGGTGGGCAGCGCCGCGACCCGCGTCGGGTGCTGTGTGAACAGGCTGAACGCCTTCACATTGAACGTGAACCCGGCCGGGGTGCGCGCCGCCCAGCTGGCGGCGGTCTGCTCGGCGGGCAGCGCGTAGTAGGTGGCGTCCACCTCGACCAGCGGAAACTGCCGGGCGTAGTACCGCAGCCGCCGCTCGGGGGTATCGGCCTCGGGCGGGTACCAGCCCGAATCGATCAGGGTCGGGTCGGTCCACGACGCCGTGCCAACCCGGATCTGTCCCATACCCGCAGCATAAGAACCGCGACAATAGAGCGGGGGAAGGGGAGGCGCCCGAGCCGTGAGCTACGATCCCGAGGTCGCCGGGCGGGTCCGCCGGGTACTGGCCGAGCGGGTCCGCCGTACGCCGGCCGACCAGGTCGGCGTGGCCGGCCGGCGTGGCCGAGAAGAAGATGGTCGGCGGCGGGCTGTCGTTCCTGGTCAACGGCAACATGTGCTGCGGAGTGCAAGGTCAGGCGCTGATGGTGCGGGTCGGCGCGGACGGCCGCGCGCAGGCCCTGGATGAGCCGCACGTTCGGCCGATGCTGCTCGGCGGGCGGGCCCTGTCGGGGTTCATCAGCGTCGAGCCGGCGGGCTTCGCGGCTGACGACGCGCTGGCCCGGTGGGTGCAGCGGGGACTCGACGTTGCCGCCGGGCTGCCCGCCAAGCCGGGCCGCTGAACCTGAGCCAGCGCGGCCGGCGGCCGCACCCCCGGCGCAGCCGCCGGCCGCACCCCCCGCGCAGCCGCCGCCGCGCCCGGCAGAAGGCCGCGCCCGGCATAAGGCCGCGCCCGGCAGGCGGTCCCGGTCAGTACGGGGGACCGGCCGGGCCGGGATGCGGCGGCGCCTCGGCGCGCAGGACCGTCATCCGCTGGTGGAACTCGTCCTCATCGATCTCGCCGCGGGCGAACCGCTCGGCCAGGATCTGCTCGGGTGGCGTCGGCGCTCCGGGCCCGGCACCAGACCCGGGGCCGAACGGCCCGGGGCCGAAAGGCCCGGCCGCGCCGAAGTGGCCCGCGCGAGGCGGGAAGGGCCGCTGGCCGGGCCGGGTGAACGAGCGGACGAGGGCGAAGATGATCACCGCCAGCAGCGCCCAGAACACCAGGAAGCTGAGGCCGGGTAGCCAGCCCCAGCCCCCCAGTGGAGATCCATACCAGAACATGGCAATGCCTTCTTCCTGCGGGCCCGGGCACGGGTTGGCTGGCCTGCCCGCAGTTCCAGTGCACCGTCCCGACCTGAATGCTGGCTGCACCGCGGCGGTAAGCCCGCTTCATGCCCGGCTGTCCCGAATGATCTAGCCGCTGTGGGGCAGTTAGCCGCGATGACCCTGCTGAACAAGATGAAGAACAAATCCCGGATAGTCCGGGGCCGGACCAAGCAGAAGCTGGGCCGGGCCACCGGTAACCGCCGTATGCAGTGGCACGGCCTCGCCGACCGGCTCGGCGGCAATGTCCGGCAGGCGGGTGAGCAGCTGAAGGACGCGGGCCGCGACCTGAGCCGGTCACGGCGGCGCTAGCCCGCCAGCTGTCCGGCTAGGCCGGATCGGCTGGCCGCTGGGCCGCCACGGCCGGACCGGCTTGATCCGGCGCCGCCAGGAGCGCGCGCACCGCGGCCGCGATCCCTGGCACGTCGGCCGGGCGCTCCGTGTTCACCGTAATCAGCGGCCCGATGCCGACCGGCTGGTCATATTCCGCGCGCGCCGCCGCGGTGAGGCTGGTCAGTACGTGGACCGGATGGCAGACACTGGCCCGGTCGTCGTACCGGCGGGCGGCGACGTGCGGGTCGCAGTGGCAGTACACCTCGACTGGGTGCGGTGCCAGCGCGGCGAGTTTCCCGCGCTCGTACTCGCTGTGCGGCCGGAAGTTGGCTTCCACGACCACGGCCGGGGCATCCGCCGCGAGCGCCCAGAGCAGCTCCATCGCGGCCGCGCCCAGCTTGCGCGACCAGGACAGGTCCGGCGGCGGCGCGCCGAGAGCGTCGTGCAGTGTTTCCTTGATCCGGTCCTTGCGGAGGAGCGCGAAGCCCAGCTCGGCGGCGAGCGGGACGGCCAGGGTGGTCTTGCCCGCGCCGGGCGCGCCAGACACGATCACCAGCTGGCGGGCGGCTGGCGGCAGTGGCTCGGCCATGGTCCCTCCCGTCATGCTGCCTGCCGTTCCCACCGGAACTTATCTGACCCACGAGCCCCGATAGGAACAGGGCATCGGCTGACCCAGCCAACGCCCGGTGCAGGGGAGTTAGTTAATGGCATGAACTTTCGTCCTACTGGAAGGCGGCATTCTCGCTGGTCACGGCGGACCGGCCGGAAGTGAATGGGCTCACAGTGCCGCAATCTGGGGAATACCGGGGCACGACGGAGAGTAGTAACTGTTGTGAGTGAGAACATCAACCCGGCCGGAGAAACCCGGCCGGCCCACCTGATCCTTATCGAGCAGTCCGGGGCCAAGCGGGAGATCCCGCAGCGCTCGCCGCTCGATGGAATGGCCGGGGCCGAGCAGGCCATGCACGAGCACGGCCGCCAGTTGCGCGAGGTCAAGCTGGTCAGCGAGAAGCGGGCCATCGCCCGCTGGAAGGCCGGCGGGCTGGGCTGGCGCCGCGTGGCCTGACCCGGGACTGACATCAGGCCCGCGCCAGGCGCCAGGCCGGGGCAGAATGCGGCCATGACCGCTGGCCCACCGGAGCGCTGGACCCACAACGGGCATTACCACCAGGTCATTCTGGACGCCATTCCGGCTGGCTGCGCGACCGCGCTGGACGTTGGCTGCGGCACCGGCGGGCTGACCCGGCGGCTGCGCGCGGCCGGCCTGCGGGTGACCGGGATCGACCGGGACGAGCCGTGCATCCGGGTGGCCCGCGCCCATCCCGGGGCGGCCGGCATCGGCTACCTGGTCGGGGACGTTGGCCGCGCGCCGCTGCAGCCGGGGTCGTTCGACCTGGTCACCTCCGTCGCCATGGTGCACCACATGGACGCCGGGCTGGCGTTGCGGCAGATGTCCGGGCTGCTGCGCCCGGGCGGTGTGCTGGCCGTGGTCGGGCTGGCCCGTGATCGCACGCCCGCCGATTTCGGCTGGGCCGTGCCCGCGAGCGCGGGCACTCAGCTGCACCGGCTGGCCAACGTGAGCAGGCGCACCGTCCGGCGGCTGCCCCCGCCGCACCAGCCCCCGCTGGTCTGGCCGCCACCGCTCAGCTACCGGCAGATGCGGCGGCTGGCCGGCCAGCTGCTGCCCGGCGTCCGCTACCGACGCCACCTCTACTGGCGCTACTCGCTGGTCTGGACCAAGCCGGCCGTTACCCCTGGCCCCGCACCGCCACGTTGAACACGCTGACCTGGAAGGTGCCCGCCGCATCCCGCGGCAGCTGGGTAAACCACACCATTACATAACGCCCCTGCGCTGGACTCGCCAGCGGCAGCTTGATCACCCCACCGGGCCCGGCAGAACGGGCCACGACCGGCAGCCCGGCCAGATCAGCTGCGGAGCCGACGCGGATCTGGAAGTGGGCGCCCGCCGCCGCACCCAGCCTGACCCGGACCTTGTCCACGGTGACCTGGTGGCCCATGTCCAGTAGCAGGCCGGTACCGGGGTACAGGTTGCCGAACTGGGCCGAGGTGTACCAGTCGGTATGCCAGGCCGTGCCCGGGTTGCCATCCACGGCCAGCCCGGCGTCCTGCGGATCGTCGCCCGGATGGCCGGCGAAGCCGAACGCGGTGATCCGGGCCGGCTGCAGGTTCTGCATCGAGGGCGCCGGGGATGGGCTGGCCGGGGCCGGGGTGGCCACGCTGACTGGGTGGCCCGGGCCGACGCTCAGCGTGACCGGGCCCGCGGGGTGTGCGGGCAGCGGGTTCTTCCCGTCCACGGTCACCCGGACCCCGCCCGGGTCGGACAGCCTGAGGTGCACCGCGCGGTGCAGCGTGTACGTGACCGACGTGCCGGCCGCGGCGTAGGACCGGGACAGGTAGCGGCCCGACGGGGTGGTGAACACCACCGAGGTGCCGCGGGTAGCGGTCAGGTGGACCACCACCTGGCTGGCCTGGGCGGCCGCCGGGCTGGCGCCCGGTGCGCTGCTGCTGGCACTGGCGCCGCTGGCCGAGTCGGCCGAGCTGGGCGCCGGGCCCGTCCCGTGCCCCAGGCCGACGGCGAGCAGGTAGCCGCCCACCCCGAGCACGACCACCACCACGGCCGCGATGATCAGGGCCGGGTTCAGCCGCGGCCGCTGGGGTGGCCGGGACATGGCCACCAGCTCGTCCAGGCCGGTCGCCGCGATCGGCCCGGTCGCCTGGTGGGCGTCGTCGTACTCCCGGATCAGCGGCCCGGGATCAGCCCCGACCGCTTCGGCGATGCTGCGGATGTGGCCGCGGGCGTAGAAGTCCCCGCCGCATCCCGAGTAGTCGTCGGCCTCGATGCCGCGGATGATGACCGGCCTGATCCGGGTCTGCTCGCTGACCTGGTCGACACTGAGGCCGGCCTGGTCGCGTGCTTCCGTCAGGGCCTCGCCGATGCTCACCGCCGTGCCTCCACCGCCGTCCCGACCGCGCGCCGCTGGGGGTGCGGGTGCGCCGCCGGTCATGCCCGTTTCATCACCCCTATCCTGCCCCGGGAACCGCGTGTGCACCCCCGGACGCAGCCATTAGCTGCGTCCATCATGGCTGGTGGGCACGACCGAAACCGGAAACCGGGCCGGGTTCGGCGCGTCGCGGCGGTCAGCGGTCCAGGTAGGCCAGCACGGCCAGCACCCGGCGGTTGTCGTCCTCGGACGGGGGCAGGTCGAGCTTGCCGAAGATGCTGGTGCAGTGCTTGCTGACCGCCTTCTCCGAGATGACCAGCCGCTGCGCGATCGCGCTGTTGGACCGGCCTTCGGCCAGCAGCGCGAGGACCTCGCGCTCCCGCGGGCTGAGCCGGGTCACCGGCTGCTGGTTGGACCGCCGGGCCAGCAGCTTCCCCACCACCTCGGGATCCATCACGGTGCCGCCCCGGGCCACCGTGCGCATCGCGTCGGTGAACTGCTCATCGGTGAACACCCGGTCCTTGAGCAGGTAGCCGACCCCGCCCGCCCGGTCGGCCAGCAGTTCGCGGGCATACAGCTGTTCCACGTGAGTGGACAGGATCAGGATGGGCAGCCCGGGCACCTGGCGGCGGGCGTCCAGCGCGGCCCGCAGGCCCTCGTCGCTGTAGCCGGGCGGCAGCCGGACGTCCACGATGGCCACGTCCGGCCGGTGCTCGAGCAGCGCCCGGAGCAGGGACGGCCCGTCGCCGACCGCCTCGGCGATCTCGAAGCCGTGCTCCTTGAGCAGGCTGGCCAGCCCTTCCCTCAGCAGGAAGAGGTCTTCAGCGATGACAACTCGCACGGCACCTCGATGACGACGATGGTCGGGCCGCCCGGCGGGCGCCGACCGCCAGCACGCCGTCGAATGTACCCAGCCGCCGCTCGATGCCGCGCAACCCGGTGCCGCGAGCCGGGTCCGCGCCGCCCACGCCGTCGTCGGTCACCTCGATGCGCAGCGCGCCCGCCGAGTGCGCCGCCCGGATGTGCACGTGGCGCGCGCTGGCGTGCTTGGCCGCGTTGGCCAGCGCCTCGGCCACCGCGAAGTAGGTGGCCGCCTGGACCGGGGCGGGCAGCCGCCGGGGCAGGTCGATGTCGGTCGCGGCGGGCAGCGGGGAATCCAGCGCCAGAGCCCGCAGCGCGTCGCCCAGGCCGCGTTCCGCCAGCACCGGCGGATGGATGCCGCTGACCAGTGCGCGCAGCTCGGCCAGCGCCCGGGCCGAGTTGTCCCGCGCCTCGGCCACCAGGGCCACCGCGGCGTCCGGGTCGGTCCGGATCAGCCGTTCGGTGGCGCGCAGCGAGATGCCCAGCGCGATCAGCCGGGCCTGCGCGCCGTCGTGCAGGTCCCGTTCCACCCGGCGCAGTTCCGCGGCCGCGGTGTCCACCGCCTCCACCCGGGCCACGGTCAGCCGCCGGACCCGGCCGATCAGTTCGTGGTTGCGCCGGGCCAGCGCGGCACGCCCGCCGATGGTGTGCGGCACCAGCCACACCCCGCAGGCCAGCATGACCAGCCCGGCCGTCAGGTTGACGGCGTGTGGAAAGCCGGGCCCGAAGACCAACGAGTGCAGCGGGTA
>CAVVGF010000035.1:0-39470 GCA_963747705.1 uncultured Actinomycetes bacterium | reverse complement strand
AGCCGCTGCCGCCGCGGGCGACGTAGACCACGAAGCCGACCAAGACCACCCCGATCATGGCCAGCGCGGTCACCGCGGTGGCCCGCAGGTCGATCGCGGTGATCCGCTCGTCCCGGCGGTCGAGCAGCCCGCGGACCGTCTCGCTCCGCCGGCGGGCCAGCACCAGCGCGCCGGTGAACCCCACCATGATGGCCAGTGCGACCACCCCGTCCAGCGGCTTGCCGCCGGCCGCGAAACCGATCAGGTAGACGACCCCGATGGCGGCGCCGGTAGCCAGCGTGCCCCAGTAATTGCGGTTCGGCCTAGACGCGGTCTGCATGGAAGATCTCCTCCACGGTGGTCCCGAAAAACCGGGCGATGGCCATGGCCAGTGGGAGCGACGGGGTGTACCGGCCGGTCTCGATCGAGTTGATCGTCTGCCGGGACACGTCCAGCTCCCGGGCCAGCTCCCCCTGGGCCAGCCCTTTGGCCGCGCGGCGGTCCCGCACGTCGTTTCTCACCGGGTGGGCCACCTGTCAAGTCTGCTTGTCACATGGCCATCGTGCCGCGCGGTCGGCCAGGTGTCAAGCATGCTTGTCATGGCAGGCGGCGAGCGGCCGGGAACCCAGGCCCAGCAAGGCGTTCCGGCCAACACCACCTAAAACCTTTTAGACGAAACCGTGTGCCCGATGGCTCCAGGCTTGCCGTTGCGGGTAGCGTCGGGGCATGTACCGCCGGCCGCGTCGGCTCTTGCGGCACCTGGGGTGGGGAGGGTGCCGGTGATCGGCCTGATCGCGGTGACCGGCGGCGGCGGGCGGCCGCGCAGCGGCTGGCCGACGCGTCGCCGGGCCAGACCCGGCGGTATGACGGGCCGACGCGGCAGGCGCTGCCACGGGCCTGGGCCGAGTGCGACGGGCTGGTCTGCTTCCTGGCCGTCGGGGCCACCGTCCGGCTGATCGCGTCGCTGCTGGACAGCAAGTGGACCGACCCCGCCGTGGTGTGCGTGGACGAGTCGGCCCGGCGCGCGGTGGCGGTGGTCGGCGGGCACGCGGCGGGCGCCAACGCGCTGGCCGCCCGGGTGGCCGCGGTGTTCGGCGCGGACGCCGTCATCACCACGGCCACCGACGCGGTGAGCCTGCCCGGGCTTGACTCGCTGGGCTGGCCGACCGAGGGGGCGATCGGCACGGTCAGCCGGGCGCTGCTGGACGGCGAGCGGGTCCGGCTGGAGTCCACGCGCACCTGGCCGCTGCCGCCCCTGCCGGACACGGTGGGCGAGGTGGGGGAGTACCGGATCCTGATCACCGACCGGGTCGCCAGCCCTGACTCGCACACCGCCATCATCCGCCCGCCGTCGCTGGTGATCGGGGTGCACGCGACTACGGGCGCGGCCGCCGAGGATGTGCTCCGGCTGGCCGACCACGCGCTGGGTGAGGCCAGGCTGTCCGCGGCCAGCGTCACCGCGCTGGCCGCGGTGCTGGACGGCGACGCGCCGGACGCCGGGCCAGCCATCACCGAGGCGGCCCGGGAGCGCGGGTGGGCGGTGCGAACCTACCCGGCCGGGGATCTGGCCGCCGGCAGCGCCGACCGGGCAGGCCGCCGCGGGCGGGCCGCATGGGGCGGGCCGTGAAGGCGGGCCGCCGGCGCCGGGACCCGGACGGCTGGCCGCGGGCCGGCCGGGACCGGGTCGCGCCGCCGCCGGGCCGCCGCCCAGGAGGCGCCGCTGAGCCAGCCCGAGGCGGCCGCGCTGGCCGCCGCGGACGAACTGGTGGTGGCGGAACGCACCGCCGAAGGGATCAGCGTGGCGGTGGCGCGGATCCAGCCGCGGGGCCGGATCGCGCTGATCGGGACCGGACCGGGGGCGGCCGACCTGGTCACCCCGCGCGCGCTGGCCGAGCTGCGCCGGGCGTCGGTGCTGGCCGGCCTGGGCCGGTCGCTGGACCAGGTGGGTGACCTGCTACGGCCGGGCACCCGGATCCTGCCCGGCGCGGGCGACGGGGCGGCCTGCAGCCGGGAGGCGATCAGGCAGGCCCGGCTGGGCCACGCGGTGGCCATCACGTTCCCGGCTGACCCGGGCATGCACGAGCTGGCCAGCCTGGTGCTCAGCCTGGCCGGCGAGGACATCGACGTGATCGAGGTGCCCGGCATCACCGCCGCCATGGCCGCCTCGGCCATGCTCGGCGCGCCGCTCGGCGGCAGCCACGCGGTCATCTCGCCCGGCGAGCACACCTCGTGGGGGATGACCGAGGCCCAGGTCCGCGCGGCCGCCGAAGCGGGCTTCGTGCTCACCGTGTGCCTGCCGCCGGGCAAGGCGGACGAGCCGCGGCTGGACATGGTGCTGGCCGTGCTACGGCAGTACCGGGCCGCGGCCACCCCGGTCGCGGTGGTG
The DNA here is from genome assembly GCA_963747705.1 of uncultured Actinomycetes bacterium. GTDB lineage: Bacteria > Actinomycetota > Actinomycetes > Streptosporangiales > Streptosporangiaceae > RYN-230. The sequence goes on along the minus strand of CAVVGF010000035.1, from coordinate 37,105 downwards.
CGCGACGCGCACCGCGCCGATCAGCGGATCCTCCTCAGCACGCTGGGCGAGCTCGAGCCCTGCCAGGCCGAGCGAGCACAGCATCATCATCGTCGGGTCGGCCAGCACCCGGGTGGTGGCGGGCCGGATGATCACTCTGGACTGACGGCCTTTTTTTTTTTTTTTTTTTTTTTTTTTTTTTTTTTTTTTTTTTTTTTTTTTTTTTTTTTTTTAAAATTTTTTCTCGGCTGAAACTTTCCCGGCCCCGGACCCGGCCCGGCGCGCTGACCTGCCCAGCGCCGCGGCCCGGGCCGCAGCGGTGCCGGTGCGGGCACCGGGTTACGGTGCCCGCACCGGGAGCGGCCGCAGAGAAAGGACAGGCAGATGGCGCTGGCGATCCGTCCCGGCCGGGCCCGTCTCGGCGCGGCCGGCCTGGCCGCCGCGCTGGCCGCGCCGGCCTGCTCACAATCGGCGTGGGGCACGCCGGCGCGGCGGACACGACGCTGTGCGCCGAGCAGACCGCGCCGGCCGGCGGCACGTACATCGTGCAGAACAACGAGTACGACTCCAGCGCGTCGGAGTGCGTCAGCACCGACGGCAACGCCGACTTCACCGTGGCCAACTCGGCCATCAGCAACGCCACCAACGGCTCGCCCGGCGCCTACCCGTCCATCTACCAGGGCTGCCACTGGGGCAACTGCAGCTCGGGCGGGCTGACCCCGACGCCCATCCAGGTTCCGCGCTGACCGCGGGCAAGGTCACCACGAGCTGGAGCACCACGCAGACCGGCAGCGGCGCCTACGACGTGGCCTACGACATCTGGTTCAACCAGACGCCGACCACCACCGGCCAGCCCAACGGCACCGAGATGATGGTCTGGCTGAACCACAACGGCAGCGTCCAGCCGTTCGGCTCCGAGGTCGCCAGCAACGTCAGCATCGGCGGGCACAGCTACAACGTCTGGGAAGGCAACCAGTCGGTCTGGAACACGGTCACCTACGACATGACCAGCGGCACCACCTCGGTGAGCGATCTGGACATCGGCACGCTGGCCCAGGACGTGGTCAGCCGCGGCTACACCAAGCCCAGCTGGTACCTGATCGACGTCGAGGCCGGGTTCGAGCTGTGGCAGGGCGGCGCCGGCCTGGCCACCAACTCGTTCTCGGTGAACGTCGGCGGCGGCGCCAGCACCCCGTCGCCGACCGCCCACCTCCCCAGCCCGTCCCCGACGCCGACCCGACCCCGTCGGCCCGCCGCCCGGCCCGGCCGGGTGCTCGGCCGCCTACTCGGTGTCAGCAGCTGGCCGGGCGGCTTCCAGGGCCAGGTCGTGGTGCGCAACACCGGCTCGGCCCGCTGAACGGCTGGAGCCTCGGCTGGACCTCCCCGGGCGAAGCAGATCACCAACCTCTGGAACGGCAGCTCTACCAGTCGGCCGCAAGTGGCGGTGACCAACGCGTCCTACGACGCAGCCTCCCCGCGGGCGGCACCGCCACGGTCGGCTTCACCGCCACCTACACCGGGAGCAACGGCGCGCCCGCAGCCGTCTCGTGCAGCTGACCAACGCCCTTTTCCCCCCCCCCCTTTTTTTTTTTTTTTTTTTTTTAAAATTTCCGGTTTCGGCCAAAGCCGTCAGTGTCTGTACTGAGTGGGGCCTGATTCGGGTATTTTTCCGGCGGGGGACACTGTGGCCAATGGGGCGCCGGTTACCGGATGCCCCTGATGTGGCATTCGGGAAGGGCTCGCGGATGGGAACGAGGCCTAGCCGCCTCAGGGCTGGCGTGCGCGACTGGCAGGCCTGGCACTGGTGGCCGCCCGTGGCCGCGTGCACCTCGGCCGACGACAGGACCCCCCCCGGCCGGCCGCTGACCACGGCACTGCACGGCGAGGTCGTCACGGGCGGCCCCAACGGCCGCTACGTGGTCCCGGCCGGGATCCACAAGATCAAGCATGTGATCATCATCATGCAGGAGAACCGGTCGTTCGACAGCTACTTCGGCACCTACCCGGGCGCGGACGGGATCCCGGTGCGCAACGGGGTGCCCACGGTCTGCGTGCCCAACCCGGCGGGCGGCTGTACCCGCCCCTACCATGACAAGGCCGACGTCAACGGTGGCGGGCCGCACGCCGAGGTCAGCGCGCTGGGCGACGTCAACGGCGGCCGGATGGACGGGTTCATCCGGGAGCGCGACGGGGCCCGCTCGTCCTGCCACGACATCAACGACCCGGCCTGCGCCGGGACCAAGACGCCCGACGTGATGGGCTACCACACCGCGGCCGAGATCCCCAACTACTGGACCTACGCCAAGGACTTCGTGCTCGACGACCACATGTTCGAGCCGGTGAAGTCGTGGTCGCTGCCCGACCACCTGTACATGGTCTCGGCCTGGTCGGCCAAGTGCAAAAACCGCTCGCCGATGAGCTGCGTGACCGACATCGTCGGCCCGTATGGGGTGAACAAGTTCCAGCAGGCGGTGGACCAGGAACTGCGCACCGGCAAGACCGACATCGACTTCGCCTGGACCGACATCACCTGGCTGCTGTACGCGCACCACGTGAGCTGGAACTACTTCGTGCAGGCCGGCATACAGCCGGACTGTGACAACGACGCGGCCGAGACCTGCGCCGCGGTCAAGCAGAACGTCGAGACGCCGGGCATCTGGGACCCGCTGCCGCTGTTCGGCGACGTGAAGTCCGACAACCAGCTGCACAACATCCGCACGCTCGGGTCCTACTTCCACAAGGCCAAGACCGGGACGCTGCCGTCGGTCAGCTGGATCGTGCCGTCCGGCGCGGACAGCGACCACCCGCCGGCCAGCGTGCACTGGGGCCAGGCCTACGTGACCGCCCTGATCAACGCGGCCATGAAGAGCCCGGACTGGGACTCCACCGCGATCTTCCTGTCCTGGGACGACTGGGGCGGGTTCTACGACCACGTGGTCCCACCGGCGGTGGACCAGCAGGGCTACGGGCTGCGGGTGCCCGCCCTGGTCATCTCGCCGTACGCGCGGAAGGGCTACATCGACCACCAGACGCTGAGCAGCGACGCCTACCTGAAGTTCATCGAGGACGACTTCCTGGGCGGCGCCCGGCTCAACCCGAAGACCGACGGCCGCCCGGACCGGCGGCCGGACGTGCGCGAGGACGAGCCGATCCTGGGCAACCTGATGCAGGACTTCGACTTCAGCCAGGCGCCGCGCCCGCCGGTGCTGCTGGCCACCAACCCGCCCACCGACTCGCCCACCATCCCGGCCTACTTCGTCACCCACCCGGCCTGTGTCGGCTGCATCGCGGTGCTGAACGGCCTGCCCGGCTCGGCCGGGCCGCGGCTGGCTCAGCCGGCGGGGGTGGACCGGAAGAAGGCCAAGCGGCGGCGGTAGCTCAGCCCCCGGCGCGCAGCTCGGCAGCCGGCCGCGCAGGAAGTCGCGCTCGGCCGCGTTGCCGGCCCGGTCCAGCGCCGCCTGGTAGGCGGCCACCGCCTCGGCGGTGCGGCCCAGCTGCCGTAGCAGGTGGCCGCGGACCGCGTGGAACAGGTAGTAGCTGTCCAGGTCCAGCCCGTCGACCAGGTCCAGCGCCGCCGCCGGGCCGTCCACCTCGGCCACCGCGACCGCCCGGTGCAGCGCCGCCACCGGGCCCGGGGCCACGGTCAGCAGCTGGTCGTACAGCGCGACGATCTGGGCCCAGTCGGTGGCCGCGGCGTCCGGCGCGTCGCTGTGCACCGCGTTGATGGCTGCCTGGATCTGGTACGGGCCGGGCTGGCCGCGGCGCAGGCACTGCCGGACCAGCGCCTGGCCCTCCGCGATGAGCTGCCGGTCCCACCGGCCGCGGTCCTGGTCGGCCAGCAGCACCAGGCCGCCCTCCGGCGTGGTGCGGGCCGCGCGCCGGGACTGCGCCAGCAGCATCAGCGCGAGCAGCCCGGTCACCTCGGGCTCGTCCGGCATCAGCCCGGCCAGCAGCCGGCCGAGCCGGATCGCCTCGGCGCACAGGTCGGCCCGGATCAGCTGGTCACCGGAGCTGGCCGCGTATCCCTCGTTGAAGATCAGGTACACCACGGCCAGCACCGCGCCGAGCCGGCCCGGCAGCTCGGCTTCGCTGGGCACCCGGTACGGGATCCGCGCGTCGCGGATCTTGCCCTTGGCCCGGACCAGCCGCTGCGCCATCGTCGGCTCCGGCACCAGGAACGCGTGCGCGATCTCCGCCGTGCTCAGCCCGCCGAGCAGCCGCAGGGTCAGCGCGACCTGCGCGGCGGTGCTCAGCGCGGGATGGCAGCAGGTGAAGATCAGCCGCAGCCGGTCGTCCGGCACCGGTTCCTCCTCAGCTAGGCGCTCGTCGCCGGGGCCGCTGTCAGCCGCGCGGCCTCGGCCTGACGGCCGTCACGGGACGCCTCCCGGCGCAGCCGGTCGATGGCCCGGTTGCGGGCCGTGGTGATGATCCAGCCGGCCGGGCTGGGCGGCATGCCCGCGGCCGGCCAGCGCCGCACCGCCTCGGTGAACGCGTCCTGGACCGCGTCTTCGGCGAGGTCAATGTCGCCGAACGCGCGGACCAGGACGGCCACCGCCCGGCCGTACTCCGCGCGGAAGACGCGCTCGATATCGGCGCTCTGGACGGTCACGGCCCCGATCAGCCCGCGTCCACCGCCGGGCGGACCTCGATCGGCAGCGTGGTCGCGGCGGCCAGCTGCGGCCCCAGTCCAGCGCGGCGTCCAGGTCCGGGGCGGCGATGACGGTGAACCCGCCGAGGTGCTCCTTGCCCTCGGCGAACGGGCCGTCGGTGATGACCGGGCCGCCATCGCCGGCCCGGACCACGGTGGCCGTGCTGGCCGGGTGCAGCCCGCCGGTGAACACCCAGCCGCCGGCCGCCCGGAGTTCGCCGTTCCAGGCCTGGACCTTTGCCATGATCGGGTCCAGCACCTCGGGCGGCGGCGGGTCCCCGTCGGGCTGGTAGATGCTGAGCAGGTACTGCGGCATCGTCATTGCCTCCTCGCTAGCTGTTATCTCACCAGCTATACGATCGGCGGCCCGGGGTTTCGACATCCGGCCGGCCGCGGGCTGGCATATGATCATCTGGGCTGACCGGCGTGTTGAACACGTCGGCACGATTCAGTAAATCTGGCGTGGGTAGCTCAGCTCCCGCCCTACGCTGGAAGCGGACGCGCCAGCAAGGCCAGCCGAGAACACAGTCCGGGGGTATCGCCCAGGTGACACAGGTGTCCGTCAACTCGGCTGACCAGCCGGGAGCGGTCCGCCAGGCTGGCCGGACCCGGACACCTCTTCCTTTCGAGCAGCACCCGCCCGGCCCGGTCGAGCGGTTCATGAGCGCGCTGATCCGCAAGCTGGCCTGGAGCAGGCTGTCCAACCCCAAGGTAGCGATCACGCTGTCGGGGCTGGCCTGCTGCTCGGCATGCTGCTCGGGGCCACCTCACCGAACGCCGAGACGGTGGGGGTCCGGCTGCCGCTGTCGGTGCTGCCGTCGCTGGAGCACCAGGTCGTCCTGGCCAGCGTGATGCTGTACACCGCGGACATCCTGGCCTGCCTGGGGCTGGCCGGCATGCTGTGGGCGCACAGCCAGGGGTGGCGGCCCAACCCGCGGTACCTGGTGCTGGCCAGCGGCGTCATCGTGGCCATCATGGCCAGCCTGACCCCGGTCGGCTCGTCCGACGTGGCCAGCTACGCGGCGTACGGCCGGATCACCGCGCAGGGCGGCAACCCGTACCTCACCAACCCGCTGGCCTGGCTGGGCGCGCACTCGCCGTACACGCTCTCCGTCGGCGACATGTGGAAGTCCCAGTCGTCGGTGTACGGCCCGTTCGCCACGCTGATCCAGTGGTTCGCCGCCACCATCGGCCGGGCCGACGTGGCCACCACGGTCTTCGTGCTGATGATCCTCAACGGGATCGTCTTCATCGGCGTGGGCCTGCTGCTGCTCAAGACGTCGGACGACCCGGTGCGGGCCACCCTGTTCTGGACCGCCAACCCGGTGCTGATCCTGGAACTGGTCAGCGGCGGCCACCTGGACACGTTCGTGGCCGCCGCGGCGATCTGCGCCATCCAGGTGGCCCGCCGGGTGCCCCGGGTGTGGGGCGACGTGCTGGTCGGCGTGCTGATCGGGCTGGCCTGCGGGGTGAAGATCTACGCGGTGCTGATCGCGGTCGGGCTGGCCTGGCCGCTGATCCTGCGCCGCGAGTGGCTGCGCACCGCCCGGATCGCGGCCATCGCGCTGGGCACGCTCGCCCTGCAGTACAGCTACTACGGGTTCAGCGCGCTGAAACCGCTGTTCGGCGGGCTGCCTCTGGTCACGCTGCCGTCTCCGTGGCGGGTCTTCGAGCTGTCCGGCCAGGCGCTGGGGGTCCGCAGAGCACCATGGCCACCATCATCAGCTGCCTGTGGCCGATCGCCCTGCTGCTGGTGGCCTGGCTGATTTACCAGCGGATCTCCGCGGACCAGCCGCGCGAGGTGGTGGCCCCGTTCGCGCTGACCTACGCCTGGATCCTGGTCGCCCCGTGGGTGTTCGCCTGGTACACCGCGGTGGCCTGGGCCGCGCTGACCCAGGTGCCGCGGAACCGGATGACCCGGTGGCTGACCATCGTCACGGTCCTCCTCGCGCTCTGCTTGTCCAGCGGCGGACAGGCCGCACCGGGGCGATGAGACAGGTCACCACCCCGGTCACCGAGAGCGGTCCCGGCGCGGCCAGGCAGGCCGGGCTGGGCCGGGCCACGCGCTGGCAGGCCGCCGCGGCCGGGCTGCGGCGGCACTGGCTGGCCGCCGCCCTGCTCACGGCCGGCCTGGTGCTGCGGGTCCTGGTCCAGCTGGCGTACCGGCCCGCGCTGTTCTACATCGATTCCTCCCGGTACCTGTACAACGCGGGCGGGATGGACCCGGTCGGGTACAAGGGGCCGCTGCGGGCCATCCTGTTCCTGGCCAACTTCGACGCGGTGGCCGCCGTCCAGCATCTGCTCGGGCTGGCCATGGCGGTGCTGCTCTACCTGGTGCTGCTGCGCCGCGGCGTGCCCCGCTGGCTGGCCGCGCTGGCCATCGCCCCGGTCCTGCTGGACGCCTACCAGCTGCAGATCGAGCAGATGGTCATGCCGGACGTGTGGTTCGAGGCGCTGATCGTGGCCGGGCTGGCCATCCTGCTCTGGCCGCGCGGCCGGGCGGGCTGGCGGCGGGTGCTGGTGGCCGGCCTGGTGCTGGGCGGCGCGGCCACCGTGGCCCAGGTGGCCGAGGCGCTGCTGGTGCCGGCCGTGATCTACCTGCTGGCGGTCGGGGGCAGCTGGCGGCGCGGTGGTTTGAAAGACCGTGGTTTGAAAGACGGTGCGCTGCGGCACGGGGGCTGGCGGCAGGCAGTGAGCAGGCCAGCCGTGCTGTGCGTGGCGTTCGCCGCCCCCATCCTGGCCTACTCCACCGTGTCCTACCTGGTCAGCGGGGCGTTCTCCCCGTCGCACACCGGGTTTACGTCGTTCTACGGACGGGCCGCGGCGGCCGCGGATTGCGGCACGCTACGGCTGCCCGCCGCCGAGCGGGCCATGTGCCCGACCCCCGCGCAGCAAGCGCAGGGACCGGACTGGCTCGAGTACGCCCCGGGCTCGCCGATCCGGCCGTTCTACCGGAACCTGCCGCGGGACCAGGTGGACAAGCTGATCTCCAACTTCAACTACCAGGTGCTGAGCCAGCAGCCGGAGCGGCTGCTCGGCGCGTACGCGAGCGACCTGGTCAGGCCGTTCGCGCTGACCCGGGACGGCACGCTGGGCGTCACGCCGATCTCCCGGTGGCAGTTCCAGCTCCGGTTCCCCTACAACCCGCCGCACGAGTCGATGGCGTTCGTGCACACCGCGGTCAGCCGGTTCGGTGGCGGCGACCCGGCCGTGTGGCGGCCGGTGGCCGCGTTCCTGCGCGGCTACCAGTTGCACGGCGGGTACACCCCCGGGCCGCTGCTCGGCCTGTGCGTGCTGGCCGGGCTGGCTGGGTCGCTGGCCCTGCTGCGCCGCCGCGGGGATTCGGCTACCCGGCAGCTCAGCCTGGCCTGCCTGCTGTTCTTCCTGTCCGGGGTGGCCGTGCTGCTGGTCTCCAACCTGTATGAGTTCTCCTGGCGCTACCAGCTCCCGGCCCTGGTCACGCTGGTGCCGGCCGGCGCGCTCGGGATCAGCGCCATTATCCGCGTGCTGCGGCCAGCACCGCCTGCTCCTGCTCAGGAGTGAAGCCGCCCTCCAGCGGCGGCTCGCCCCGCTCCCGGTCCCAGGCCAGCACGTCGGCCGCGGTGACGTCGAGTGGGGTGGCGGGCATACCCGCGGCCCGGGCCTTGGCCGGGCTGCGCCGCTGTCCCGGCCAGTTATCCCGGACCAGCGGGAAGAATCCGGCGGCCCGGCGGGTACCGGGACGATCTCGACCTGGGTGCCGGCCACCCGGGCGCACGTCTCGATCAGCCCGCCCAGCGTGACCGGCTCGGCCGGGCCGACCGCGTGAAACTCGCCCGGGCGGCCGTCCGCGACCAGCCGGACGACCAGGCGGGCCAGGTCACGGCAGTCGATGACCTGGACCGGCTGGGCCGGGTCTGTGGGCACCGCGACCGGGCCGCCCCGGGCCGCCCGGCGCACCCAGTAGGTCAGCCCGTCCTGCCAGTCGTGCGGCCCGGCCACCTTGCCCGGCCGGACGATCGTGGCCCGGTCGCCGTAGCGGGCCAGCACGTCATCCTCGCAGGCCACCTTGAGCCGGCCGTAGTTGTCCCCGTCCAGCACCTCGGTGTCCCGCAGCGGCGGCCGGCGCGGCGCGTTCTCGGTAGGGTCCTGGTTGTGTTCGGTCTTCAGGTACACGGCGTGGCTGGAGATGAACACGTACCGCCCGGCCCGGTCGCCCAGCGCGGACATCGCCTGGCCGACGTGCCGCGGCACGTAGCCACTGACGTCCACGACCGCGTCCCAGCGGCCGTCAGCCAGCGCCGCGTAGTCGCCGGTGTCCCGGTCGCCGGTCAGCCGGGGCACCCCGGGGAACAGCTCAGTCCCGGTCTGGCCCCGGCCGAACAGGGTTACCTCGGCGCCACTGCGCAGCGCGTCCTCGACAATGGCCCGGCCCACGAACGCTGTCCCGCCCAGCACCAGGATCCGCACGACGACCGACCCTACCGCTGGTTAATCGCCACTCAAGGCTGGCCGGTAATCGTGGTTCAGGTCGAAGTCTTGAAAAGTGATATCACAATGATACGATGCTGATAGTTGATGAGTTGATCGGAGGCAGGCCATGGGTGAGCCAGCCATCGTGGTGCGCGGACTGCGCAAGAGTTTCGGGACCAAGGAGGCGGTGGCCGGGATCGACCTGGAGATCGCGGCCGGTTCCTTCGCCGGCCTGGTCGGGCCGAACGGGGCGGGCAAGACCACGTCCCTGTCGATGATGACCGGGCTGCTACGGCCGGACGCCGGCCAGATCGTCGTGGACGGCAAGGATGTCTGGGCCGACCCGCCGGCCGCCAAGGCCATCATGGGCGTGGTGCCCGCCGAGGCCCAGCTGTTCGAGCGGCTGAGCGGGGCCGAGCTGCTGGAGTACGCGGGCCGGCTGCGCGGCATGCCGGCCGCCGAGGCGCGCTCACGGGCCACCCAGCTGCTGGACGTGCTGGACCTGGCCGAGGACGCCAGGCGGCTGGTGGCCGACTACTCCACCGGCATGCGGAAGAAGGTCATGCTGGGCTGCGCGCTGATCCACAACCCGGCGGTGCTGTTCCTGGATGAGCCGCTGGAAGGGGTGGACCCGGTCTCGGCCGACGTGATCCGCCGGCTGCTGACCCGGTTCGTCGGCTCCGGGTCCACCGTGCTGTTCTCCAGCCACGTGATGGAGCTGGTCGAGCAGGTCTGTGACCACGTGTCCATCATCGACCAGGGCCACATCGTGGCCACCGGCACGATCGACCAGGTGCGCGGCGGCAAGACGCTGCAGCAGGCGTTCATCGACCTGGTCGGTTCGCGGGCCACCGGTGAGGAGGGTCTGACATGGCTCGGCTCCTCGTCCAGCTGAAGCTGCAGCTGCTGACCAACGCGCTGCGCGCGTCCCGGCCGGCCAGGATCTCGTTCATCATCAGCACGATCTTCGCCGTGCTGGTCGCGTTGGGCACGTTCACCGTGCTGGCCCTGCTGCGCGGGGGGGCCGCGCCGGTCACCCAGACCGCCGCCGTGTTCACCGTGTTCGCGTTCGGCTGGCTGATCCTGCCGCTGCTCGTGTTCGGCCTGGACGGCACGCTGGACCCGGCCACGCTGGCGCTGTACCCGCTGCGCACCCGGCCGCTCGCGGTCGGCCTGCTGGCCGCCTCGGCCACCGGCGCCTGGCCGGTGGCCAACGTGATCGGCCTGCTCGGCGTCACGGTCGGGCTGGCCCGCGGCCCGCTCGGCCTGCTCGTCGCGGTCGTGGCGGTCCTACTCCAGGTGCTGTTCTGCATCGTGCTGGCCCGGTTCGTCACCACCGGGCTGGCCGGAATGCTGCGGTCGCGGCGCGGCAAGGACTTCGCCGCGTTCCTGATCATCCCGATCTTCGCCTTGTATGAGACGTTCGCCCAGGTGGTGCCCAGGCTGGCCGCCGAAGGCAAGATCACCACGCGGGCGTTCGAGGGGATCGACCGGTGGCTGCGCTGGCTGCCACCCGGTCTGGCCGCGCACGCCATCCAGGACGCCTCGGACGGCCACGCCGGCGCCGCGCTGCTGCGGCTCGGGCTGCTGGCCGCGGTCATCCTGGTGCTCGGCGCGCTGTGGATCCGGTCCCTCGGCCGCTCCCTGGTCACCGTGGACACCAGCACGCAGTCGTCCAAGGTGCGCAGCGCGAGGCTGCCGTTCGGCCGGTTCGGCATCGGCGGCACGGTGGCCGCCCGGTTCCTGCTGTACCAGCGCCGCGAGCCGGGCGCTATCGTCCGCTGGTGCATCATCGGCGTGGTCATGCTGGCCGCGTCGGTCAGCACGATCCGCACGCCGGCCTACCATGTCGGGCTGAGCATCAGCGCGGTGCTGGCCGGCATCATGCTGAGCGTGTTCCAGGCCAACACGATCGGCCTGACCGGGCCCGCGTTCGGCCTGGAAGCCAGCGCGCTGACCGGGGTGCGCGCGCTGCGCGGCTACTTCACCGGGCGGAACGTCGCGCTGGCCGTCATCGCGGTGCCCCTGTCCCTGGTGCTGTCCAGCGGCCTGGCCGCGTTCGCCGGGCACCCGGGGGACTGGTTCTGGGGCGTGGCCATCGACCTGTGTACCGTCGGGGCGGCGCTGGGCCTGAGCAGCGTGCTGAGCGCGACCACCGCCTACCCGGTGCAGAAGCGGGTGGGCAGCCCGGTGCCGAACGCGGCCGACGGGTACGGCAGCCAGGCGTTCGCCGGCGGGATGGGCAGCCTGTTCGGCGTGCTGCTGGTCAGCGTGCCGGTGATCCTGGCCCTGATCTTCACGCACTCCGTGGCCGACGCGGTCCGCATCCCGGTGCTGCTGGTGTGCGCGGCCGCCTATGGCGTCGCGCTGGCCTGGGCCGGCGCCTACCTGGCGGCCGTGGCATCCGTGCGCAGGATCCCGGAACTCTGCCAGGACGCACTCCGTAGCAAACTGTAGTCACACCGCGTGGGCCCCGGGGCCGGCTACCTGCCGTGACCGGTCCCGGGGGCCAATGTTTTATCGGCTGCCTTATCGGCCTGTCCAGTCCCACGAGTCACAGCAGGCGCAATAGTGCAGACCGTGGCAAAAGTCACCCAGATTTTGTCCGCCGATCCGGCTATTGTGCCTAACTTCGCAGGTCAGAGCGTTACACCCGGCCGATTTCGGCCGACCAGAAACGACCGCGCGGCGGGTGAATCCAGCCCGCTGAGTTTGGCGTTAGGAAAAAATCTGGTTACGGTGGCGGACGCATCATCAGCCGCTTACCGAATGGAGCCCGCATGATTACGGGGGGTAACCACACGCGTATTGCAGAGTAGATCGAGGCGGCCCCGACCAGGCGTGATTTCAGCACGCGGCCGGGGCCTTTGCATGGCAACGAACCTCGGAGGTAACAAGCCATGACGTTTTTCAGTATCGCAGGTGCCGGCGCTGCTAAGACCCTGATAGCGGTCACGGTTTCGCTGCATCCCGGGGCCGCTCACCAGGCCAGCCACCACGCCACCGTGCGGGCGGGCGACTCGCTCAGCGCCATCGCCCAGCGCGAGCTGGGCAAGGCGGGCGACTGGCCGGCGCTGTGGTGGGTCAACCGGCACACGGTGCACAACCCGTCGCTGATCCAGGCCGGGCAGAAGCTCGTCGTGCCGGACTCGCCCGAGGTCAAGCCGTGGCTGATGCGGGCCGCGCTGTCCGCCATCCCGGCCCCGGCCCGGCGCCGGTGCAGGCCGCCCCGGTGGCCTCGTCGGCCCCGGCTCGGAGCCTGCCGCTGCCCCGGCCACCAGCACGTCCTACAGCGGCGCGTCTGGCAGCTTCCAGAGCTGCGTGATCCAGGCGGAGAGCGGCGGCGACGCGTCGGCGGTCAACGCCTCCAGCGGCGCGGGCGGCCTGTACGGCTTCCTGCCGTCCACCTGGCAGGGGCTGGGCTTCTCCGGGCTGCCGGAGAACGCGTCGGTCGCCGAGCAGAACGCGGCCTTCGCCAAGGAGTACGCCCAGTCGGGCACGTCGGCCTGGTCTGCCTACGACGGGTGCTGAGTCAGGTCTGCTGAACGGCGGAGCCCCGGGCCTAACCGGCCCGGGGCTCCGCGATTTGTCGTACCGGTGCCGTAGGTTTTGTCCCGGGCGACGCCAGGTGGGCCGGGAGGGCATGGCCGTGTTGTGGGAAGAGCCGATGCCGTACCTGGTCGCCGCGGCCCGGGCCTATGGGCCGGACGTGCTGGCTGCGGCACCGGTCGCGGAACCCGGTTCGCCGGCTGAACTGGGCCGTGCGCTGCTGGCGGAGTTGTTCGGGACGCGGCCGGCGGGCGGGGCGCTCCCTGCGGTGGCGGCGGCGGTCGTGGCCCGCCCGGACGATGCCGCGGCGCTGGACGCGCTGGGCGACGAGGTGGCCGGCGCGCTGGACGATCCCCGGCGGCAGGCGGCGGTCATTACCGTGCTGACCCGGTTCTACCAGCGCGGGATCGAGGCCGGACGCACCGAGGCGATGGTCGGGCTGGGCGAGCTGCGGCAGGCGCTGGACGATGCTGAGGGGGCGCGGGCGGCCTATCAGCAGGCCGCCGGGGCCGGGGACGAGCGCGCGATGCTCCGGCTGGCGGATCTGCTGATGGCGGAGCTGGGCGACGCGGGGGGTGCGCGGGCCTGGTTCCAGCGGGCGGCTGATTCCGCGGACCCGGACATCGCGGCCGAGGCCATGGTGGACCTCGGTCATCTGCTGGTCATCTTCCAGCGGGACTACCCGGCGGCGCGGGCCGCGTTCCAGCGGGCGATCGACTCAGCCCACCCGGAGTGGGCACCGGCCGCCGCGGCTGGCCTGGCCGGGCTGCTGCTCAAGCAGGGCGACATGACCGGGGCGCGGGCCGCCTACCAGCAGGCGATCGAGTCCGCGAACACCGACGGGCCGCACGTGCCCTGGTCGGGCTGGGTGAACTGCTGGAGAAGCAGGGTGATACCGCGGGGCGCGGGCCTGTTACGACCGGGTGGTCGAGTCGCGGACCGCGCCCTGGGCCGCGCATGGGCTGACCAGCCTGCTGAACCTGCTGCACGCCGCGGATGACCTGGACGGGGCGCGTGCGGCCCACCGGACGGCGGTCGAGACCGGTAATTCCGAGGCGCCGTATGCCCTGGTCATCATCGGCCAGTTGCTGATGGCCCGGGGCGACCGTGCTGGAGCGGAGGCCGCATATCGGCAAGCGGCCGCTGCGGGGGACTGGCTGGCCGGGGAAATTCTCGCTGATATGGCGGCGGAGAACGAGCCGGGGCATCCGGGCGACTGGACGGATGAGGATTACGCGGGATTGCCGCCGGAATTTGACCGCCGGCATATGCGGGAGACCGGGCTGGCCGTTCTTGAGCATGGGCTGCCTCCGCTGCCCGCCACGCTGGCCTACCAGATGACTATCCCTATCGCGTATTGGACGGCGGACCGGTGTGCCGTCGTGCTATTCCTGTCTTTCCACCGGGACGGAAGGCACGGGCCGCAGCCAGTGGCCACGATGGGGGAGTACTCCCGGGACGCGGGCCAGTGGGTCGCGGAGCCGGGGTTCTGGGTCGGCACCAGTTTCTCCATCGATCCCATCGCCCAGCCGGACGACGGACGGGACCTGGCCGGACGGCCCATCGCGGGTGGCTCGGGCGCCTGGTCTGACCAGCCCACACCCGGGCGCCCGGCCAGGATCGTGCACGGCCGAGTTGGGCCGGGTGTGACGGAACTGATCCTGCTTCAGGATGGCCGCGAGATCCGCCGGCGGCTGGATTCACACTTCGGCGCCTGGGTCATCTGCACCGAGCACGCCACGCCCTTCCAGGTGTGTGCGCTCGATGCCGACGGCACCATTCTGGGCAGCATCAATGAACCATTCCCGCCGCACTAAGATCAGCTGTCCTGGTCTGCGGGCCAGCCAGCACGAGAATCATTGCCGCCCCGACGACCGCGTAACCGAGAGACGTCCCGAATTCGCTCCAGTTAGGTATCACGCTCATGAAGGCGATCGGGAACATGAAAGGCAACCCTTCTAGCGCGATGCCCGCGGCCACCAGGCCCAGCCAGGCTGCGCGCCAGCGCCAGCCTGACGGCCGGGCGGCGCGGACATAGTCGAGGCCGACCGGCAGCAGCACTACCGGCAGGACCGCCCACAAGAGCATCAGGGCCAGCACGCCCACGACGGCGGCTCCGGAGACCCCGGCCGGCACCGAGTAATACCAGCTCCGTTCCTCGGGGAGCAGCGTGTCGAACGCCGTCCAGGACCAGGCAGCGGTACCCACTCCGGCCCAGCCCAGCACCAGGGCCACGCAGACCCGCCGGGATGTTGGGGACGTTCGAGGCCGGCCGGGTGGACGTTCCATGAACATTTTCTATCACGCATGTGACCTACCTCACAGCGACTGTCCAATCCCTCCTGGCCTCGCGGCCGTACTGAGTTCCGGCATGCAAATGACGCAGGGCGGCATGGACCCACGGGCTCGTGACCGTCCGGGACAGGAGATGGTGAAGATGGGCAAGTCGTTCCTGGCACGAGTGCCAGCCCCGGTCAAGCTGGGTGTTCCAGTGGCTGCCGGGCTGCTGGCCGCGGCGTGCAGCAGCGCGGCCGGGACGTTGTCTGGTCCCGCCCCCGCTAGCAGCGGGAGCTCGGGCGGGTCCACCTCCGGCACGGTGATCGAGACTCATTCCGGTTCGGGCGGCACGTTCCTGACCGACGGGTCGGGCCGCACGGTGTACCTGTGGGTCAAGGACGGCATGAACAAGTCCACCTGCACCGGTGCCTGCGCCAGCGCCTGGCCGCCGGTGATGGACAAGGGCCAGCTGACCGCCTCGGGTGGCGCCAAGGCCTCCGACCTGGGCACGATCGCCCGGCCGGGCGGCGGCAAGCAGGTCACCTATGACGGTCACGCGCTGTACTACTTCGCGGGCGACTCCAGCGCGGGCCAGACCAGTGGCCAGGGCAGCGACTCCTTCGGCGCGAAGTGGTGGCTGGTCGCCCCGGCCGGGACGCAGATCACCGCGGCCGACACGGCGAGCGGTTCTTCCGCCAGCGGCGGCTCCAGCGCGGGCGGTAGCACCAGTTCCAGCAGCTCTAGCTCCTGGGGCTGAGCGGCGCAGTGACCACCTCCCCGGCCCGAGTCACAGGCACGGGCGCTGACCGGCCGCCGGAACTCTCCGGGCGGCCGGTCAGCGGGTGGGCCTTCTGTGGATGACCTTTCACCAGTCCACTTCCTGACCAATACCGGCACCCTCTCAAGGAGCGACGCAATGAACGTCGATCAGGCAAGTACTGTGACCCCGTCCCGCGAGGCCAGCCAGCCGGCCAGCCGGCTGCGCCGGGCCGTCCAGCGGCTCACCCGCGGCCCGGCCGCCCTGCACTCACCGGCCGCCCGGTGGGCGATCAACGTGCTGGCCGTCGTGGGCGCCGGGCTGACCGTGTGGTCTGGCGTGATCCACCTGCAGCTGTGGTCCGAGGGCTACAGGGACATCTCGGTCATCGGGCCGCTGTTCCTGGTCCAGGGCATCGGGAGCATCGTGGTGGCGCTGGCTCTGGTCGTGTTCCGCCGGGTGTTCCTGCTCGCCGCCGGGGCCGCCCTGATGGTCGGCACCGGCGTGGGGCTGCTGCTCAGCGCCACCGTCGGGCTGTTCGGCTACCAGGAGAGCCTGGCCATCACCGACGCCCAGACATCGCTGATGGTGGAGTTCATTGGGGCTGCCGTGCTCGCTGGGGCAGCTGTGGTGCTGGCCGCCGCCCGGCCGCGGGCCGGGCACGCCGGGCCGCCGGCGCTAGCCAGCATGGCCGTAGCCAGCATGGCCGCCGTCCGGCCGGCCCAGGAGGGCCCGGAGCAGAAATTGTCCAGCTCAGCTGCTCCGGGTCCAATCCTTTTCCAGCCGCATTGCGTATGTAGTGTGTGCGAATAGTGGGGACCTCTGCTGATCAGCTACCGGATGAGACGCTGCTGGCGGGCTTGGGCGCCGGCGACGCCGAGCTTTCGCTCGCCTTCGTGCGCCGCTTCCAGCGGATAGTGTTCGGCGTCGCGATGGCCGTGCTCGGCGATGCGACCACGGCCGAAGACGTGGCCCAGCAGGCCTTCGAGCAGGCCTGGCGGCACGCGCAGGTGTTCGACTCCCGGCGGGGCTCGGTCCGCACCTGGCTGACCACGATCACCCACAACCTGGCCGTGGACGCGATCCGGGTGCGGATGTCCGCGCCGGTGGATCCAGACGACCTGCCCGCTATCCTCACCGCCGTGACCGACACCCCGGAACGGCTGGCCCTGGCCCACGACAGCGCCGCCGAGCTGCGGCGCGCACTCGGCCAGCTGCCCGGGGCGCAGGCCCGGGCGGTGGCGATGGCCGGGATCTATGGCATGACAGCAAAACAGATCGCCGACGCGGAGGACGTTCCGCTGGGCACAGCGAAAACCCGGATCAGAGACGGGATGCAGAAACTAAGGGCCGCCTACCTTCCGGAGGAGGCCGGTAATGAGTGAGCTGAACGACATGAGCTGCCGCGAATTCTCGGACGTGGCCGCCGAACTGGCGCTCGGTGTGCTGACCGGGCGGGAACGCGCGGCCGCGATCGCGCACCTGGATCAGTGCGATGCGTGCCGTGAGAACGTTCGCCAGCTGACCATGACTAGTGAGGGCCTGCTGGAGCTGCTGCCGACCGCGGAGCCCCCGGCCGGTTTCGAGACCCGGGTACTGGAGCGCATCGGCCTGGCCACGGCAGCTCCGGCTCCAGCTCCGGCTCCGGCCCCGGCTCGGCGGGCCGGCTGGTTCGGCCGGCTGTTCCACGCGGGCCAGCAGCCCGGTGGCGCGTCCGGCCAGCCGCGTCCGGCGCGTCAGGTTGGGTGGAGCCGGCGGGTCCTGGCCGCCGCGGCCGTCGTGGTGGCGGTCGTCGTGGGCGGCCTGGGCGGCTGGGCTCTCAGTGCCGGGACCTCAGCCCCGGCCAGCTCCCAGCTGGCCTCCGCCACCCTGCTGTCCACCAGCCACCAGGCGGTGGGCAAGGCCTTCCTCTACCAGGGCAGCCCGCGGTGGCTGTACATGTCGGTGGACATGCCCTCGGGGGATGGCACGGTGCTCTGCCAGGTGGTGAGCCAGGACGGGCACGTGACCACGGTCGGCTCGTTCCGGCTGGCCGACGGCCACGGCTACTGGGGCAGCCCGGCCACGGGCGCCCCCGGTCAGCTCACCAGCGCCCGCCTGGTCACGACCAACGGCACTGTGCTGGCCACCGCCAGCTTCCACGCCACCTGACGCCGCCGAGGCGCCCTGACGGCCGTCACCGCCTGATGGGGCCGCCGACCTTCCCCGTGGCCGCCGGCCCCGCGGCCGGTCAGGTGGGCAGTTCCGTGCCGGCCTGCTCGGCCACCATGTACCTGGCGTACCAGTCCGGCCAGTCCGGGTCGGCGTGGCCGATGCGCTTCTCGTGTTCCCCGTGGGCAGCGGACGCACGCCGCATCGCGTCCGCCAGGTCGCTGGCCGAGCTGAACGACGTTGCGACCGCCTCGACGCGCCCGGGCAGCCGGGTCGTGACCTCCTGGAACAGCCACTGGTTGCCGTCCGGATCACTGAACGAGACGAACGACCCGTAGCTGCGGTGGCCGGGTGCTGGGCCGCTGACCGGGCCGTCCGGGCCGCGGTGGAACGCCTCGCTCACCTCGACACCCGCCGCGGCCAGCTGCTCACGGGCGGCCTCGATGTCGGAGACGATCAGGTATCCCTTGCCGGACCCCGGCGCGGCCGTGGTCAGGGCCGCGCCGAACTGGACCGAGCACCAGGATCCCGGCGGCGTGAACTGGACCACGGCTGGCGGCGTGGCGTCCAGCCGCCAGCCGAGGCTCAGGTAGAACGCCTTCGCCCGGTCGACATCCGAGACCGCGATGATGACGACTTCGAGCTTCTGATCGACGCTGGTCTGGTCATCGGTCGTACTCATGACCCCAGCCAAGCATCCAGGCCGGACCGCTGACCAGAGCTCACCCGGGAAGATCATCCGGCCGCTTGGCGGCGTGCTCGCCGTGCAGCAGGCCGGTGGACTGGCCGACCTCGATCAGGTATCCGTCCGGATCCCGCAGATAGCAGCGGATCTCCGCGCCCCGGTCGATCGGTGGCGTGACGAACTTTGCCCCCTTCGCCGTCCAGTCCCGGTAGCAGGCCTGGATGTCGGCGACCCGCAGGTTCAGGAAGATCGACGTGGTGTCGCCGGGCTCGTAGTCGGCCACCGTGATGCCGGGCTTGTCCGGCGTCGGCGGGCCACCTGGGTTCATGATGATCCACGAGTTGGCCAGCTTGACGACGCAGGGATTCTCGTCCATCACGACCGTGCCGCCCAGCACCCGCGAGTAGAAGTCCCGGGACACCGCGACCTTGCGGACGGTGATGAACAGCGTCACCAGCAACCCTTCCGCGGGCGCCGGAAAGTGGGCCAGATCATCGTGATGCGCAGCTTCTGTCATGGTCACTCCACTCTGGTGCCCCAGCGGGACAACTAGCGGCGGCTCTCTGGGCTACAGGTGGCTGAACCCGCCCGACTCCTGCTTGGTCATGGACACGGTGACCGGGTGCTTGCTGAAGTGGGCGACGGCATCGCCGAAGTCTTCGAGCAGCAGGGCGGCCATGTCCCGGCTGACGCCGATGCGGACCAGGATTCGCTGTACCGCGATGTCGGAGGCGGTTCCGGTCAGGGTGTAGGCGGGCACCTGCCACCCCTTGTTGCGCAGCCGGTCAGCCAGGTCGAACAGCGTGTAGCCGGGGTCCTCGCCCTCGCGGATCCGCCAGGTGACGGTCGGGATTCCGGTGTTGGGATTGCTGTCACACAGCAGCTCGAACGGCCCCAGCTTGACGATCTCGGCCGCCAGGTACTGGCCGATCTCATAGGACGCCTGATGGATGCGCCGATAGCCCTCGTGCCCGAGCCGGAGGAAGTTGTAGTAACTGGCGATGATCTGCCCGGCGGGCCGGGAGAAGTTGATCTGGAAGACCGGCATGTCGCCGCCGAGGTAGTTCACATGGAAGATCAGGTCGTCGGGGAGTTCGGCGGCATCGCGCCAGACGACCCAGCCCGCGCCGAGTGGGGCCAGCCCGAACTTGTGTCCTGAGGCGCTGATCGACTTGACCCGGGGGAGGCGGAAGTCGAAGGCCACGTCGGGTGCGCAGAACGGCGCGAGGAAGCCGCCGCTGGCCGCGTCCACGTGGATATCGACGTCAAGGCCGGTATCGGCCTGCAGCTTGTCGAGAGCGGCCGCTAGGTCAGCCACTGGCTCGTAAGCGCCGGTGTAGGTGACGCCGAGGGTCGGCACGACCATGATCGTGTTCTCGTCCACCCGTTCCAGCATGGTGGCGGGATCCATCATGTAGCGGCCTGGAGCCATCGGGACCTCACGCATCTCGATGTCCCAGTAGCGGGCGAACTTGTGCCACACCACCTGCACCGGACCACACACCATGTTCGGGTTGTCGACCGGCTGCCCGGCCGCCCGCCGCTTGGCCCGCCACCGCCACTTGGCCGCCATCCCGGCCAGCATGCACGCCTCTGACGAACCGATGGCCGAGGCGCCCACGGTATTGGCCGACTCGGGGGCGTTCCACAGATCGGCCATCATATGGACGCACCGCCGCTCGATCTCCGCGGTCTGCGGGTACTCGTCTCTGTCGATCATGTTCTTGTTGATCGACCGGGCCATGAGCGCCAGGACCTCGGGTTCCTCCCACGTCTGGCAGAACGTGGCCAGGTTCTGGCGCGCGTTGCCGTCGAGCATCAGCTCGTCCGACACCAGCTGGTACGCGTCCCTGGGCAGCGTGCCGTCCGCAGGGAACCGGTACTTGTGTATCGGCCGGGTCAGGTCGCGGTCGGCGAATACACAGTCATCAACGTTGTCACGAATGGAGTCGCGCTCATGCAGTGCCATGGCAGACAGCATCCCCCTCGAATCAAGGCCTCCGCAGCGGCACGCGCAGGCTGATCAGCTGGTGCGGTATCACCGCTGGTTTGTTACGCGCTGGCTGTCTCCGATGCTGGTCGGCGGTGGCTGTACCGTCATCACCCGCTATGGGGGATGAGCGGCTTGTAACCCCGTCTGCAGGATTGGGGTGAGGAGATGGGACGCGTTCATGCCCGGACGGAACGGCGGCCGCGATCTCAGCATCGGCGCGCCGGCCACGTTTGCTGATCGCGTGCACCCGGGCGGGGTGATCGTCCGCTGGGAATCCCGCCGCCACCGCAAGCACCTGAAAGAGCCTGCCGGGTTGACGTGGTGGGCCCCGCGGGCGCGAGGCTGGTGGATCGCTGTCCTGTTCGCCATCGGGTCGCTGTTGTTCGCCCTCGGCGCGATACCCGGCTATGCGAACGCGGTGGGGGCCAAGTGGGACAACGTCACGTTCTTCACCGGCTCGCTGTTCTTCACCTCGGCCGCGTTCCTGACCTACCGGGAGGCGGTTGACGCCGCGGCCCTGGCGCAAAACCGCGGCCGCCGGCGGTTCTTCGTCTACCAGCCGGGGCGGATCGACTGGTGGGCCACGGGTGTGCAACTGGTGGGCACGGTGTTCTTCAACGTCAGCACCGGCACCGCCCTGGCGGCTGACCTGTCCGCCCAGGCCGCTCACCAGCACGTGTGGCGGCCCGATGCGATCGGCTCGGTCTGCTTCCTGGTCTCCAGCTTCCTGGCCTGGTATGAGGTCTGCCACGGCTGGGCCGCCTGGCGCCCGAAGGAGTGGTCGTGGTGGATCACGCTGGCCAACCTGGCCGGATCGGTCGCCTTCGGCGTGTCCGCGGTCGCCGCCTACGTCAACCCGGTGACCGGCCAGGTGCACAACTCCGCGCGGGCCAGCACCCAGACCCTGATCGGTGCGGTGTGCTTCTTCATCGGTGCCCTGCTGCTGATGCCGGAACGCACCGAGAAAACTTCCGGCCAGGTAGTCGTGCCCGCCAGCGTGGCTTCCCCGCCTGCGCCCGGCTAGCACAGCGTCCAGAACGCCGCGCGCAGATCTTCCACCCCCATGCCACGCACGCCGGTTGTGACGCCTGGTCTGGCTGACGTATCCTGGCGGCTGGCAGCCACGTCTGCCTGATCCGAGCTACGCCAGCCCGGCGCTGGTGGTAGTGCCTGAGGACAAGAGCGGCACAGCCCTCGCGTGGAGCCTTCCCCTTTCCATCGTGATCTCCCTCTATGCGGTGGCCAGGCGCCGGGACGCGGCCACCCGAGCAGAGGCACGATGTCGCACGACAAGATCAGGGCTGCAGCCCGCAAGCGCATGGCCGAAACAGGCGAGCCGTATGCCACCGCCCGCCGCGAGGTCATCAAGGATTACCAGCAAGCCGGAGCCGGACCGGGAGTCGCCTCGTCCTCCGCAGCGAGATTTTTCGCTATCGACTACAGCGATATGGGCCGGGTCTCTCTGCGGGCGGAGACACGGCATGGCGGGGGACCGGGACGCGGCGGCGTGGAGGTTGACTCCACCGAACTGCGGGTGCGGATGGCTGATTTCCACCTGGACATCCCTCGAAGCAGGGTGCGATCGGCCGCCCGCTCTGCGCGCTCGGTCCGGGGAACGATCGGGGTACACGGTGGCCGCGGGCGCTGGCTCGTGAACGGCTCCTATAGCGGGTTGGTCGAGCTCGCCATCGAGCCGCCCTGCTACACCCGTCGGCAGCCCAGCACACTATTCCTCAGGAGTAAGGTCAGTTCGCTGACTATCAGCCTCGTCGACCCCGACGGCTTCATCGCCGCGGTCGAAGGTAAGTAATGGGCCGCGCGGAGACTGAGGCTGCGGCCTCCTGGTCCTGCTCCGGCTTCCTCGCACCCGCCGAACTCCGGCTGAGTGCGGAAGATGACCCGGGGCAGCGACTGCCTGACGACTGAGCTGGCTGATCAGTGGCTTCGCTGTGGCTGGGCCCGGCGTGCGCCGCGCGGGCCTCGCAAGGCTGAGCGACGGCGCTGACGCCGGCCCAGCGCCGCAGCGCCGCTTGATCTATAGGCTTAACTCGCAGGCTGCGTCGTCTCGTGGCTCTCCGTCGGATGCGCGATCGCGGCACCCATGAGTACGTCAGCCGAGCGCGTGTGCGATGGACGCAAAGCCGGCGGCCGTGGATGCTGGCTCTTGTGGACAGGACCCCCAGCGGTGACGGCGACGGTCCCCCGGCCGTTCCAGCTGTGTACCGCGGGACAGAGGGAAGGCCCGGGGCGGTGTTGTTCACCCTCGATGTCGATGGCGAGCGGTTCGCCATTCGCCGGGCTGAAGATGGCGGCACCGCCTACGCCTGGCTGAGCGGGCCTAACGAGGGCTACGGGTTCGGGTCGAGCGGGACACCGAATCGGCCGGTGGAGGAGCACCTGGAGAGCATCCGCGGCTTCCTTGCCATGATCGATCCCAATACGGGCTACATCGGGGACGACTGAGGGGAGCGTATAACCCGCCTGAGCCTTTACCAGGCACAGACATCGGCGGATCCGTGCGTTGCCGGCCGCCATGTGATCGGCAGGCTTCTAGACCTGTCGCACATCAGTTGGCGGACATGCGTCGCAGACACCGGATGCCGCGAAATGCCGCCAAATCCCGTGGTCAAACTGCGGTCAAACGATCTTGAGGCCATTCCACCGGGCGGTGAAATGGCCTCTGACCTGCAACGTTGGTCGGGACGGCCGGATTTGAACCGGCGACCCCTTGACCCCCAGTCAAGTGCGCTGCCAAACTGCGCCACGTCCCGTTGCCAGGCGTAGCCTACAGGACTTCCGGGCCTCCTTCATCGCCACGCCGCCCAGCCTGAGCCATGATCTCGCCGACTCTCCCGGCGGAGGCCCCGTGATTATGACCCTGGTGTCGCTCTAACGCAAAGCCGCTGACCAAGGACTACGGGTCGGACGACGACTTCGCATGCTGTTCGTACGCGAGAACCGGGATAAACCGGGCGGCAACCGCGCGGCTCGCATGCCAAGTCGCCCGGGAGCATGATCGATGTGGCTGATGAGGCTGGAGTTCCCCGGTACTGCCAGTACCCCAGCGCGATCAACCGATCGCTGTTGCCAGGACGACTGTTGCCAGGACGACTGTTGCCAGGACGACAGCGATCGGTTGATCACGATTCGCTGGGCGGTGACGCGGGCGGCCGCCGGGGCGGGTGGTGCGGTGGGGGGTGGGTGTCAGGATGGGGGAGTGCAGGGGATGGTGGAGGTGCTGGCTGAGCTGGACTCGGCTACGGCCGGGCTGGTCACGGGCATCCAAGGGCTGACCGACATCGAAGCGCGGGAAGCGTCGCTGCTGCCGGGGTGGAGCCGCGGGCATGTGCTGACTCATCTGGCGCGCAACGCCGAGGGTGGGACACGGCTGCTTATCTGGGCGCGGACCGGGGAGCCGGGCTACGAGTACCGGAGCGTGGCCGCCCGCGCGCAGGCCATCGAGGACGGCGCCAGCCGCCCGGCCCAGGAACTGACCGAGGACGTGCGGCGCACCGCGCAAGCACTGCACGAGGCGGCCGCGGCCATGCCGCCGGAGGCCTGGCGGCACAAGGTCACCTGGACCACCGGCCAGGAAACGGAAGCCGAGCACGTCCCGGCGTCCCGGCTGGCCGAGGTGCTCCTGCACCACGTGGACCTGAACCGCACATACAGCCCAGGCGACTGGCCCGCCGGATGGACCGCCTGGATGCTGGACCGGGCGGTGCAGGGCCTGAACGACGAGCGGAACCTGGCCCCGCTGACCGCCGACCTGCACGCCACCGACACCGGCCGCGACTTCCACCTCGACCGGCCGGACAGCGCGAAAGCCACCCAGTACATCAGCGGCACGGAAGCGGACATCCTGGCCTGGCTCATGGGCCGCTCCGACGGCGCCACACTGGCCACCGACGCACCAGGCAAGCTCCCGGCGGCGCCGAGCATCTACTACACGTGAGCCGTCAGAGCGGGCGGCCCAGCTAGAGCTTGAGCGGGCGGATGGGGGCGGCGAACAGGGACGGGTCGCTGCGCCAGTCCACGCCGGGCACGTCCACGTACAGCTCGATCTCGTTGCCGTCCGGGTCGGTGATGTAGAGGCTGTGCGTCACCGTGTGGTCGCTGGCCCCGACCACGTTGACCTGGTGCGCGTGCAGCGTGGTCAGCGCGTCGCGCAGCTCGTCGTCGCTGTCGCCCACCTTGACCCCGAAGTGGTACAGGCCGAGCCGCCGTCCCGGCGGCAGGCCGGCCGCGTCGTCGCCGACCTCGATGAGCAGCAGTTCGTGATGGGTCCGCCCGCCGGGCGCGGAGAACGCCGCGGCGCGGAACGGCTGTGGCTCGTCCCCGGGACCGCCCATGATCTGGCGCCAGCCGAGCACGTCCCGGTAGAACGACGCGGAACGGTCCAGGTTGCGCACATACAGGACCAGATGGCCGAGTTCCTTGACTTCCATGCGGCGCTCCAGGGTGAACGGGCTGCTGACCGGCATTCGCCATTCAGCACAACCAGGGAGGGCACCCGCTCTATGCCCGCTGCCAGCCACCGGCTAACCAAAGCCAGGGCGTCGGCCAGCAGCCTGCATCCGTGAAGCATTCGTCCCCCTAGAGAGTCACCTTCTGTAGGTGATCCGTAACCGGACGAAGCGTAGCGGTGGCCGGCTCGCCGGGGGCACTCCGGGCGGGCATCTTTCGTTGCCCTACTGGGTAAAGTCCGGCCATGTCGGAGCGGGACCTTCGAGCAACGGAGCCACGCGGATGACTGCACGGAGGCCAGCCTGGGAGGGCGACCCGGCCGCGGGGCGGCTCGGGTATGACCCGCAGACTGCGCCGCTGCCCTACGGCATCGCGTCCGGCGACCCGTACCGGCAGACCGCCCCGTACCTGGACGACGGCCCTGGCGGCTACGGTCCTGCCGACTACGACCCGGACGACTGGGGCCTGCCGCGCCGGCGCTGGCCCCGCCGCCTGCTGCGCTGGCTGGTGGCCCTCCTGGCCGCCGTGGTCGTGCTCGGCGGGGCCACATTCGGCCTGCTCTACCTGGCCACCCCCTCAGTGCAGAACGCGCCCGCCCTGGCCCGGGCCATCGACCGCGCGCACCACGTCCGCTACCCGGGCCCGAAGGTGCCCGCGCTGTTCGCCGAGTCGCTGGTGGCCACCGAGGACCACCGGTTCTACTCCGAGCCGGGCATCGACGTGTTCGCGGTGGCCCGGGTGGCCGCGGCCACCATCACCGGCCACGGCGCCGAGCAGGGCGGGGCCACGCTCTACCAGCAGCTGGCCAAGATGCTCTACACGCCCGGCCGCAGCGGGGCGGCCACCGAGGTCGAGCAGGTGATGCTGGGCATCAAGCTCGACCAGGCCTACGGCAAGGCGAAGATCCTCCGGATGTACGCGGATGTGGCCTACTTCGGGCACGGCTACTACGGCCTGGCCGCGGCCAGCTGCGGCTACTTCGGCACCGCGCCGGCCGGGCTCACGCTGCCCGAGGCGGCCACGCTGGCTGGCCTGGTGCAGGGCCCGTCCGCGGACGACCCGATCGCGCATTACGCGCATGGCCGGGCCCGTGAGGCCCACGTGCTCGGCCGGCTGGTCGCCACCGGCCAGATCACCGCGGCCCAGTCCGCGCGGGCCTACGCGCAGGGCCTACACCTGGTAGGCGGCACCGGCCGCGGCTGCCCGTCGTAACGCGGGCCATTGTGGGACCGCCGCTGGAATTGCCCGAGCTGCCGCCGAACGCGGAGCTGCTGAACTTCTTGCGGCAGCAGGCCAGCCCACCGGCCGGCGCGGACGATTACACCCTGGGCTCATGGCAACTGCACACCCACCCGGATCTGCTGAGCCTGGCTGCGCGAACTGGCTCCTGGGTGGCCGCTGACGGCCGCGTATGGCGTGCCCCTGCTGGCCTGCCAGGGCATCGCTGCGGTAGCCGCACTCGGCACGGACTGGCTGGCGGTCCGGACTGGGGATCTGCCGCCGCAGGCCGTGGCCGCGGACCCAGCTCCGCGGTGGCCGTTCGTGCACGGGGACTGGCACGTCATCAGCCCGTGGCCAGCCGGGCTGACCAGGGCGGACTCTGTCCGCGTCCTCCGCGCGCTCGTTTCCGCGGCGCTCGCCTACGCGGGCAGCCTGGCCTGATGCTGAACGCTACCGGCCGGTCCGTGGCGTTAACATGTCCCGGGGCTCACGGTGCGGGAGTGGGCGGCCCGGCCGGGTACCGTTCCCGTTGACCTCATGCCCGGCTGGGTAGTCGCCGGGGCTGGGCAGCTCAGCATCAGCCGGGAAACCGGCCGCCTCCGGCCCGCCTTCCTTCCACACCCACTTGCGGTAGGACCAGAACCGGAACAGCGTGCCCAGGGCGATGCCGGTCAGGTTGGCCAGGTTGTACCAGAGCTTGCTGCCCTGCAGGTTGAAGCCGTCTACCACGATGGCCACGCAGGCCAGCTGGATGAGCAGGCCGACCCCGTTGAACACGAAGAACAGGACGGTCTCTTTGCCCATACCGGACCGCTCGCGGTGCCGGAACGCCCACCACCGGTTGCCGATGAACGTGACGATGGTGGCCAGCACGGTCGCGACCACGACGGCCTTGTACTTGCCGAAGTTAAAGTCGAAGTGCAGCACGTCAGCGCCGCCGAGGCTGACCACGAAGCCGATCGCGCCAACCACACCGAACTTGGCGGCCTCGTGGATCAGGACTCTGAACCGCTCATACAGGCTGCGAGCAAATCCCACCGGGCCGTCTTCCTCTCACAGGACCTGTCGGGGGCTCACCATGTGCTGTCTGTGACAGTACCGGCAGCCCCGCGTACATGTGGCCACTGACCCCATATTCCCGGGTCAAGGCCTGGGAAAATACTCGTTCGGTATTGTCCGACCCCGCCGGTAGTGTCGCTGGAGTGCCTGCCGATAGCCCGCTCATCCGCGCCCACCAGCTGACCAAGCGGTTCGGAAATTTCACCGCGGTGGATGGTATCGACTTCGAGCTGGACCGCGGGGAAGCATTCGGATTTCTCGGGCCGAACGGGGCAGGCAAATCGTCCACCATGCGGATGATCGGATGCGTGTCCCCGCCCACCTCCGGTGAGCTGTCCATCTTCGGCCTGGACCCGGTGGCCGACGGGCCGGCCATCCGGGCCCGGCTCGGCGTGGTGCCCCAGGAGGACACCCTGGACGTGGAGCTCACCGTCCGGGAGAACCTGCTGGTCTACGGGCGGTACTTCGGGCTGTCCCGGGCGGTGATCCGGGAGCGGTCGGAAAGGCTGCTGGACTTCGTGCAGCTGGCCGACCGCGCGGGCGACCGGGTGGACCCGCTGTCCGGCGGTCTGAAACGGCGGCTCACCATCGCCCGGTCGCTGATCAACGACCCGGACATGCTGCTGCTCGACGAGCCGACCACCGGCCTGGATCCGCAGGCCCGGCACGTGGTCTGGGACCGGCTGTTCCGGCTCAAGCAGCAGGGCGTGACGCTGGTGCTGACCACGCACTACATGGACGAGGCGGAACAGCTGTGCGACCGCCTGGTGGTCATGGACCGGGGCCGGATCGCGGCCGGGGGCTCGCCCCGCGAGCTGATCGACCGGTACTCCACCCCCGAGGTCCTGGAGCTGCGGTTCGACCCGGCGGTGCACGAGAACGCGGCCGAGAAGCTGGCCAGCGTCCCGGCCCAGCGCCGCGAGGTGCTGGCCGACCGGGTGCTGCTGTACGTCCCCGACGGGGACGCCGCGCTGGGCGCGGTGCGCAGCCTCGGCCTGGAACCGCTCACCTCGCTGGTACGGCGCAGCACGCTGGAGGACGTGTTCCTCCGGCTGACCGGCCGCCGGCTGGAGGACTGATGACCGCGGTCACCACCCCCGCCCCCGAGCGGCCCGCGGCCGGGCCGTTCGCCGTGCGCCAGCTGCGCTTCTGGCTGACCGACTACCGGCGGACCTGGCGCGGCTCGATCGTCTCCACCGTGCTGAACCCGCTGCTGTACCTGGGCGCGATGGGCCTGGGCCTGGGCAGCCTGGTGGACAAGCACGGCACCGCCCACCTGGGTGGGGTCAGCTACCTGGTGTTCCTGGCGCCCGGGCTGCTGGCGGCCAGCGCGATGGGCAACGCGGTGGGGGAGTCCACCTACCCGGTGTACGGCTCGGTCAAATGGAACAAGACGTACCAGGCCGCGGTGGCCGCGCCGCTGCGGCCCGCCGACCTGTTCCACGGCCACCTGCTGTTCGTCACGCTGAAGCTGATCATGACCAGCAGCGTGTTCCTGGCCGTGGCCGCGGCGTTCGGCGCGCTCACCTCGCCGCTGGCCATCGCGGCGCTGCCGGTCGCGGTGCTCACCGGGCTGGCCTTCGCCGCGCCGATCGAGGCGTGGACGGTGACCCGCAGCCGGGACACCTCGCTGGCCGTGGTGTACCGGTTCGGGGTGATACCGCTGTTCCTGTTCTCCGGCACGTTCTTCCCGGTCACCCAGCTGCCCGCGTGGATCCGGCCGGTCGCCTACCTGACCCCGCTGTGGCACGGGGTGGCGCTGTGCCGCGCGCTGTGCCTGGGCACGGCCACGCTGCCTGGAGCGCTGCTGCACGTGGCCTACCTGGCCGCGGTGCTGGCCGCCGGGATCTGGGCCGGTAACCGCACCTACCGCAGGCGGCTGTATGTCTAGCGTGCCGTCCGTCCTGCGGCGGCTGCCGCTGCGGGTGCTGCCGCTGCGCGGCTGGACCGGTTCACTGGGCGGCCGGGGCAGCCTGTACCTGGCCGAGCGGCACGCGCGGGTCTACCGGCACACCTGGCTGGTGTTCGTGTCCGGGGTGGTCGAGCCGCTGTTCTACCTGCTGTCCATCGGGGTGGGCCTGGGCCAGCTGGTCGGCCAGATCCACCTGCCCGGCGGGCAGACCGTCGGCTACGCCGAGTTCGTCGCGCCCGCGCTGCTGGCCAGCTCGTCGATGAACGGGGCGCTGTTCGACTCCACCTTCAACGTGTTCTTCCGGCTCAAATACGAGAAGCTCTACGACGCGGCGCTGGCCACGCCGATGCGGTCCGGCGACGTGGCGCTGGGCGAGATCAGCTGGGCGCTGCTGCGCGGCGCGCTGTACGCGGTGGCGTTCCTGATCGTGATGGCAGCCATGGGGCTGGTCGAGTCGTGGTGGGCGCTGGCCGCGCTGCCCGCGGCGGTGCTCACTGGGTTCGCGTTCGCCGCGGCCGGCATGGCCTGCACCACCTACATGCGGAGCTGGCAGGACTTCGAGTTCATCCAGCTGGCCACGCTGCCGATGTTCCTGTTCTCCACCACGTTCTACCCGCTCAGCGTGTACCCGCGCGGGATCCAGTACGTGGTCGAGATCACCCCGCTGTACCAGAGCGTGGACCTGCTGCGCGGCCTCACCCTGGGCCTGGCCTGCCCGGGCCTGCTCTGGCACGTCCTGTACCTGGCCGTGCTCGGCCTGGCCGGGCTGCTGGTGGCCGGCCGCCGGATCGGCCGCCTGCTGCTGACCTGAGCATCTGCTGAGGCTGGCGTGAAGCTTTCATCGGCTGCCGCGCGGGCAGGTTAGGCTTCGAGCAGGCCGTAGGCGGCTTAGCCGGAGGGAGCCAGCTAGCGAGGCATGGTCACGACCAGCGGCAGTCAGCCTGAGCCAGTCGCCGGCCGCGCGCCCGCGGCCGTTGCCGCGCGCCCCGCCGCGGCCAGCGCCCCGGACTGGGTGCCCTGGCTGATCGCGCTGGCCGTGTTCGCCGGCTACACGATCATCTCGGTGTCCCGCTACCTGCGGCTCGACCCGGGATCCTGGGACCTGGGCATCTTCACCGAGTACGTCAAGCAGCTGGCGCACCTGCACGCGCCGGTGGTGAACATCCACGGCGCGGGCTTCAACCTGTTCGGTGACCACTTCCAGCCGATCGTCGGGCTGATCGCCCCGCTGTTCCTGATCTTCCCCAGCGCGGTCACCCTGCTGGTGGTGCAGGCCTTCCTCACCGCGGTCTCGGTGATCCCGGTGAGCCGGGCGGCCGAGGCCCGGCTGGGCACCGCCGCCGGGCGGATGATCGGCGCCGCCTACGGCCTGTCCTGGGGCCTGGCGCAGATGATCGACTTCGACTTCCACGAGATCGCGTTCGCCGTCCCGCTGCTGGCCTGCTCGCTGTCGGCGCTGCTGCGCGGCCGGACCCGGGCCGCCGTGCTGTGGGCCCTGCCGCTGGTCTTCGTCAAGGAGGACCAGGGCTTCACCGTGGCCGCGCTCGGCCTGGTGCTGATGCTCAGCAGCACCAGCCGCCGGGCCGGGCCGGGCCGCGACCGGAGCGAGGCGTTCTGGGGCGGGCTGCTGCTGGCCTGCTGGGGCATCTTCTGGTCGGCGCTGGCCATCATCGTGATCATCCCGCACTTCAACGCGGCCCATGCCTACCCGTACTGGACCGACGGCGGGGCGGTCAGCCCCGGCGGGCACCCGGATCCGGGCACGGTGCTCAGCCAGTTCGGCGCGGCCTGGGTGGCCAAGCTGCGCACCACGCTGCTCATCCTGCTGCCGGTGGGGTTCCTCGCGCTCGGCTCCCCGCTCGGCCTGATCGCGGTGCCCAGCCTGCTGCTGCGCTTCGTGTCGACCAACAACATGTACTGGGGTGACGGGTTCCACTACAACGCGACCGTGATGCCGATCGTGTTCCTGGCCGCGGTGGACGCGCTGTCCCGGTTCCGGGGGCGCGACGCCCAGCGCGGGTGATCGGCACCCGGTGGGTCGCGCCGGGGGTGATGCTGGCCGTCGCCCTGGCCATCCTGCCCAAGTTCCCGCTCAGCGGGGTGTGGCAGCCGGCGACGTACCAGATCAACCTGCACGTCCAGGCCGAGGACGCGGCGCTGGCCCGGGTGCCGGCCGGGACCACGGTGGAGGCCACGCTGACCATGGTGGCGCCGCTGGCCGCCCGGGATGACACGTACTGGATCGGCACGTCCGGCAACCCGGCGCCGCGGTACATCGTGTTCGACAGCACCAACAGCGGCTGGAGCCCCGAACCCGCCAACCCGCTCGCGTTCGTCGAGCAGCGTCATCCCGGGACCAAGTATCAGCAGATCTTCCTGGACAACGGCGTCTACGTGTTCCGCCAGATCAGCCAACGGGGTACCGGCCAGTAGCTTGCTCTACGGCCAGTCGCTAGAGTCGAGGTCGGACCGCTCGGGAGGGCGAATGGACTTCGGCTACGACAGCACCACGGAAGAGTTCCGCAAGCGCCTCCTGACGTTCATGGACGAGTGCGTGTACCCGGCGGAGCCGGTGTTCGCCGCCCAGGTGCAGGCGAACCGGGACGCCGGATGGCCCTGGCAGCGGCCGGACATCACCGCCGACCTGAAGGCGGAGGCGCGCGGCCGCGGGCTGTGGAACCTCTTCCTGACCCACCATCCAGAAGGCGCGGGGCTGACCAACCTGCAGTACGCGCCGCTGGCCGAGATCACCGGGCGCAGCCCGGCGCTGGCCCCGGAGGCGCTCAACTGCGCTGCCCCGGACACCGGGAACATGGAACTGCTGGCCGAGTTCGGCAGCGCCGCGCAGCGGGACCGCTGGCTCCGGCCGCTGCTGGACGGGCATATCAGGTCGGCGTTCTGCATGACCGAGCCGGACGTGGCCTCCTCGGACGCGACCAACATCACCACCCGGATCGACCGGGATGGCGACGAGTACGTCATCAACGGCCGGAAGTGGTGGTCGTCCGGGGCGATGAACCCGGGCTGCGAGATCTTCATCGTGATGGGCCGCACCGCGTGGGACGGGGAGCGGCACCGGCAGCAGTCGATGATCCTGGTGCCGCGGGACACCCCGGGGGTCACGGTCAAGCGCGGGATGATGGTGTTCGGCTACGACGACGCGCCGCATGGCGGGCACGCCGAAGTGGAGTTCCGCGACGTCCGGGTGCCCGCGGCCAACCTGATCGCCGAGCCGGGCGACGGGTTCGCGATCGCGCAGGCCCGGCTCGGCCCGGGCCGGATCCACCACTGCATGCGGCTGATCGGCGCGGCCGAGCGGGCCCTCGAGCTGATGTGCCAGCGGGTGTCCAGCCGGGTGGCGTGGGGCGCGCCCCTGGCCGACCAGGGCGTGATCCAGGAGTGGATCGCCGAGGCCCGGGTGCGCATCGAGCAGTCCCGGCTGCTGGTGCTGAAGACCGCCTGGCTGATGGACACGGTGGGCAACAAGGGCGCGCACACCGAGATCCAGGCCATCAAGATCGTTACCCCGGCGATGGCGGAGTGGGTCATCGACAAGGCGATCACCGCGCACGGCGCCGCCGGGATCAGCCAGGACTTCCCGCTGGCCATGCTGTGGGCCAGCGCCCGCTCGCTGCGCTTCGCGGACGGCCCTGACGAGGTGCACAAGCGTTCGCTGGCCCGGCGGGAACTCCGCCGTTACCGCGACGAGGGAAGCTCGGCGGATTCAGCGCCCCCGGAGGCGCAAAGCAAACAAGGAGACAGTTGATGCCAGACAACCAGTCACGGGTCGCCATCGTCACCGGGGCGGCCCGCGGCATCGGCGCGGCCGCGGCCCGGCGGCTCGCCGCCGACGGGATGGCGGTCGGCGTGCTCGACCTGGACGCCGATGCCTGCAAGGCCACTGTGGACGCGATCGTCTCGGCCGGCGGCCGGGCGGCCGCGGTCGGCGCCGACGTCAGCCAGGCCGACCAGGTAGCCGCGGCGGTGGACGCCGTCGTCGCCGAACTGGGCCCGCCCACGGTGCTGGTCAACAACGCCGGGATCCTGCGGGACAACCTGCTGTTCAAGATGTCCGACGACGACTGGGACATGGTCCTGGGCGTGCACCTGCGCGGCTCGTTCCTGATGAGCCGGGCGGCCCAGAAGCACATGGTGGACCAGAAGTACGGCCGGATCGTCAACCTGTCGTCCAGCTCCGCGCTGGGCAACCGCGGCCAGGCCAACTACTCGGCGGCCAAGGCGGGTATGCAGGGCTTCACCAAGACGCTGGCCATCGAGCTGGGCCCGTTCGGCATCACGGCCAACGCGGTGGCGCCCGGGTTCATCGCCACCGACATGACCGCAGCCACCGCGGCCCGGGTCAAGATGAGCTTCGAGGACTTCAGGGCGGCGGCCGCGGGAGCATCCCGGTGCGCCGGGTGGGCCAGCCCGAGGACGTGGCCAACGTCATCTCGTTCCTGGCCAGCGAGGGCGCCGGGTTCGTGTCCGGCCAGGTCATCTACGTGGCAGGCGGGCCGCTCTGTTGACCGCCTGACTACCCAGCCCGTCAGCGCGGACGGGCTGCGCCAGCAGGTCCGTGACTTCCTGGCCACGCACGACCTGGCCAGCCTGCCCGAGATGGACTTCCTCCGGGCCCGGTTCGACGCCGGGCTGGCCGCCGTGCACTACCCACCGGGCCTGGGCGGGCAGGGCCTGTCCCGCGGCCTGCAGGCCGTGCTGGACGCCGAGTTCGCGGCCGCGGGCGCCCCCACCAACCAGCCCGAACGCAACCCCATCGGGCTAGGGATGGCCGCGCCCACGATTCTGGCGTTCGGTAATGAAGAACAGAAAGCGCGCTGGCTGCGGCCACTGTGGACCGGAGAGGAGATCTGGTGCCAGCTGTTCAGTGAGCCGGGCGCGGGCTCCGACCTGGCCAGCCTGGCCACCCGCGCGGTGCACCAGGACGGGCCGGACGGCGGGCAGTGGGTGGTCAACGGGCAGAAGGTGTGGACGTCGGTGGCGCACCACGCGCAGTGGGGCCTGCTGCTGGCCCGCACCGACCCGGACGTGCCCAAGCACGCCGGGCTGACCTACTTCGGCTGCGACATGACCCAGCCCGGGGTGGAGGTCCGGCCGCTCCGCCAGCTCACCGGTGAGGCCGAGTTCAACGAGGTGTTCCTGACCGGCGCGGTGGTACGGGACGCGGACCGGATCGGCGACGTCGGCGCGGGCTGGCGGGTCGCCCAGGGCACGCTGATGAACGAGCGGGTGTCCATCGGCGGCACCGCGCTGCCACGGGAAGGCGGGATGATCGGCCCGGCCGCGCGGAACTGGCGGGACCACCCGGAGCGGCGCACCCCTGGGCTGCACGACCGGATGCTCCGGCTGTGGGCCGACGCCGAGGTGGCCCGGCTGGCCTCGGCCCGGTTCCGCCAGTCGCTGGCCGCGGGCCAGCCCGGCCCGGAGGGGTCCGCGGCCAAGATCGTGTTCGCCCGGCTCAACCAGGAGATCAGCGCGTTCGAGGTGGAGCTGTCCGGGGCGGATGGGCTGCGCTACGACGACTGGACGATGCGCCGCTCCGGCGCGGTCAACTTCTACGGCCGCGAGGTGGGTTACCGCTACCTGCGCTCGCGGGGCAACTCGATCGAGGGCGGCACCTCGGAGATCCTGCGGAACATCATCGCCGAGCGGGTCCTCGGCCTGCCCACCGAGCCGCGCACCGACACCAAGATCCCGTGGAAGGACCTGCCCCGATGAGCACCACAGCTGAGCCTGCCACGGGGCAGGCGGCACGGGTCATCCCGACCTGCTGTACAGCGCGGACGAACAGGACCTGCGGGACGCGGTCCGGTCGCTGCTGGCCGAGCGGGCCGACTGGCCCGCGGTGCTGGCCCGGACCGAGACCAGCGAGACCTACGACACCGGGCTGTGGCGGGTGCTGGCGGCCGAGGTCGGCTGCGCCGGGCTGCTCATCCCGGAGTCCCGCGGCGGGGCCGGGGCCAGCTTCCGGGAGGCGGCTGTCGTTGCCGAGGAGACCGGCCGCACGGCCGCCCCGGTGCCCTACCTGGGCAGCGCGGTGGTGGCCACCGCCGCGCTGCTGGCCGCGCCGGACGCGGAGCTGCTGGCCGGGCTGGCCGCCGGGACGCTGACCGCGGCGCTGGCCGTGCCGTTTGCCAGCCGCCCGCCGGCGAGCTGCCCGGCGGCGTGCGGGTGACGCCGCCGCAGCCGGGCGACCCGGACGGCCAGGTGCGGCTGACCGGGACGATCGCCGGGGTAGCGGACGCGCTGCCCGCCGGTGTGCTGCTGGTGCCCGCCGACGGCGTACCCGCCGGGCTGTACGCGGTGCAGGCTGGCGCGCCCGGCCTGACCATCACGCCGGTGGTGTCGCTGGACCAGACCCGGCAGCTCGCCGACCTCGCCCTGGACAGTGTGCAGGCCCGGCCGGTGGTGACCGGCCCGGACGCGGCCGCGGCGGTGCGGGCCGCGCTGACCGCCGGGGCCGCGATGCTGGCGTCCGAGCAGCTCGGGCTGGCCGAGAAGTGCCTGGAGATCACGGTCAGCTACCTCAAGGAGCGGTACCAGTTCGCCCGGCCGGTCGGCTCGTTCCAGGCGCTCAAGCACCGGCTGGCCGACCTGTGGGTGGCGGTGCTGCAGGCCCGCGCCGCGGCCCGGTACGCGGCGGCCTGCCTGGCCGAGGGCGACCCGGACACGCCGGTGGCGGTGGCGCTGGCCAAGGCGGCCTGCGGCGACGCGGCCACGCTGGCCGCCCAGGAGTGCGTGCAGCTGCACGGCGGCATCGGGTTCACCTGGGAGCACCCGGCGCACCTGTACCTGAAGCGGGCCAAGAGCGCCTCGACCGGGTTCGGCACCCCCGACTGGCACCGCGGCACGCTGGCCAGCCTGGCCGGCCTGCCCGGCCCGGCATGAGGTCCGTCGACGGCGCCGGGGTGGTGGTCACCGGCGCGGGCAGCGGGATCGGGGCCGCGCTGGCCCGCCGGTTCGCCGCCGAGGGCGCCCGGGTGGTGGTGAACGACCTGGACGCCGCGGCCGCGCGGCAGGTGGCGGGCTCGTTCGGCGGCGAGGCGCTGCCCGGCGACGCGGCCAGCGAGGAGGGCGTGGCCTCGCTGATCGAGGGCGCGGCCGACATGCTCGACGGCATCGACCTGTTCTGCGCCAACGCCGGGATCGGCCCGGAAGGCGGCCCGGAGGCGCCGGAGGCGGTCTGGGACGCCTGCTGGCAGGTCAACGTGATGGCGCACGTCCGGGCGGCCCGGCTGTCACCGGGCCGTGGCTGGCGCGCGGCCGCGGCCACCTGATCTGCACTGTGTCCGCGGCCGGCCTGCCACCATGCTCGGCTCGGCGCCGTACTCGGTGACCAAGCACGCCGCGCTCAGCTTCGCGGAGTGGATGGCGGCCACCTACGGGCACCGCGGCATCACCGTGCAGGCGCTCTGCCCGATGGGGGTGCGCACTCCTATGCTCGAGGCGGCGGGCCCGGCCGGCCAGGCGCTGCTGGCCGGGTCGGCGATCAGCCCGGAGGACGTGGCCGGCACGGTCATCGAGGGGATCGCCGACGGCCGGTTCCTGATCCTGCCGCATCCGGAGGTCGCGGAGATGTACGCGCACCGGTCCGGCGACCCGGGCCGCTGGCTGGCCGGGATGAACAGGCTGCAGCAGCAGCTGGAGAATCTGCCTGACTGACTCGCGGGTAACCCGCGCCGGATGTCCGGATTGCGGCATAGTGTCGGCCATGAGGCAGGTCGTCATGGGGACGCTGCACCACCTCGAGCTGTGGGTGCCCGATCTGAGCCGGGCCGAGCACACCTGGGGCTGGTTGCTGGGCGCGCTGGGCTACGAGCTCTACCAGCAGTGGCCCGAAGGGTGCAGTTTCCGGGCGGGAGATATGTACATCGTGCTGGAGCAGTCTCCGGCCGCAGCGCGTTCCGCCACGACCGGCACCGGCCGGGGCTCAACCA
>CAVVGF010000034.1:0-63671 GCA_963747705.1 uncultured Actinomycetes bacterium | reverse complement strand
GCGCAGCCACGCAGCCAAGGACGGCGCCGGTGCCGTAGTCGTAGGCGTACCGATCGAGTCCGAGGTTGAGTCCCGCGCTTGCTCCGGCCTCGATCAGGGCGAGGGGCTGGGCGCGGCGAGGTGCGCGGCGAGCATGACGACGGGGACAGATAGCACAGCGGCGGACCTCGTTGGTCTGCACCTGCCTGGCGACACCAGCGGCACCAGCTCGTCATGCCGCTCGAGGCAGATGTCGCGGAAGGCCGGGAACGCGATCCCCCGGCGGGACAGGATCGGGGTTAAGGTCGGATAATACCGGGCCAGCGGGGAGCTCGGCTCACCAGCGAGCAGGTAGTGGACCGCGGCGAGCAGCAGGTCCGGCTGGCTCTGTCCCGGAGCGGCGTGGCGGCGATGGCGAGCAAGTCCGGATCGCTGGCGATACCGCTAGCCAGCTGCGTGTACAGGGGCGCGTAGCTGCCGCAGCGCTGGGCCGCGAACCGGCGGAATAGGCGGCGAGCTCATCACTGATCGCGGAACGACCCCACGGGTCAGGCATGAGCCGACGTGCACCGACGTGACGGCCGGCGTAGCGGAATGCGGCGCGGCCCCGGCGCGGGGCCGGCGGTCAGCGCCCGGCCGGCGCCCGGTAAAGCCTGTCGTGGATGCCGTCGGCGTACAGGAGTGCGTTCAGGTCACCGGGTGACTTGGCGGTGGCGACCCGGCCCTGAATCCAGCGGCACCCGCCAGCAGCACCAGCTCCGAGGCCGCCTGGTAGGCGGCTTGTGCCGTGGGCCTTGACCGCGCAACCGCGTACCTGGCGGCGGGGTACCCGGCGTCCGCGAGCCGCGAGGCGGTGAAAGCCGCGAGCAGGGCCGCGTTGATTGGCCCAGCCGGCCGAAGGTGATCAGCGCATTATCACGGACCCTGCGTGATGCCCCGCGCCTGGCGCGGCACAGCCGGCGGCGATCTGGTCGAGGACGGCTGCCGCGGCGCCGAGCGCGGTGGCGGCGACCAGCGGCCGGTAGCGGGCGAAGTGGTCCTGCAGCAGGCCCATGCCTCGCCGGGCTGGCCGAGCATGTCATCCGGACGGACGGGACACCGTCGAACCGCAGCTCGCCCCAGGACCATCCACCCAGGCCCGCCGGGGTGATCAGCGTGGGACAGGCCATGGGAGCGAGGAGTCGATCACGCCTGCGGTGAGGTGCCCGTCCGGCTCGGTGAAGAACACGCAGAACACGGCGGCTTCGTCAGCCGGCTGATCGAGTCTTCGTGCCGGACCCGCCAGGTCCCGTCCTGGTGGCCGCTGGCGCGGTGGCGGTGGCGTGTACCTGGTGCCGCCGTGCGGCTCGGTGATCGCGATCCCGGGAGCGCCCCGGCCAGCACCCGGGGCAGCCACCGGTCCCGGACCTGCGGCGTCGCGTGCGCGGCGACCAACCGCCCGTGGCCGAGCCCGGTGGAATCCCGCAGGTCCACATCGTGGTAGCCGCAGGTGAACTGGAGCAGCACCTGCACTACCGGGGGCCTGCCGTGCCCGCCATCGCGGGCGGGCACGGCCAGGGCCAGGTACCCGGCCTGGCCAACCGCGCCGGATCTCCCGCAGGTTCCGACCCCGCTCTCCCGCGTCGGCTCGCCGGCGTGACGGGGTGGGCCTCCAGCAGGCCGCGCAGCGCTCCTCGAACCGGCCTAGCATGCCACGTCCTGCGCGGTCATCTCGGGGAAGGCGGGCAGCAACGGCTCCAGCCAGCGGACGGCCCCGCCCTCGCCGTTCATGACACCGCCCTTTCGGCGCGCGCGGCGGACCCGGGCGGGTTGCCGAAGGCCACCGCCCCAGCCGGGATGTCCCTCGGTGACCACCGACCCGGCGCCGACCAGCGCGTGCTCCCCGATGGTGACCCCGGCCAGGATGACCGAGCCCGACCCGACCCGGGCACCATGCTCGAACTCGGGAGGGACCAGTTCGGGCTCGCGGCCGGGGTCACGCCAGGTCATCTCCTGGTCGTTGACGGTGCGGACGCCGGCACCGAGGAACACCCGGTCGGCCAGCACGCAGGAACTGGTGATGTGGCTTCCCGGCGAGCAGCGTACCAGCCGCGCCGATCCGGGTGGCCCGCTCCACGTCAGATGGTGTCCGAGTTGCGTCTCGGCCGCCGACGGTGACGAACGACCGCAGCAGCGTGTGATGGCCGACGGCCACGTCCTCGCCGACTTCGGCCCCGGCATACACCACGGCCTCCGAGCGGAGCACTGCCCCCACGCCGATGACGGTGCTCTCTCCCGCACCCGGGTAGACCTGCCCGACCGCATACCCCCGCTCAGGTTTGCCGACGATAGGTGCTCCTCGACGCTCGCACCTGGCCGCAGGATGGTGCCTCCGTAAATAACCGCATATGGCCCAACGCGACAGCCTGCCCCGAGCCGACCGGGCGAGCGGTACCCAGCTGGTCGGCGGGCACGAACGCCACGTCCCGGCTCACCTGCGCACCCTCGATCAACCCGGAGTAACCCGGCCCGGGCCAGCTCGGCGGCGCCGACTGCCTGACCGGCGCGAATTCCTGATGTCTCACCCCTGTGCTCCCTCCGCAACGGGTTGTGACCGCTTCCAGCAGGCGCCCGGGAGCCCAGCACGCGGAAGAGCTATGACCGGGGCTGCACACGGCTTGCACACTCTGCAATCCATCGTGTACTCATGGCCAGATGCGGGTTACGGTCAGGCGGGGGACATCTGCCCGGAGAGACGATGAGACCGGACAACCAGCATCGGCCGCGCGCTGGCCGGACCTGGCCGACGGCCAGGTCAGGCGACAGGCGCCGTCGTGCGGGCGGCGCCCGGTTAGCCCGGGGCCTGACTCTGGCGGAGCTCGGCCAGCGCTGCGGATACTCCGCTTCGCGATCTCCCGGTACGAACGCGGCATCCAGCCGCTGACCGACATCACCCTGCTGCGCCGGTTCGCCGCAGCACTCGCGATCCCACCGCACAGCCTTGGCCTCGCCGCCGGTGACTCAGCGCCTGCCGAGGCCACACGCCGTAACCGGGCGAAACCGGACCAGCAGCGGCTCACGCCTAGGGTGATCGGTGAACTCAACGCGAAGGACGGTGAGGACCCGGTGCGACGCCGCGAGCTGTTCGCGCACGCGGCCGGGCTGGCCGGCGGCCGCCGCCCCGGTTTGCCGCTGACCAGCCGGGCCAACGTCAATACCGCCACTGGCGGACCTGGAAAGTGCTCTACGGGAACGCCGAGCCCGGCCGGTCCCGCTGCAGCACTGCGCACCACCGCGGCCGCCCGGGCCGACTTCCAGACCGCCCGCTACGACCGCCTGCCGACTAGCCTGCCCCGGCTGATCGCCACCGCCGCCGCCACCCGCGACAACGCCACCGGCACCGCCCAGGGCGCGGCCGGACCCGCTCGCTGACGCTTACATCGTCGCCGCCAACTTCATGGTCAAGCTCAACGACGACCCGCTCGCCTGGGCCCTGGCCGACCGCGCGCTCCAGGCCGCCCAGGCCGGCGACGACCCGCTCACCCTGGCCGACGCGCGCCGCGCGGTCGCCACCGTGATGCGGCGCACCGGCCACCGGGCCAGCGCCCACGACATGCTCATCCGGGCGGCCCGCGACATCGAGCCAGGCAGCCACCCCAGCCCGGACCAGCTGTCGGTGTACGGCACGCTGCTGGAAGTCGCCGCGTACACCGCAGCAGTCGACGGCAACCGCGGCGCCGCCCGCGACTACATCAGTGAAGCCCATGTCGCCGCCACCCGGCTCGGTCGCGACGCCAACCACCGCTACACCGCCTTCGGCCCCGCCAACGTCACCCTCTACCAGGTCAGCATCGCCCAGGTCCTCGGCGACAGCGGGACCGCCATCGAGCACGCCAAGACACTGCGGGCAGCAGCGATCCCCACCGCCGAACGCCGCGGCCGGTACTGGATCGATGTAGCCCGCGCCTACCATCAGTGGGCCAAACCCGAACCCTGCTACCGCGCCCTGCTCGCCGCCGAACGCGCCGCACCCGGCGAGGTCCGCTATCGTCCCCCAGTCCACCGGATCACCGAAGACTTGCTCCGAGCCAACCGCCGCAACGCCCTTCCCGGGCTGACCAGCTTCGCCCAGCGCATCGGTGTCCCGGCCGCCTGACCGTCCCAGTCGGGTGACGTTGCCTTGGACTGGCCGAGGCTCAAACTCAACAGCTTGGTGACCAAGGTTCCTGTCAGCGCTGATCTACAAGGGCTCCCGGACTTGGCTGCAGCAGCCGGAGATCTTGCAGGTCGTTCAGGA
Organism: uncultured Actinomycetes bacterium; assembly: GCA_963747705.1. Classification (GTDB taxonomy): domain Bacteria; phylum Actinomycetota; class Actinomycetes; order Streptosporangiales; family Streptosporangiaceae; genus RYN-230. The sequence goes on along the minus strand of CAVVGF010000034.1, from coordinate 59,416 downwards.
GATGACGGGCACCGGTGTCACCAATCTAGAGATCGCAGAGCGGGCTGCGCGCACCCCCTTCAAGCGTCTTGCAGTTGCGCACTGGGCAGCTTAGCGGCCGCCCGATGCGGCGAGGCCGCGCTGCTGGCCGGCTCTGCGGATACTCCGCCCTGCGGGCCGCTATGGTAGATAGATGCGATAAACCTACCAGAAGGAGAACTCGTGGATCCATTCTCAGTCATTGCCGGTAGCTATGGTTTCGGCGGATGGTTAGCGGATAACTTTCCTGGCGTAAAAGATAAAGAGATTGTCTACTCGGTACATAATAAAAGTCCCGCGAAGCTCCGCTTCGCGCTCTGTAGCAGCTATTTCCCTGGTGATCTCAGTAAGTACTTCTCTACTGGGTGGTCCGAGGTTGATAGCGGCGATACGCACGGAAAGAGGCTCCACATCCCTCGGCGCGGAACTCACATAGGCATTTGCGTACAGTATGCTAAGGATGGCGCGCGATACTTGGAAGACGGCGGATTTAAGTTCTATGTGCTTGATAAACCGTTGTTTCTCATCAAGCAAGCTCGCACGAATCCCCTCCTCATCAATTGTTCCGGCCGTCCGAAGCTGGTCTCTGGGTACGTGAACGTAGTCAAAGATAATCACACGTTTACTATTCCCTAAATACTACGGGAATCCCCCGATGCGGCGATGAGGTGGCCACGGCCAGGCGCAGGGCACTGATGGCCAGATTGCGCAGGGTAGCCATGATCCTGGGCCCGGACCGGGTCCTGACCTGTGACTGATCTTCCCGGTAGACGGTGTCGCGCAGCCACTGCCAGGGCTCGATCGCCCACTGGCCGCGGACCTGCAGGAAGACCCATGTCTTACCGGAGCTTCACCCCATTCCAGGCGGCAGCACTGACCTGACGCATGCCCATGCCCCTGACCTCGATCGGTCCGGCTGACTGAGACTGCAGAGATTACTCAGCCCGGCTTTCTATACTGAGCCAATGCCCCCGAGGCCGCGATCCGCCGGGTACTTCGACGGCTGGTATGCAGACCGGGTTGCCATGCCGGCCGTTAACGAGATCATGAACCGGCACACGGGCTTCCCTCCAGGCACGCGAGCTGGAGTGGTCCCCGCCGAGGCGATCCCGGAACTGGCCGGAGAACTCCAGCTAAGGCCGGGGAGCACATTGCTTGACCTTGCCTGCGGCCGGGGTGCCTACGGGCTGCTGATCGCGCAGAAAGCCGGGACGTCCCTCATCGGAGTGGACTTCTCCGCGCAGGCACTGACCGAGGCACGGGAGCAGGCCGCGCGCATGGGCGTCCGCAACGCGAACTTCCGCGTCGGCGGGCTCACGGCGACAGGACTGCCCGATGCCAGCGCCGATGCCGTGCTGTGTACCGACGCCATCCAGTTCCCCGACGAGCCCGCCATCGCCTACGGCGAAATCCGCAGGGTCCTCAAGCCTGGTGGCCGGGTGGTGCTGACTTGCTGGGAACCGTTCGACCGCAATGATGAGCGTCTCAGTCTCCGGGTGCGCCGGGCAAACCCGGGCGCCGGCCTTCACCAGGCGGGCTTCACGGACGTCGAGGTCCGGGACCGCCCGTCGTGGCTGGCACGCGAGCACGCGTTGTGGGAAGAGACCGTCACGCTCGACCCTGGCGACGACCCCGCGCTGCGGTCCCTTCATGCGGAAGGCCTGAAGTCCCTGGAGTGGACCTCAGCCGGCCTGCTCCGTCGCGTGCTGGCCGTGGCAACCAACCCTCAATAACCTCCTCAGTCACTTTGTGCCAGGTCTACTTTGACAACAGCCATGATGAGGCGGCTGAGCGTGGTCTCCAGCCAGTGCTGGTACTGGTCGCTGGTCCAGCCGAGCGTGTCGCGTCCCAGCAGGTATGTCTGCGCCTGGCTGAGCAGGCTGGCCGTATCGGCCAGCCAGGGCACATCGCTGTCCGCCGGGATCAGCCCATCGTCGCGCAGCCGGGTGCAGAACAGCCGGATCGCGTCCCGGGTGCCCTCCCGGCCGGCCCGGGCCGCGGCGGCGATGGCCGGTTCCACCGGCGCGGCCTGCTCCGCGATCGCGATGAGATCGCCGGCCCGGGCCATCAGCGCGGCCGACCCGCTGGCCGCCGCCGCGACCCGTTCGGCCAGCGTCGGCGCGGTGAGCGAGGTCTGGAACCAGTCCCGGCTCACCACGTCGATGGGCCTGGTGTCGCCGGCCACGGCCACGTCGACGACGCGCTTGAGCAACGCGGCCTTGGTGCCGAAGCGCACGTAGACCGTGCGGTGCCCGACCCGGGCCGCGTCGGCCACCGCGGCCAGCGTGGTGGCCGCGTAGCCATCGCGCAGGAACAGGCCGCGGGCCGCGGCCAGGATGCGTTCCTCGGTATCGGCCACCCGCGCGGCGCGCAGGCCCTTGACATCATCCGCCATAACGTTGCAGTCTAACTGCAAACATGCAGTTACGCTGTATTTAATTTCCCGGGGGATGTCATGACCAGCACCGCACCCGAACTCGACGGGATCCATCACGTCAAGCTGCCAGTCAGCGACCTGGACCGGTCTCGCGCCTGGTACGAGAGCCGTCTCGGCTACCAGCTGACCACCGAATTCATCGAGGACGGCACGGTGATGGGCCTCGCGCTGGCCCACCCCAACGGCGGGCCCGACCTGGCCCTGCGCCTGAACCCCGAGCTGGCCGCGCGGGCCGCCGGGTTCGATTACTTCGCGATCGGCGTGCCGACCAAGGAGGCCATCGACGCGCTGGCGCAGCGGCTCACCGCGCTCGGCGAGCAGCACGCGGGCGTGCACTTCGCCACCATCGGCTGGATCCTGCCGCACAGCCACGACCCGGACGGGCACGAGATCCGCTTCTACACCACCGAGGCGCACACCGACCGGGGCGACCCGGAGATCAAGCAGGTGCACGATCCGGTGGCTACCGCCGCCGCCCGGGAGCGTGCCTATCTCGCCGGCCGGGAAACCTGACCGGCCGGGACTGTCGGCGCCCTGGGTTACCTTCCTGGCATGGCCATCGCGCGATTCAAAGACCTGTGCCTGGACGCGGTCAACCCGGCCCGGCTCGGCCGGTTCTACGCGGCCGTGCTCGCCCGCAGCTTTGAGCCCGACGAGGACGGGGAGGCGGTGCTGCGCGGGCCGACGCCGCAGCACACCATCTGGATCAACAAGGTGCCCGAAGGCAAGACGGTCAAGCAGCGGGTGCACCTGGATGTCTTCGCGCAGCAGCTGGCCGGCCTGGAGGCACTGGGCGCGTCCGTGCTGGCGCCGGATGACGGCACGCGTGGCTGGACGATCATGACCGACCCGGAGGGCGGCGAGTTCGACGCGTTCCTGCGGGCTGAGCTGCCCGCCGAGCGGCTGCACGGTCTGGAGGTGGACTGCGCCGACGCTGAGGCGCTGGCGGGCTGGTGGGGCCAGGTCTACGGGGTGGAGGTGACCAGGTACGACGGCTGGTTCGCGCTGGAGGGCGTGCCCGGCATGCCGATCGATGCGATGGACTTCGCCGACGTGCCGGAGCCGAAGAAGGTGAAGAACCGGATTCACTGGGACGTCACGGTGCCCGACGTGGCGCCGCTGGTCACGGCCGGCGCCACGGTGCTGCGCGAGCCGGACGACGAGGTCCGCTGGCACGTGCTGGCCGACCCGGAGGGGAACGAGTTCTGCGCTTTCACCCGGTAACGGGCGGGCCCTGGCGGATCCGGGTCATCGCGTCCGCCGGTGTGCCGCGCCACCAGCCCAGCGCCTCGATCCACCAGGTCAGCCCAGCGTCCAGGTACGGAGCCACGTGCCGGCCGGCGCGGTCCGGCGCGGCGCCGTCGGTGCGGCCCTCCAGGGCCACGTCGAACGGGCCGTCCGTGCCGCGCTGCTCGCGGGTGTACCGGAGGACCGCGCGCAGCTCGTCCGGCGGCATGGTCTCGCCCAGGCCGTAGTCGCGATGGGTGGGCATCACACCATCCCAGCGGGCGGCCCGGCGGAACGGCGCCCGGTTCGGCCAGCGGCCACCGACCCAGACCGGGATCCTGGGCTGCTGCACCGGGCGGGGCCGCATGGTCACATCCACCGCGGTCAGGTACTCGCCGCGGGTCGTCACCGGTTCCCCGCGCCACAGCGCGTCGAGCAGTTGCAGCGACTCGTCCAGCCGGGCGGCGCGTTCCCTGGCGTCTCCCGATTCGCCGAACGCGGTGAACTCCCCGGCGTACGCGCCGAGCCCGGCCCCGAACACCAGCCGCCCGCCGGACAGGTGGTCCAGCGTCACCGACTCCCGGGCCACCTTGCCGACCCGGCGGCGGGCCAGCACGTTCACCAGGATGCCGAGCCGGACCCGGGTGGTACGCGCGGCGACCGCGGAGATCACCACGACCGGGTCGGCGACGGCCCAGCCCTGGTCGTGCCACAGCTGGTGATCCCAGACGAAGAAGCCGTCCCAGCCGTGCTCCTCGGCCGCCACGGCCAGCTCGACCAGCAGCCGCGGGTCGCCGAACGGCCCGACATTGGGCACGCCCACCGCAAAGCTCGCGACTCGGCTCATGGCGTCACCCTAGTGCGCCACCGGCCGCCCACTCAGGCTGCTTGACTGGCCGGGTACTGGCGTTCAGGAAAGAAAGGGGAGGACGGATGGGCACGCTCGGCCTCGGGCCGGTGGGCCTGGCCCTCAATGTCTCCGCCAGCTACCTGGCGGACGCCGCCGAGGCGGAGCGGCTGGGCTACTCGGCGATCTGGCTGCCCGGCGGGCAGCTCGACGAGCTGGGGCGGCTCGCCGACCTGGTCCAGGCCACGACGGCGGTGCGGATCGGATCGTCCATCATCTCCCCGGACGTGTACCCGGCCGCGGCGGTCGCCGGGCTGTACGCGCGGCTGGAAGCCAGTGCGCCCGGCCGGTTCCTGCCCGGCCTGGGCGGCTCACAGCAGCCCCGGTCGCTGGCCGCGCTGCACGCGTACCTGGACCAGCTCGACCAGGCCGCGCCGCCGGTGCCGGCCGCTGCTGGCTGCTGGCCGCGCTCGGCCCGCGCAAGCTCGAACTGGCCCGCCAGCGCTGCGCCGGGGCCATCGTGCTGCTGGTCACGCTGGCCTACCTGCGTGAGGCGCGTCGGATCCTGGGCGGGCAGGCAGCTTTGGTCGTGGACCAGATGCTGGTGCTGGACACCGACCCGGGCCGGGCCCGGGAGACCGCCCGGCGGCCGCTGCGTTTCCTGGCCGGGCTGCCCGGGTACCAGGCCAGCTTCGCCCGGATGGGCTTCACCGGGCCGGACATCGCCGAGGTGAGCGACCGGCTGGCCGATGAGCTGATCTTCTGGGGTGACCCAGACACGGTGACCGCGCGGATCGGCCAGCTGCACGAGGCCGGCGCGGACCACGTCATCCTGCACGTGCTGAGCGAGGGCAGCCAGCCCGGCCCGATGGAGGCGGCCCGGGCTCTGGCCGGCCGATGAGTTTCCGCCGCGGGCGCCGTCATCTCTGCGAGGGCCTGACGGAAGGGAGAACTCATGGCACTGCCGGTGGTGCACTTCGAGATCATCGGGTCGGACCCGGCCCGGCTGCGGAGCTACTTCGGCGAGCTGTTCGGCTGGGAGTTCGACACCAGCGCGCCGGTCGCGGCGGCGGTGTCCGAGCCGGACGGCTACGGCTTCGTGAACCGCACCACGACCCCGGACGGGACCGGGATCCCCGGTGGTGTCGGCGGCGGCGCGGGTTACCAGCCCCGGGTGCTGTTCTACGTCGGCGTGCCCAGCGTCGAGGCCGCCCTGCGGCAGGCCGAGAGCCTGGGCGGTAAGCGCGTGCTGGGGCCGGAGCGGGCACCGACCGGGCTGGTGATCGGGCATTTCACCGACCCGGAGGGAAACCTGATCGGGGTGGCCGGGACCGCTTAGGCCCGCTCCATCCCGAACCGGGCCATCAGCTCGCGTTCTTCCTCCGGGGTGGGCGGCTGCTCCCGGTGCCACAGGTCGTGCAGCGCGGCGAAGTAGGCATCCATCGCAGGGGCGTGGATGACCAGCAGCCGGGCCGGCTGACCCGACACGTTGCCGAACGTGTGCGGGGTACCCCGGGGCACCAGCACGAACCCCTCCGGGCCGGCCGCCAGATCCTGGTCACCGACCGTGATCAGCACCTCGCCGTCGAGCACGAAGTAGGCCTCTGTGCAGTTCATGTGCCGGTGCGCGGGCGGCCTGCGGCCGCCGGGCGGCAGCGTGCGCTCCATCAGCGACAGGTCGCCGTCGTCCAGCTCGGCCAGCGCCTTGAAGTATCATGACGCTGCCCCGTGCGTGAACCTGCGCGTGCCCCTCGCCGGGGCCGAGCACGTCTGTCACGGCAAATATCTTCCCGACGCCAGTGCCCGCCCGGTCCCGGCGGCCGTGAGACGTGCCGGGTCAGTGGCGGCGGCTCGGCGGCGTAGACGCGGGCCAGGAACCGGCCGAGCGCCTCGTTGAACAGCGCGGGCGTCTCCCAGTACATCGAGTGCGGCGCCCCGGGCACGATCTCCACCTGGGCGCGGGGCAGCAGCTCACCGGCCCGGCGGACCGTCGCCGGGCTCAGCACGCTGTCTTTCTCCCCGGCCAGCAGCAGCACCGGGAACGGTGCGGCGTTCAGCTCGTCCAGGCTCGGTCCGTCGCTGCCCAGGTTGCGCAGGTCGGCCATCTTGGCCGTGTTGAACGTGCCCATCTGCTGGAACAGGAACGCCCGGTCCGGGTGCTCGGCCCGGAACGCCGGGGTGAGCAGCCGGTCCAGCACCGGCAGCTGCACGGCCGCGGCGCGGTCCGCCTTGACCAGCTCGGCCAGCTCCGGGTGCCTGAGCCCGCCCAGCGAGTGCGCCAGCACCACCCCGGCGGCCCGGTCCGGCCGGTCCAGCGCGGCCCGCAGCGCGGCCGCCGCGCCGATCGACTGGCCGACCAGCACGGCCCGGTCCGGCCCCCCGGCCTCGGCCACCGCGTCCAGCACGGCGCGGACGTCGCCGGGGAACGCGGCGGAATCATGCTCGGCGTCCCACCGGGAGCAGCCGAAGCCACGCAGGTCCATGGTGATCACGGTGTAGTCACCGCGCAGCGCGGTGACCTGCTGCCACCAGGCGGCGTGATGCCCGCCGGAACCGTGCACGAACAGCACGGCCGGGCCGGCGCCGTGCACCTCGTAGTAGATCCGGGCGCCGTCCCGGGCGATCCAGCTCACCGGCTGGCCCCAGTGAAGGGGCGAAGGGCGAGGCGGGTGGGTCGGCCCGGGCCTGCTCGGCCGACTCCGAAGCGTCGGCCTGGGTCCCGGCCCGGGCCTTCTCGGCCGGGTCGTAGGCCATCGGCGGCGGGAACTGGCGCCGGTGGTGGTAGACCAGCTCGATCATCGTGTGGTCGGGGTCGTGGATGTAGCAGAACTTCGAGTTGTTCTCCGGCCGCATGATCGGCCGGGTGTGCCGGACGCCCAGCTCATCGCAGGTGGGCCAGGAACCCGTCCCAGTCCTCGACCTCGACCGCGAAGTGGTACGGCGCCATCCGGTCCATCTCCTCGACCGGCGTGAAGTGCAGGTCGAAGTTGCCCCGGGTCATGAGCACCACCTTGGTGTTGCTCTTCGGCTGTGATGTACTTCATCCCGAAGACCTTCGAGTACCACTCCTTGGTCCGCTCCGGGTCGGTGGTCGGGAAGTTGCACGTGATGGATGTATGCGGGCCGGTCGCTCACTCATTGTTTCTCCTCGATAACCGGGTTGGCGCAGCGTGCCGAGGCCGCCGATGCTGACCTCGACCGTGTCGCCCGGGACCATGGCGGACGCCGTCGTCCGTGCCCATCCACAGCACGTCGCCGGGGCGCAGCGTGATGTAGCGGGCGTGATCTCGCGATGTAGTCGTAGCGGGTCGAAGATCATGTCGCCGGTGCGGAACGTGCCACGACCTGCGCCGTCGACGCGCACCGTGGTCGTGGCGGCCAGCGGGTCGGCGTCGGTCACGATCCACGGGCCCATCGGCTTGAACGTGTCGCTGTTCTTGGCCCGCCAGAACGTCCGGTCGGCGCGCTGCCAGGCCCGGGCGCTGACGTCGTTGCCGATCGTCCAGCCGAGCACGCCGGCCCGGGCCTCGTCCCGTGACGCGTGCCGGAGCGGGCGGCCGATCACCGCGACCAGTTCGCCTTCGGCCTCCAGCGGCTCGGCGTAGTCGGCGGGCCGCACGATCGGCTCGCCGTGCCCGATCAGCGCGCTGTTGGCCCGGTAGCCGACCTCGGGCCGGTCGGGCACGGCGCCGCCGCGTAGCCGGCTGCGGCGTGCGCGCGCTCGGCGTGGCCGCGGTAGTTCAGCCCGACGCAGAAGAACGTGCCCGGCCAGACCGGCGGCAGCAGCCGTGCGCTCGGCCAGCGCTGCGCGGCTGCGCGTAGCGCGTGCTCGCACCAGCGGAACGGGTCGCCGCTCGACCGGGATGCAGCACATCGCCCTCGACCATCCCGTACCGCGGCCGCCCGGCGTCGTCGAACCGGCACCAGATCATGGCCGCAGCTGGTGCGAGACGCGCTTGGTGACCAGGTAGCCGTGCAGGCCCTCGGGGCCGCCCTCCCGGCCGTAGCCGCTCTCCTTGACCCCGCCGGACGGGGCCTGCGGCACCGACCCGCCGCAGTGGTTGATCGACAGGATGCCCGCCTCGAGCCCGGCGATCAGCCGCTCGGCGGTGGCCGCCGACTCGGTGAAGCCGTAGGCGGCCAGGCCGTAGGGCAGCGCGTTGGCGCTCGGCCAGCGCGTCGTCGAGATCGTCTGAACGCGCATGATCGGCGCGACCGGGCCGAACGGCTCCTCGTGCAGCAGCGCGCGCGTCCGCGGGCACGTCGGTCAGCACGGTCGGCGGGTAGAAGAAGCCCGGCCCGTCTGTCGGCTCGCCGCCGAGCACCACCCGGGCGCCGCTGGTCGCGCGCGTCGCTGATCAGCTCGGTGCACGGCCTCGCGCCGCCGCTCGCTGGCCATCGGGCCCATCCGGACCCCCTCGTCCAGCCCGTTGCCGACCTTGACCGCCTCGCTGGCGGCCACGAACGCCTCGACGAACTCGGCGCAGGATCCGCCGGTCGGCCAGGAACCGGCTGGGCGAGGTGCACACCTGCCCGGCGTTGACCAACTTGGCCCGGACGCAGGCCGGGCGGCGGCCACCGGGTCGGCGTCGGCGCACACGATGACCGGGGCGTGCCCGCCCAGCTCCATGATGGCCGGCTTCATGCTGGCCGCGGCCAGCCCGGCGATGTGCTTGCCGACCGGGACCGAGCCGGTGAACGCGACGAACCGGATGGCCGGGTCGGCGATGACCCGTGCGCGGAGATCTCGTCCGGCACGCCGAACACCAGGTTGAGCACGCCCGGCGGCAGCCCGGCGTCGGCGAACGCCTGGGCCAGCAGGCACACCGTGCCCGGCACTTCCTCGGAGGGCTTGATCACGATGGAGCAGCCCGCCGCCAGCGCCGCGGCGATCTTGCGCATCGGCCCGCCCGCCGGGAAGTTCCACGGCACGAACGCGGCCACCGGGCCGACCGGGTCTGCCGGACGGACAGGACCTGGCTCGGGGCCGGTGGGGATGATCCGCCCGTAGGCCCGGCGGCCCTCCTCGCAATCCCATTCCAGCAGGGTGGCGGCCCGGTGCACCTCACCGGTCGCTTCCGGCAGCGGCTTGCCCTTCTTCCAGGGTCATCACCCGGCCGATGTCCGCGGCACGCTGCCGGATCAGCCCCGCGGCCCGGTGCAAGATTGCCGAACGCCCGTCCGGCCGCCATGTCGCGCCAGCCTGCGAAGGCTGCGCTGGCCGCCGCGATGGCCCGGTCCACGTCCTCGGGCTCGGCGAACGGCACCCGGCCGAGCACCGCGCCGGTGGCCGGGTTGAGGACCTCGTCGCCGCGGCTGCCGCTGCCGTCGGTCCACTCGCCGTCGATGTACAGCGCGATCGCGGGATACTCGCTCATGAGGGTCTCGCCGTGACCTCTGCTCTGCAACGTCCAGATGTGGTGCGGTGGGGTTTCCTCGTAGTCATTCGGGTCCGTAGCTGTCGTCCACCCGGTCCATGTCCGCGGCGAACTCGACCCGCCCGCCGCACGGCGCGTGGATGAACCGGAAGATGTTCGACCCGACCGTGTGCCGGCCCGAGCCGCCGGGCCTCGTGCCAGCCGCGGTCGATCATGTCGGTTGGCCCCGACGATGACCTCGTCGACGTTGGCCACCTCCCAGGCGGTGTGGTTCACCCCGGCCCGGTCCGGGCGGTGGCACAGCAGGAACGTGTGCTGGTCCTGGTCGCCGGGGGCGCGCAGGAACACGCCCATGTCGCGGACCCGGTCGGTGGGCACGAAAGCCGAGCCGGCCGGTGTAGAACGCGGCCGCCTCGGCCCGGCCCGCCTTCGGGATGTTCAGCGCCACGTGGCACAAGCGCAGCGGGCGGACTCGCCCGGGTGGCCGCAGCGGCTGGTTCCACCGGGTCACGGCGCCGGACCGGTTGGCGCCTGGGTAGTCGGCCGTCCGGGGTCTCGCGCCTGGGCCGACCGCCAGCCCGACGCCGAAGCCGGTCTCGTCCACGGTGTGCACTTCACCGTCGGCGGTCCGGACCTCCCGGTCGGTGGCCAGCCGGGCGGCCAGCTCGTCCAGCGCCTCGGCCGGTGTCCACGCCCCAGACCACTTCACGCAGGCTCGGGCCCGTCTTCGAGGGCCGGGGGCAGGCCCGGGTCGTCGGCCGGCCGGAGCTCGAGGACCTGGCCGGTCCGGGTGCGCGAACACGGCCCCGGGGCCGTCGCCGGGCAGCCGGTCCAGCCCGAAGTCGCCGAAGAACCGGACACACTCGTCCAGGTTGGGCACGCCGTACACGACCCGTTCCACCCGCATGACCGTCATCCGGCCGACTCCTCCAGTGTGGGCTTGCTCGTTCGCAGCTTAGGTGCGCAGCCGGCACTGGACGAAGCCTTTAGTTGACACTGCGGCCGGAGGCGGGGCCGCCCAAGCGGACCTGGTTGATGTTGAACTGGCCGACACAGGAATTCGGGTACTTAACTTCAACAACTCGGGTGGCGCGCTCGCGTCACGCGGACTTGGCCGGGTGGGCTGGCTCGGCGGCTGGTGCGGGGGCTGGCGCGGAACCAGTCGGTGACGAACTCGAGGAACAGCTTTACCCGGGCCGGGGTCTGGCCACCGGGGGAGTACAGCGCATACAGCGGCCGGTCCGGCACGTCGATGCTCGGCACCACGTCCACCAGGCTGCCGTCGGTGAACTCCGGCGCGACCAGGCGGACCGGCAGCAGCGCGATGCCCCGGCCGGCCAGCGCCGCCTTGCGCAGCGTCAGGTAGCTGTTGGACGAGTAGACCGGGTCGCTGATCTTCAGATGCACGTCGTGCCCGGCGTGCCGCAGATGCCAGATCGGGTCGTTGGTGTTGACCAGGCAGTCGTGCTCGCTCAGCTCGGCCACCTGGGCCGGCGCACCCGCCCGGTGCAGGTAGATCGGCGACGCGCACAGCGCGAACTTGAGGTCGGCGATCTTCTTCAGCATCAGGCTGGAGTCGCGCACGTGCCGGGTGTGGAACGCGACGTCGAAGCCCTGGTCCAGGAAGTCGTAGGCTCGCTCGGACATGCCGCCGACCTCGAACCGGATCCGGATCTTGGGGTAGCGGGTGGAGAACGCGACGATCGCGTCGGCGACGTCGTTGTTCCCTATCCACTTCGGGCTGATGATGGCCAGCGACCCCTCGGCCTTGTCCCGCAGCCCGCGGAGCATCTCCTCCTCGTGATCGATCTCATCGATGATCCGGGTGGCGAAGTCCGCGTACCGGCTGCCGGCCTCGGTCAGGCTGACCGTCCGGGCCGTCCGGTTGACCAGGCGGATGCCCAGGTCCCGCTCCAGCTCCGCGACATGCCGGGAGACCAGGGAACCGGAGATCCCGAGCGTACGGGCCGCCTGGCTGAAGCTGCGCGACTTCGTGACGCCCACGAAGCTCCGCATCAGGGTGAGCCGGTCCATGTCCTCCCTCGCCGCCGTGGTGACCGGATTATCCCAGGGTAGCGGGCACCAGAGCGGAAACCTTAGCTTGCATGCTGTGCACGAGGAACCCCGTGCCACAATGCGGAAGGGTGGACACTAGTCAATTCGAGAAGGTCAGGACCGGCCGTGGTTTCTTCGCGGCCCTCGATCAGAGCGGTGGCAGCACGCCCAAGGCGCTGGCCGAGTACGGCATCCCGCGGGACCAGTACCGTTCCGAGACCGAGATGTTCGACCTGGTGCACGCCATGCGGACCCGGGTGGTGACCAGCCCCGCGTTCGACGGCACCCGCATCCTCGCGGCCATCTTGTTCGAGCAGACCATGGAGCGGGACGTCCAGGGCGTCCCCACGGCCCAGTATCTGTGGGACGAGAAGAACGTGGTCCCGTTCCTCAAGGTCGACCTGGGGCTGGCCGCCGAGCAGGACGACGTGCAGCTCATGAAGCCGATCGGCACCCTGGATGACCTGCTGGAGCGGGCGCGACGGCACCGGATCTTCGGCACCAAGATGCGGTCGGTCATCCACGACGCCAATCCGGCCGGGATCTCGGCCATCGTGGACCAGCAGTTCGGCTACGCGGACCGCATCCGGGCGGCTGGGCTGGTGCCGATCATGGAGCCCGAGGTCAGCATCGTCAGCCCGCACAAGGAGCAGGCGGAGACGCTGCTGCGGGACGCCATCGCCGAGCGCATCGCGGCGCTGCCCGCGGATGCCCGGGTGATGCTGAAGATCACTATCCCGGCCCAGCCTGGCCTGTACGGCGAGCTGGCGGCCGACCCGCGCGTCGTCCGCGTCGTCGCGCTGTCCGGCGGCTACAGCCGGGACGAGGCCTGCGCCCTGCTGGCCCACGATCCCACCCTCATCGCCAGCTTCTCCCGCGCGCTGCTGGAGGGGCTGACGGCTGAGCAGACCGACGAGCAGTTCAACGCCACGCTGGAGGCGTCGGTCGAGCAGATCTACCAGGCCTCGGTGCACAAAGAGCCCGTCGGCTGAGGCCCGGCGCGCATAAGGCACCGCATGGATGTTGCATTCACGCGCACCTGACCGCATGAATGATTCAGCCATGCGGTTGAAGATGGGGCGCTAGCTGTCCAGGGGGGTGGGCACGGCTACGCCGAGGGCCGAGGCGGCGCCGCTCAGCTCGCGCCACACCTTGGCGCCCAGCGGCACGCCGGACGCACGCCGGTCGGCTTCGCTGCGGTGGCCGCGCTCGCCCGGTACCAGCACCTCGGCCGCCCCGTCGGCCGGCGGCAGCGCCTTGATCGCGTCCACGGTGGCGTCCACCGTCGCGGTGAACTCGTCCAGCGGCAGGAACGCCGACACGTCCACCGCCAGCAGGAAACCGTTCTGCCGGTGCCGCCGGCCGTCCGGCGAGCCGGCGTGGTAGCCGGGCACGATCGGGTTGGCCACCAGCCCGCTGGCCAGCAGCTCGAACACCAGGCTCATCCCTGATCCCTTGGCCCCGCCGACCGGCAGCGGCACCTTGGCCTGTGCCGGGTCGGTGGTCGGCGCGCCGTCCGCGGTCACCGCCGCCCCGGGCGGCAGTTCGGCTCCGGCCGCCTTGAGCTGGGCGATCCGGCCCAGCGCCATGACCGCGGTGGCCATGTCGAGCAGTACCAGCTCGTGGCGGCCCGCGGGCACCGCGACGGACAGCGGGCTGGTCGCCACGGCCGCGCCGCGCGCGCCCGCGTAGGCCATGTTCGGCATCCCGGCCACCACGCCGACCGCGGCCATGCCTTCCCCAGCCATCTGGCTGGTGTAGTAGCCGATCGCGCCGGTGTGCACCGTGCCACGGACCGAGGCCCAGCCGATGCCGCAGTCGCGGGCCCCGGCCACGGCCTCGGCCGCGGCCCGGTTCATCGCGACCGGGCCGGGCGCGGCGTGCGCGTCCACGATCGCGACCGCGGCCCGCGGCCGCGTCACGGCCGGCGCCGCGGCCGGGTCGGATTCGCCCTTGTCGAACAGCTCCAGGTAGCGCGGCACCCGGGACACCCCGTGCGAGTCGATGCCGCGCAGGTTGGCCCAGACCAGCGCGTCGGCCACCGCCGCCGCGTCGGCCGCGCTGGCCCCCCGGGCGGTGAAGATGCCGGCCACCAGGCCGCGCAGGTCGTCGGCGCGGAACCGGACCTTGGCCGGGCGGGCAGGCGCAGTTTCCGTGGGCACGAGTGAACTCCTTACCGAGTGAGCTGGATATTGACGACGGCGCTCTGGCCGTCGCGCACCGCCGCCATCGCCTTGTCCAGCGCCGGGCCGAGCTGCCCGGTGCTGGCCACGGTGAACCCGGCCGCGCCCGCCGCGGTGGCCACGGCCGCGGCGTCCGGCTGGGCCGACAGGTCGACGCCCAGGAACCGGCCAGTGCGCACGGCCGCGCCCTCCGGGTAGGCGCGCAGGTGGTTGAGCTGCATCGACCGGTAGGCGCCGTTGCTGAACACCACGACCAGCAGCGGCAGGCCGTACTGGGCGGACGCCATCAGCCCGGGCAGCACCGGGTTGTACAGCCACGACCCGTCGCCCACGGTGAACGCCACCATCCGCTCGGACCCAAGAGCCAGCTTCACGCCGAGCGCGACCCCGAGCCCCTGGCCCAGCCCGCCCTGCACGTACCGGTACCGGCCGGGCGTATCGGCCAGCAGGTGCCTGACGATCGTCCGGCTGTGCGTGATGGTCTCGTCCACCACGACTGCGCCCGGGGTCGAGCAGGTCGCGCAGCGTGCCGGCCACCACGGCTGGATCCACCGGCCCGGCCGGATCGGCCAAAGCCCGTTCCTCGGCGTCCCGGCGCGCCTGATCGGCCGTGGCGTGCGTGCCGGCCAGCCGATCAAGCCGGGCCCGCACCGCGGGGGTGTCGAGCAGGCCGTCCGCGCGCACCCGCGCCGCGATGGCCTGCAGCGCGGACGCGGCCGAGCCGCCGACGTAGCAGTCGGCGGTGAGCACCTGATACGCCAGGTACGGCCGGTGCGGCACCTCATCGATGACCAGCACAGTGGCCGAACCAGGCTTGGCGCTGGGCGGGTACCACGGCGCCCGGCAGCCGACCAGCACGACCAGGTCGGCGTCGGCGGCCAGCGCGGCCAGGTCGCCGCCCTGGTGCAGCGGGTGACTGCGCGGGAAGTTGGCACACACCGCGGACTGCGGCTCGACGACCGGGATGGCCAGCAACTCGGCCAGGTCGACCAGCGCGGCGAACGCCGCCGGGTCGCGGCCCACGGACTCGACCGCCAGCACCGGCCGCTGCGCCGTGGCCAGCAGCCGCGCGGCCGTGGCCACGTCCTCATCCGCGGGCGCCGTCCCGGCGGCGCGGGGCACCGGGCCGGTGGCGGCGGCCGCGGGCCGCCACTCATCCAGCAGCACCTCGACCGGGATGTTCACGTACACCGGCCCGGCCGGCGGCTGGGCCGCCAGCTCGCCGGCCCGGCGGACCATGCCGTACAGCACGCTCACGTCGCTGGCCGCGCAGGCCCACTTGGTGAACGGCGCGGCCAGCGCCTGCGGGCCGCCGACCACGGACAGGTTCCGGTACCACTGCGACCCGGGGTCGCGCCCGGCCCCGTCGCCGTAGCCGGTGGACTCTGCCGGAGCAGACCACCATCGGCACCCCGGTGAGCAGCGCGCCGTGCACCGCGTTGGCCCCCTGCAGCAGCCCAGCCCCGGCATGCAGCAGCACCACCGGCACCTGGCCGGTCTCCAGCGGCGTACCCGGTGGCCATGGCCACCGCGACCGTCTCGTGCGGTCAGATCCAGGTACCGCGGCCCAGCCGTCCCGCCTCCGCCTGCCGGGCCAGCGCCTCCCACACCGGCGCCCACTCCGACCCGGCCGAGGAGAAGATGTAGTCCGCGCCCAGGTCCCGGCACGCCTGCAGCAGCGCCTCACCGCCATCACTCATCGGCGGCAGCCACCGGAACCGGCCAGTCGAGACACTCGCAAATCCCCCGTCCCATGATCCACTCCAGTTCCTCCGCGGAGAACGGGAAGTACTTGGTGAACTGCTCGATCGTGTCTTTATACGTCAGCCCGTGCCCCATCAGCCGGGTCAGGTCGGTGCCCCAGAAGCAGCGCTCCGGCCCCATCTTGTCCACCATCTCGCGGACGTACGGCGCGATGTTCAGGTTCGGGAACGGCTGCGTCGAGTAGCCCGGGATGGCCGACACCTTGACGTAGATGTTGGGCCGCTCACACAGGTCCGCGGTCTCGCTGACCCAGTACCCGATGGCGTCGTCCACGCACCGGGCCATGATCCCCATGTGGTCGATGATGATCCGCAGCCCCGGGTGCCGGTCCGCGATCTGGCCCAGCTCGGCCTTCCAGATCGGCGCGTGCACCATCGTGCGGATGTCCAGTTCCTCGGCCAGCGGCCAGTACCAGTCGTTGGTGCCGTCGATCATCCAGTTCCGGTCGATCGGCCGGTGGAACGTCAGCCGGGTGCCCTTGATGTACGGGTTCTGCGCGAAGTCGCGCATCATGGCGGCGCCCTCGGCCGGCTTGTTCTGCGGGATCCGGGCCATGATGCCGAACCGCTCCGGGTACGCCTCGCACGCCTCCAGCGCGTAGTCGATCCGGTCTCCCTCCCAGGACGGCGGCAAGATCAGCGCGCGGTCCACCCCGGCCTCGTCCATCAGGCCCACGCACTCTTCGTAGCTGAACGCCTCTTCGCGGTGCCCGTTCAGCCGCAGCCGCTCCCGGGCGCCAGGCACCCACGGCCGGTCCGGGGTTTCCTCGCGCCAGATGTGAACTTGTGAGTCGACGATGAACACTCTCTAGCTACCTTCCTGCAGACATGCGGGGGGCTCCGGGGGGTCGCCCCCCGGGCTAGCACTGGGCAACGAAAGCTCGGCGACGATGCGCTCGGCGATGGCCAGTGACGCCGTCGCGGCCGGGGATGGCGCGTTTCGGACCGCGGTCACCGGCCCGATCTGGTGCATACGGAAGTCATCCACCAGGGAACCGTCCGGGTCCACCGCCTGGGCCCGCACCCCGGCCGGCGCCGCCTGCACGTCGCCGGGGCTGAGCCAGGGCAGATAGCTGCGGGCCTCGGCCAGGAACACCCGCCGCGACAGCGACCCGCGCGTCTCGCGCAGGCCCGCCCGCCAGTTCCGCCGGGCCATTTTTCTGAACGCTACTGACCTGGCCAGCCGGGCCAGCTGGGCCGCGGAGACGTCCCGGCGGCGGTAGCCCTCCCGGGCCAGCGCGAGCACCGCGTTCGGGCCGATATCGGCCTCGCCGTCGATGCGCGGGGTCAGGTGCACGCCGAGGAACGGGTAGGCCGGGTCGGGCACCGGGTAGATCAGGTGCCGCACCCGGTCCCTGGCGTGCGGCCGCAGCCGCAGGTACTCGCCGCGGAACGGCACGATCTCCGGCGCGGCCTGGTCCCCGGCCGCGGCCGCCACCAGGTCCGACTGCAGCCCGGCGCAGATGATCAGCCGGCGCAGCCGGTGCGGCCCGGCCGGCGTGCTCACGTCCACCTGGTCGCCGGCGTGGAGGTGCACCCGGGACACTGCCGTGCTGGTCAGCACCTGGCCGCCGGCCGCGGTCACGTCCTCGGCCAAGCAGCGCGCGATGGCCGGGTAGTCGGTGATGGCGGTGCTGGGCGAGAGCAGCGCGGCCCGCCCGGTGATCTCCGGTTCCAGCTCCCTGATGGCCGCCGCATCCAGCCAGCGCAGGCCGGGCACCCCGTTGGCTGGTCGCGCGCCGCTCGATCTCGCGCAGCCGGGCCGTCTCGGCCTCGTCCCGTGCCACCACCAGCTTGCCGCGGGTGTCCCAGGGCAGGCCGCGGTCCGCGCAGTAGCCGCGGAGCAGGTCCGCGCCACGGCGGCACAGCGTCGCCTTGGCCGAGCCGGGCAGGTAGTAGATCCCGGCGTGCGCAGTGTTTGCCTTGCGCCGCCGGGGGCGCTTTGGAGCCGCCTCCTTCCCTCGTCGCTCGGGGCGCTCGTTCCTCGCTTCCTCGCTCCTCATCAGTCGGCGGCGCGCCCCCTTTGGCGCGGGCGTCACCATGAGAACCGCACGGCGGCCGTCTTGAGCCGGGTGTAGAAGCGCAGCCCGGGAGCGCCCTGCTCCTTGAACGGGGAGCCGGAGTCGCGGAACCCGCCGAACGGGTGATGCACGTCCCAGCCGGACGTGGGCAGGTTGACCGAGACCTGGCCCGCCTCGGCCCGGTCGGTGAACTCGCTGGCCCAGCGCAAACTGGTGGTGAACACCGCCGCCGACAGACCGTACTGCGAGTCGTTGGCCAGCTCGACGGCCTGGCCGAACCCGCTGGCCTCGGTGACCGCCACCACCGGGCCGAACACCTCGTCCCGCCACAGCGACTGCCCCGGCTTGACCGCCACCAGCGTCGGCTGCACGTAACAGCCGTGCCGCAGCGCCGTGTCACCGGGCCGGCCGCCGCCGGTGAGCACCTCGGCGCCCTCGGACCGGGCCCGGTCCACGTGCGCGAGCACGCCGTCCCGGTGCTCGGGGGTGGCCAGCGGGCCCAGCGTGGTCGCTGGATCCAGGCCCGGCCCGAGGACGCAGTCCGCCACCCGGTCCCGCAGCAGGCCGAGCAGCGCGGGCGCCACCGCGGCGTCCACGATCACCCGGCTGGTCGCGGTGCACCGCTGCCCGGCCTGGCCGAACGCGGCCGCGGCCACGGTGGCGGCGGCCAGCTCCAGGTCGGCGTCGGCCAGTACGACCGAAGCGTTCTTCCCGCCGGTCTCGGTCTGCAGCCGGACGTTGCGCCCGGCCAGCGCCTGGCGCAGGTAGCCGCCGGTCGCGGTGGAGCCGGTGAACGTCAGCGCGGCCAGCCCGGGATCGCCGAGCAGCGCGGCCGAGATGTCCGCCTCCTGCCCGGTGACGACTTCGAGCACGCCGGCCGGGAGCCCGGCCGCGCCGAGCAGCCCGGCCAGCCACTGCGCGATCAGCGGGGTCTGCCGGGACGGCTTGAGCAGCACGCTGTTGCCCGCGATCAGGGCCGGCCCCAGCTTGCGGGCCGGGGTGAGCAGCGGGTCGTTCCACGGCGTGATGGCCAGCACCACCCCGACCGGCTCGGTGCGCACGCTGGTCTGGGTGCCGGGCCGCGCGTCGGCCAGGATCTCGCCCCACGGCTGCCGGGCGAACGAGGCGTAGTAGTCCAGGAAGTCGGCCGTCTTGGTCACTTCCACCCGGGCTTCGGCCAGCGTCTTGCCGTTCTCCCGAACCAGCGTGACCGCGCCGTCCTCGGCCTGGGACCGGATCAGGGCCGCGCACCGGGCCAGCACGGCGGCCCGGTCCAGCGGGCCGGCCTGCCGCCAGCCGCCGAAGGCGTCCCGTGCGCGCTGGTAGGCGGCCGCGACGCCGGCCGCGGCCATCGCCGGCACCTCGCCGACCACGCTGCGCTGGTCGGCCGGGTCCCTGACTTCCAGCGTCTGTCCCATCAAGCCTCGGCTTCCCCTGTCCGCTCCGGCCGGCCCGATCAGGCGCGGCGGTCGTCATCCTAGGAAGCACGGACACCGAGGTCAGCAGCGTGATGCGCAACCTTAGATGTACCCCGTGACGGTTACGCGCGGCCATCGCCGTGGCCAGACTCTTCGCAAGCAAAGAGGCTTCCGCGGCCGGAGGGTTGTGCATGGAGTTCGTGGTCATCGCGCAGTACACCGTGCGCCCGGGCGAAGAAGAGCAGGTAGCGTCGGCGCTGCGGAACATGCGGGCGCCCAGCCGCGCCGAGCCCGGCAACCTCGACTACCAGGTGCTACGCGATCCCCAGCAGCCGGGGCGGTTCGTGCTCTACGAGCGGTACGCGGACGAGGACGCCTTCCAGGCGCACCTGGCCACCGGCCACTTCACCACGTGGCTGCGCGGCGTGGTGCTGCCGCGGCTGGCCGAGCGAACCCGGTTCGACCTGATCCCGCTCGGCGACTGAGCCTCAGTTACCGGACTGATACGCGCAGGAGCCGAACGCTAAGGCTTCGCCCTGTGACCTGCGTAACGGAGTAGAAAACTAGCGTTCACGCGACTGCCGTGGACCGGAAGGTTTTGGAGGCATGAGCAATGAGGCTTTGGCTGGCGCCCTGCGCGGCGCTCATTGCCGCGTCGGTCGCAGTGGCTGGGTGCGGCTCCGGCAGCAATAACAGTTCCAGTTCGTCCAGCAGTTCGTCCGGCAGCGCCACCCCCGCGGGGGTCGCGACGGCCCAGCAGCAGGTCGCCAGCCTGTCGGCGACGACCGCGACCTACCCGGTGCCGACCGGCAGCGTCAACGGCGTTAAGAAGCTTAAGGGCCAGACGGTCTACTACATCCCGCTGGTGCAGCAGATCCCCGGCTTCGTGGTGACCGCGGCCACCATGAAAACGGCGCTGGCCAAGGCGGGCCTGAAGCTGCAGGTGTGCAACGGGCAGGGCCAGCCGAGCGCGGTCGCGGCCTGCGTGCAGCAGGCGGTCGGGGCCAAGGCGGCGGGCATCATCACCGACGCCATCCCGTACGGGATGGCGGCCAACGCGCTCGGCGCGGCCAAGGGCAAGGGCATCCCGGTGATCATCGCGGACCAGTTCCCGCCGGCCGGTAACACCAATACCAACCAGCTGGCCTACGTGCCGGGGGTGGTCAACCAGCCCAGCCAGATCGCCTGGTGGATGATCGCCAACTCCGAGGGCAAGGCCAACGCGATCATCGCCGAGGAAGCCGACTCGCCGTCGTCGATGCAGTACGTGACCAACTCGCTGCCGATCTACAAGAAGTACTGCCCGGGCTGCACGATCACGGTCAAGAAGATCACCGCGTCGACGAACTCGCTGCTGGCGTCCGCGACCAGCTCGAACATCCTGGCCAACCCGAGTGCCACCTACTACTACACCGAGTTCGAGGACAGCCTGCAGCCCACCGTGCAGGGCATCCAGCAGTCCGGGAAGTCCGGCATGTCGCTGTCCGTCGCGGGCGGCTCGGTGGACGGGCTGGGCCTGCTCAAGGGAAACTCGGTGGTCAAAGCAGTGGTGGTCGTGGACCAGGCGTACGCGGGCTGGGCGCTGACCGATGAGATCCTGCGGATGGCGACCAAGTCCGGGCCGGTCAACGAGACCTTCCCGTCCCGGTTGTTCACCGCGCAGAACATCGGCAGCATCCAGGTGACCCCGGCCGCCCAGGCCTCCGGTGCATGGTTCGGCAACAGCTCCTACCAGAGCGACTTCGCGCAGCTCTGGGGCGTGGGGTGACGAAAGGGTGGTTTCCGGCGTCGTGACCGGCTCCCAGGCTGACGTGGCGCGCCACCGCCTCGAGGTCGCCCACCTGTCCAAGGCGTTCGGGCCGACCCGGGCCCTGCGCGACGTGCAGCTCCAGGTCGCACCCGGTGAGCTGCACGGCCTGGTGGGGCAGAACGGCTGCGGGAAGTCGACGCTGGTCAAGATCCTGACCGGCGTGTACACGCCGGACCCCGGCGCGGACATCGCGGTGGATGGGCGGCGGCTCGCGCTGCCCATCCGCCCGATGGACCAGCGCCACGCCGGGGTCGCGGTGGTGCACCAGAACCTGGGGCTGGTGGACGACCGGACCGTGTGGGAGAACGTCCGGCTCGGCCGGTACCAGGCCGGCCGGGTATCCCGCCGGATCAACCGGCGGGAGGAACAGCGGGCGGTCGAGGAGGTGCTGGCCCGGCTGGGCCTGCCGCTCGACGTCCGCCAGCCGGTGGCCGAGCTGTCGGCCGAGGACCGGGCCGCGGTCGCCATCGCCCGGGCCATGCAGGACCATCGGCCGGGCGGCGGCCTGATCATCTTCGACGAGTCCACCCGGGCGCTGGGCCGGACCGCCCGGTCCCGGTTCTTCGAGCTGATCCGGTCGCTGATCGACGGCGGGGCCTCGGTGCTGCTGATCTCGCATCAGCTGGAGGAGATCGTGGCCGCCACCGACCGGGTCACCGTGCTACGCGACGGCGCGGTCGTCGAGGGCGGCCTGACCACGTCCGAGGTGGACGAGGCCGCGCTGACCCGGATGATGCTGGGCCGGCACCTGGTCACGCACGGCCGGGTGGACAGCCACGCCCGGGACTCGGTGGTGGCCTCGGTGCGCGGCCTGGCGGCCGGCCCGGTCACCGGGTTCGACCTGGACGTCAAGCGGGGCGAGATCGTCGGCCTGACCGGGCTGATCGGATCCGGCTTCCAGGAGGCGGCCGAGGCGCTGGGCGGGGCGCGCCGGGCCGAGGCGGGCCAGCTGTCCGCCGCGGACCGGGTCATCGCGCTGGACCGGCGGCGCGGCAGCACCGAGGAGTTCATCGCGGCCGGGGTGGCGTTCGTGCCCGAGCGCCGCCTGGACCAGGGCCTGGCGGCCGAGCTGTCGCTGGCCGACAACCTGACCCTGCCCCGGGTCCGCCGCCGCGGCGGCCGGCTGCGCATCGGCGCCGGGTGGCAGGCCGACGAGACCGCGGCCATGATCACCAAGCTGGACATCCGGCCGCCCCACCCGGACGCCCCGGTCGGCACGCTCAGCGGCGGCAACCAGCAGAAGGTGCTGCTGGCCAAGTGGCTGGCGGGCGCGCCGAACCTGCTGGTGCTGCACGAGCCGACCCAGGCCGTGGACGTGGGCGCCCGGCACGGCCTGATCGACGCGATCCGGGAGGCCGCACGGGACGGCTGCGGCGTGCTCATCGCCTCGGTCGACGCGGCCGACCTGGCCGTGCTGTGTGACCGGGTGCTGGTGTTCCGTGATGGCCAGGTCGCGGCCGAGCTGACCGGGGACCTGGATCAGGACGAGATCGTGCACGCCACGTTCGGAACGGTGCTGGCCCGGGGGGACGACCCCCCGGAGCCCCCCGATCGCCGCTACGCGCCGAGCGGCGGCAAGCCGCCGCGGCAGGGGGACGAGACGAGGAGGACCGGCTGATGGACGCCGCCCGGCAGGACGACCGCGCCGTTTCCAACGCGACCCCGCCCGAGCCCCGGGAGGCGCCACCCCGGCGGCCCTGGCTGGTCGGCCGGGCCCGGCACTACGCCGCCAGCTACGCGGTGATCGCCGTCTGGCTGGCCATGATCGCGGTCTACGCGGCGGCCGAGCCGGGCCTGTTCTTCCGGGTGCCGACGTTCCAGACCATCTTCAGCTCGCAGCAGCCACTGGTGTTCATGGCCATGGCCCTGCTGTGCACGATCACCGTCGGGGAGTTCGTCGACCTGTCCGTGCCCGCCGTGTTCGGCACGTCCGCGACGATCCTGCCCGTGCTGGTGGTCAACCACCACTGGGGCGTGTGGCCCGCGTCGGCCGTCGCCGTGCTGGCCGCCGTGGCGGTCGGCGTGGTCAACGGCGTGCTCGTGGTGGTGGCCGGGGTGAACACCATCGTGGTCACGCTGGGCATGGGCACGCTGCTGGAAGGCATCTCGCTGTGGATGTCCGACCTGAACACGATCAGTGGCCTGCCGGCCAGCTTCAGCAAGATCGCGCTGACCTCGGTGGGCGGCCTGCCGATCTCGTTCTACTTCGGCGTGGTGCTGGTGGCTGGCTTCGCCTACCTGATGGCGTTCACCCCGCTCGGCCGGCACATGCGGTTCGTCGGCGCCAGCCGGGAAGTCAGCCGGCTGTCCGGCGTGCGGGTCAACCGGATCCGGTTCGGCTCGTTCGTCGCCGCCGGGGCGCTCAGCGGCGTCGGCGCGGTCATCGCGGTGGCCGCGCTGGGCGGCTACAACCCGACCACCTCGGACAGCTACCTGCTGCCGGTGTTCGCGGCCGTGTTCCTCGGCACCGCCATCATCGAGCCGGGCCGGTTCAACCCGGTCGGCACGTTCATCGGCATCTACTTCCTGGAGACCGGCATCCTCGGCCTCCAGCTGCTCGGCCTGCAGGCCTGGGTGTCCCCGGTGTTCTACGGCGGCGTCCTGGTCGTCGCGGTCACCCTCAGCACCCTGCTCCGCCGCCGGACTACCTAAGCTCTACATCAGCCCCTCCGGGGCACTGATGGGAGCTTGATGGCCCGGCACCGTTTTCACGGAGATCCGGAACGCTTCGAGGTGGTCGCGCGGTTCATCGCCGATCGCTTTCCCGATGCGCGCTATGTCGCGGACGTGGCTGGCGGCCAGGGAATGCTGACCCGGATACTCCGTAAGCGGTTCGGCTTCGAGGCGGAGGTAATAGATCCGCGTGGCTGGGCGCTGCGCGGGGTGCCGGCCCGGGCCGAGCTTTTCACTCCGGCGCTGGCGGACTATTACGACCTGGTCGTCGGCCTGCACCCGGACCAGGCGCTGCGCAGCGTGGTCGAGTCCGCGGGGAAAGTGGCTGTGCTGGTCGTGCCGTGCTGCAATTTCTGGTCCCGCCAGCGCCGGCTGGGCCGGGACGAGCTGATCGCGGAGATTAGCGAGTTCCACCATTCTCTCGGCGGCGCGGCCGAGCGGGTAACGCTGGCGTTCAGCGGCCCGGCCAATCGCGGGCTCATCCTCCGGCCCCCGGCCGCTGGCGCGGCGTCTTCGATCACGTCCAGCCGGTCAGCCGGATGACTTCGGCCGCGATGCCGGCGACCGGCCGGCCGTCGGTGGCTACCCGGTGCACCCAGCCGGGGACGCGCCGGTCCAGTTCGCGCGCCATCAGGTCGCTGCGCCCGACGTGCCAGTCCAGCGCGGTGCCGATCTCCCGGCCGGCCAGCCGCTCCCGGGCCGTCGCATCGCTGCAGGTCAGCAGCACGGCAGTCAGCTCCGGGCCGTCACCCATGGCCGTGGTCAGCTCGTTCATCACGTCCGGCAGCACGCTGGCCGTGTTCGTGTAGATCATCCGCTGGTAGCCCAGCGCGCGGTAGTTGGCCCACATCGCGGCCAGGTTCCGTTCGGCCAGGCCGTGCTCCCACGGCGGGGGATAGGCCTGGTCCAGGTTGTCGCCCTCGATCAGGCAGTGCCGCACCCGGGCGGCGGACAGCTGAGCATGCATCTCGTACCCGACGCTGCTCTTGCCCGTGCCGGACCGGCCACCCAGAAACACCGCTTCGGCCTGTCCCAGGTCCATCCGGTCACTGTCCATGGCACGCAGCGTGGCACCTGGCACCCACTAAATGGGGCCTGGGCTGTGTTCCCACCGGTGCTTTGGCACTGCTGTTTCGCGAGTTGAGCAGCTACGTTGTAGGTGTGAGGGGGAGGCGGGCGTATTTAGCGCTACTGATCTGCCTGGCTGTGCTGGGGGCGCTGGTGGTGACGGCCGCGACCGTGCCACGGATAGGCGGTCTCGCCTGGGCCGGCGTTGCGCTCAGCGCGGTCGGCGCGCTGGCGGTGGCGTTTGGCCGGAAAGTCATCGATGTCGTTTCCGAACGGCCTACCGCGGCGCTGAAGAATTTCCTGGATAGGGACGAGGTGCTCCGCGCCATTCCCGGCTTCCGCCGGCTGGTCCGCGAATCCACCTCCCGGATCACGCTCGACATCCATCCCGCGATACCGCTGCCCGCCGATCACCCGGCCGGCCTGTCGGACGAGTTCCCGCTGTACGTTCCCCGGGATATCGATGCCCATCTCCGTGGCTGGATCCATGGCCATGCCGCGGACGGCGGCCTGGTGCTGCTGGTGGGGCCCGCGGCGTCCGGCAAGACCCGCTCGCTCAGCGCGGCGCTGCAGGCCGAACTGCCCGGCTGGCAGTTCCTCATGCCCACCAGCGTGCAGCTGAACGCGCTGGTCACCTCACGGGCTGACCTGGCCCGTTCGGTGATCTGGCTCAATGAGCTGCAGGACTTCTTCATTGGCGAGCCACTCCGGGTCCGGACGGTAGAGTGCTGCTCGCTGGCGAGCATGGCCCGGTGGTGCTGGCCGGCACGATACGTGGCCGGGAGCGGGACCGCCTCCTGGGCCGCACCGCCGGTGACCCCATGGAGATGAACCCGAACGCCAACGCCATCCTGCGGATGCCCGCCCGGTGGTCGGGGGTGCTGGGCGGGAGAGAGCGGGCGGTCTGCTTCGATCTGCCCGGCCAGTTAAGCGCACGGGAACTGGCCGCCGCCCGCGAACCGGCCGAGCGCGATCCGCGGCTGCGTATCGCGCTGCGCGACACCAGGGACGGTGCGGTCATCGCCACCCTGGCCTGTGCGGCGGAACTAGTCGAGCGCTGGCGTGGCCAAGGAGACCGCGCCGGGCAGGCGCTGGTGACGGCGGCTGTGGTGGCCCGCCGCTGCGGTGACGGGCGGGCCGCCCGGCGGCTCGGCCTGCTGTGCTGGGAGCAGGACCGGGACCGGGAAGCCGAGAAGTGGCTGCGCCGGGCGGTCCGGCTGGGCAGTGTGGGCGCGGTGTCCTCACTGGGCGACTGGCTGGCCCAGCATGGCCACCTGGCTGAAGCCAAGCAACTGCTCCGGTCCGCCGCCGACCGCGGCGATGTGAACGCGATGACGGTCCTCGGCTTCTACCTGGGTGGGCAGGGTGATCTGCAGTCCGCCGAGCAGTGGTCACGGAAGGCTGCCGAGTCGGGGGACGCGTTGGCCATGGCCAACCTGGGGTACCGGCTGGCCCGGCGGGGGGCGTACGCGGAAGCCGAATCCTGGGGGCTGAAGGCCGCCGCCCTCGGCGTCCCCGGTGCGATGCACAACCTGGGGCTGCTGTATGAGGAACGCGGCGAGGCGGCGACCGCGCTGACCTGGTACCGCCGGGGCGCCGAGCGTGGCTACGCCGATGTGCAGGCGGGCCGGGGCGGGGTGGACCCCTGGCCCGGCGAGAGCCGGGACGGCGGGATCTCCAACACCATCCTGTGCCTGGCCGAACTCCTGCAGCGGACCGGGCAGAGGGCCGAGGCCGAACACTGGTACCGGCGCGGCGCCGAACTAGGCGACGCGCGGGCCGCGGCCGCCCTGGCCGCGGTGTTCGCCAGCCGCGGCGACGCGGCTGCGGCCCTCTCCTGGCGGGCCCAGGCGGCGGTGCTGGCCCGGGCCAACCTGACCCGCAACGAGGGATCCCTGCGCGCCGCCTACGGTGAGCTGGCCATCCACAAGCACAGCGCCATCATGGCCGCGCACGCCGCCGACCTGGCCAGCCAGGGCCGCGCCGCGGAAGCGGCCGACTGGTACCGGCAGGCCGCCCAGTACGGCTACTCCGGCTACTCCGACGCGGCCGGGATGTGAGCCCGCCAGCGCCCGACTAGGGCACGACCACGAGGGGGACCGGTGAGCGGCGGGCCAGGCTGACGGCCACCGAGCCGACCACACGGTGCATGGCATGCGATGAACTCCCGGCCACGATCACCACGGTGTCGCCGGGGTGATCGTCCTGGATGCCCGCGGCGGCGGCCAGCGCCCGGATGGCCGGAGGTGAGCCGTCGTAGCCGACTACGAGGTACAGGTTCCCGGTGGGTGGCGCGGCAGCGTTCATCGCGGCCAGGCTATCCGGCACGCCGCGCGCGGGCTACTAGATCTCGTTGCCCCAGTAGTAGCGGGCCACCGTTTCGACCAGGCGGAGCTTGGCCTGCTGCATTTCCTCGCTGAGCAGCGGCAGGCCGGCCGAGGCGGCGAAGCCGGCGTTGGTGGAGATGGCCACGTCCAGGTCGCCACGCTGCTCCACGACCGGGTCCACCCGGTCCAGCAGCGCGTCCACGTCCTCCAGGTCCGGGCGGGATACGTCCACCACGCCCAGGCTGATGACCAGGCCGGGCTTGATCCGCTCCAGCGGCAGCCGGGCGGCCGGGTCGGCCGGGAAGTCGGCACACAGCCGGTGGAACGGGGTCTCGTCCAGCAGGGTGTCCAGCGCGGCCGGATGGTAGCCCCGCTCGGTCGTGGGCAGCGGCCCGGAGTCGGTCAGGTCCAGGCCGACCCGGAAGTTCTCCGGTACCGTGAGCCCGGTCACCGCGGACCGGTCCACCGCGGTCAGCGTGGCCAGCACCGCGTCCACGTCGAGGTCGGCGGCCAGGCGGTCCCGGCCGGCCTGGGTGAGCAGCGGGGGATACAGCGGGTTGCCCAGCGCGACGTAGGCGACACCGTCCCGTGCCAGCGCCTCGATCTCACGCGCAGGATGGCGGCCAGCGCCTCGCCCCGGGCCTGGGCCTCGTCCACCGCCCCCGGGCCGGTCAGCGCGGCGCCGGCCGCGGCGAGATACCCGGGCGAGGGGAGGACCACGAAGACCGGCCGGTCCACGGTGGCCAGCACCGGGCCCACCTCGCCGGCCGCGAGACGGCCACCGGCCCGCGGCTGCGCCGGCGCGGTGCGCCGCCGGGCGGGCGGGATGCCCGCGGCGTCGGCCAGCGGCTGCGGGCCGCCAGCAGGGGCGAAGCCGTCCACGTGGTCGTACACGACGGACTCGAAGTGCTCCCGGCGGAACTGCCCGTCGCCCACCGCGGACAGCACCAGCCGCCGCTGCCCGTGCGCGGCCGCGATCACGGCCTGGTCCTCGGCGGCGGCCAGCGCCTGCGGGTCACCGCTGGCCCGGGCGGCCATCAGCTCGGGCGGCCGGACCAGGCTCCCGTGATGGTCGATGTGATACCGGAAGTCGTCAGCCATGGCTGCCTCCCTGCCGCCGGGCCCCGGCCCACTGCGGGAAGTCGAGATCGAAGCCGCCGGCCCGCACCACGTCTTCGCAGATCCGCTGGTCCTCGTCCGGGCTACCGCCGGAGATGCCGAGACCGCCCACGATGGCCCCGTCCCGCTTGAGCGTGTACCCGCCCTTGGTGGCGACGATGGGCCGCTGGCCCAGCCGGCCAACCTGGGTGAAAAACACCGGATCGGAGTTGCGCCAGCTTTCCAGCATCTCGGTCGGGCGCTGCATGACCGCCGCCGAATACGCCTTGGACAGCGCGATGTCCGGAGTCATCGGCCGGGCGCCGTCCATCCGCTCGATCAGCACCACGAAGCCGCCGTAGTCCACGACCGCGATGCTCAGCGCCTTGCCGAGGTCCAGGCCACGGGCACGGACGGCGTCCACGAGATCACGGGCGTCCTGATAGGGCAGCGTCATGCCGGTCAGCGTATGGCGGCCCGGACCGGCGGATCAACGCCGCCACCGTGCGGCCGGCGAACTCTAAAGATTCGCCGTACTATCCCAGCAAGCCGCCCGCGTGAAGGAGCAGCGCCGGTGAACCTGAGCAGCTATCTCGTCGAGCGCGTGACGCGGCTGGGCCCGCCGCACACCCGCGACCTGACCGTGCAGCGCGACCTCCGGGTGCCGATGCCGGACGGGACCATCCTGCTGGCCGACCGGTGGGCGCCCAAGGTCCGGGGCTGGGGCTTGCCGGTGGCGCTGCTGCGCAGCCCGTACGGCCGGCGCGGCCTGATCGGCACCGGCATGGCCCGCCCGCTGGCCGAACGCGGTTACCAGGTGCTCATGCAGAGCGTCCGGGGCACGTTCGGCTCCGGCGGGACGTTCGACCCGATGCGGCAGGAGCGCGGCGACGGCCTGGCCACCCTGGACTGGGTGGTGAAACAGCCGTGGTTCGGCGGCTCGATCGTGCTGATCGGGCCCAGCTACGTGGGCTACGGGCAGTGGGCGGTGGCCGACCGGCTGCCGCCCGAGGTCAAGGCGATGATCCCGCACGTGACCGAGTCCGCGCTCACCCTGGAGTTCCTGCGCAAGGACGGCCTGACCCTGGAGACGCCGCTGCGCTGGGGCGTGCTGGTCGCGGGCCAGGAGCGCCGCGGCGCGATGCTGCGCGCGCTCGCGCAGGGCCGGCGCACCCGCCGGGCGCTGGACACGCTGCCGCTGGGCCAGGCCGACGTGGCCGCGATCGGGCACCACTCGGCCTACATCCAGGACATCCTGGCCCACGACGCGGACGACCCGCGCTGGGCCGGGATCGACCACTCCAGCCAGGTGGCCGCGGTCACCGTGCCGGTCAGCTCGATCGGCGGCTGGTATGACATCTTCCTGCCCGGCCAGCTCCGCGACTTCCAGGCGCTGCAGCAGGCCGGCCGCCCGGCCCGGCTCACCGTCGGCCCGTGGACGCACATCGACCAGGACCCGCTGCCCATGCACGAGGCACTCGAGTTCGGGCTGGCCCACGCGCGCGGCGAGCCACCACCCGACCGCGCCCCGGTCCGGCTGTTCGTGATGGGCCAGGAGGCCTGGCGGGACTTCCCATCCTGGCCGCCGCCCGGCTACCAGCCGCAGCGCTTCCACCTGAGGCCGGGCGGTGGGCTGTCCACCGAGCCGCCCGGGGAGTCGGCCCCGGACCGGTACCGGTACGATCCGGCCGACCCGACCCCGGCCGTCGGCGGGGTGCTGATGTCCCGCTCCGGCGGCCGGGTGGACAACACCAAGCTGGAAGCCCGGCCCGACGTGCTCAGCTACACCACCGCCCGCCTCGACCGCGACCTGGAGGTCATCGGCGAGGTCAGCGCCGAGATCTGGTTCCGGTCCAGCCTGCCTCACGCCGACGTGTTCGCCCGGCTCTGTGACGTTGACCCGGACGGCCGGTCCCGGAACGTCTGCGATGGCCTGGTCAGCCGGTCCAGTGCCGATGAGCTGGGCTGCGCCACCGTGCGGCTGTGGCCGACCGCGCACCGGTTCCGGGCCGGCCACCAGATCAGGCTCCAGGTATCCAGCGGCGCGTTCCCGCGGTACGCCCGCAACCTGGGCAACGGCGAACCATTGCTTAACGCCAGCACGTGGCGGGTCGCCGACCAGGAAGTACATCACGACCCGGGGCATCCCTCGGCCGTGATCTTGCCGGTAGTTTGACGGTCAGGAAGGAGCGCGGATGGCGCGGATGGACCGGCGGTTGCGGGCGTGGGCGTGGCTGGTGCGGCGGCAGGCCTCGATCGCGGGGAAGAGCGAGGCCCAGGTTCTCGCGCTGCAGTCCCGGCACGCACCGAGCAATGCCGTCAGCAACTTCATCTTCGGCACGGTGGCCAGCGGGACTGAGGTGACCGACCGGGTCATCCCCGGGCCGGGCGGTGATCTCCCGGTACGCATCTACCGCCCGGTGGCCGCGGCCGGAGCGCGGCCGCGGCCGCTGGTGCTCAACATTCACGGCGGCGGGTTCGTGTTCGGTGACCTGGAGCTGTGCGACTGGCTGTGCAGCAACGTGGCGGTGACCGTCGGCGCCGTGGTGGTGTCGGTGGATTACCGGCTGGCGCCGCGGCACCGGTTCCCGGCCGCCGTGGAAGACAGCTACGCGGCCCTGGTGTGGGCCGTGGAGCACGCCACCGAACTGGGCGCGGGCGGCCCAGTCGGAGTGATGGGGGAGAGCGCAGGCGGCAACCTCTCGGCGGTGCTGTGCCTGCTGGCCCGCGACCGGGGCGGGCCGGCGCTCAGCCACCAGGTGCTGCTCTACCCGGCCACCGACATGACCGCCGAGCACCCGGCCACGGCCAGCACGCCGTTCCTGTCCGGGCCGGAGATGGAGGCCTACCGGCGGCACTACCTGGACGGCGCGGATCCCGCCGATCCGCGTGCGTCGCCGCTGCTGGCCAGCGACCACAGCCGGCTGCCGCCGGCGCTGATCCAGGTGGCCGAGCATGACCCGCTGCGCGACGACGGGATCCGGTACGCGGCGGCGCTGCGGGCCGCCGGGGTGCCGGTGCGGCTCACCGAGTATGTCGGCATGCCGCACGGCTACCTGAACTTCCCGGGGCTGTGCCGGATCGCCCCGCAGGCGCTGGCCGAGATATGCGCGGAGCAGATCGCGGCGCTGGCCCAGCCCAGTACCGAGACGCCCAGTACCGAGAAGCCCAGCACCGAGAAGCCCAGCACCGAGAAGACGGTGTCATAGCGGCGTGCGGGTGGTGGTGGTTGGCGCGGGTTTCGCCGGGCTGATGGCGGCGTGGCGGCTGGCCCAGGGGGGCTGCGAGGTGGTGCTGCTGGAGGCCCGCGACCGGGTCGGCGGCCGGGTGTGGTCGCAAGAGCTCGTCCCTGGTGACCCGCGGACCGTGATCGAGCGCGGCGCCGAGTTCGTGCTGGACGGGTACGACGTCCTACGGGGAGTGCTGGCCGAGACCGGCCTGGACCTGGCCGGCACGGTGATGTCCTACTACGAGCGGGAACCGCGCGGCGGGGATCCGGTGTCCGCGCAGCAGGTCGCGGACTGCGCGGCCTGGGTGGCCGCGGCGGCGGCCGATGCCCCGCCGGGCACCTCACTGGCCGCGGCGGCCGCGGGCTGGGCCGGCCCGCCCGCCGCGCTGGCCGCCTACCTGTCCCGCATCGAGACCACCGACGGCACGCCCGCCGAGGTGCTGGCCGCCTCGGTGGCCGGGACCGTCACCGGTGGCTTCGGCCGGCGGCCGACCTGGCGGGTGGCCGGCGGCAACCAGCAGGTGGCCCGGGAACTGGCCCGGCGGCTGGGCCCGGCGCTACGGCTGGGCCGCCCGGCCCGCTCGCTTGAGCACGACCGCGACGGCGTCCGGGTGCGCACCGACGATGGCATCGCCACCGGGGATGCCGCCGTCATCGCGGTCCCGATGGCGGTGCTGCGCGGCCTGCCCATCGCGCCGCCGGTGCCGGCCCAGCAGTGGGCCGCCTGGCAGCGCAGCGGGCTGGCGCACAACGCCAAGCTACATATGTCGGTTAACCGGCCGGCGGCGGGTTCGGCGGTGCAGAGCGTGCCGGGCCGGTTCTGGACCTGGACGGCGGCCGACGGGACCGGGCAGATCCAGCCGGTGCTGCACGCCTTCGCCGGCACTGAGGCGGGACTGGCCGCGCTGGCCGTGGCCGATGGGCCCGCCACCTGGGCGGCGCAGGTGGCGGCGCTGCGCCCGGAGCTGGACACCGATCCGGCCGGGGCGCTGCTGACCACGTGGAACGACGACCGCTGGACGGGGGAGTCCTACTCGGCCGACACCATCACGGTGGCCCCGGGCGACGAGGACCTCATCGCCGCCCCGGTGGGCCGGGTCCACTTCGCGGGCGAGCACACCGCCGGGGCCTGGGCGGGCCTGATGGAGGGTGCGCTGCGCTCTGGGGAGCGCGCGGCGCGCGAGGTGCTGGCCGGCTCAGTGGGCTGATGGGGCCCCGGCCCCGCCGTTCCCTGGCTTAGTGATCAGGGCATGACCGCGCCCGCCAGCGCGACCCCGGGCTCAGCCGCGCCCGCCCAGGCGGCGCAGCGCGGTGCGGTCCAGCACGACGACCCGGCGCTGCCGGGTGCTGACGATGCCACGGGACCGCCACTGGCTCAGCGCGCGGGTGACGGTAGCACGGGACGAGCCGATCAGGCTGGCCACTTCCTCCTGGGACAGCGGGGGAGCGCTGGCCGTCCGGCCGCCGTCCTGCGGCGGCCCGGTCAGCTCGAGGAGCAGCCGGGCCAGCCGCTGGCTGCCGTTGGTCAGCACGCGGCCGCGCTGCTCCTCGTCGGCGGCCCGGCGCCGCTCGGCCATAGCCCGGCGGTAGGCGTGCGCGGCCGCCGGATGCTGGTCCAGGAAATGCTCGAACCGGTCGGCCGCGACGATGAGGGACTCCAGTGTGCCCGCCGCCCGCACGGTGGCGGTGCGGTAGCCGGTGACTTCCCCGGCGATCTCGCCGACGATGTCGCCAGGCCCGCGCAGGGCGAGCAGCATTTCCCGGCCCTCGCCGCTCACCGACACGATCTTGACCCAGCCCGAGATCAGGATGAACACGTGCGTTGACGGCTCACCTTCCAGGCACAGCGTGGCGCCGCCGGCCGACCGGTGCGGCCGGCCCAGCGTGGCCAGGGTGGCCTGCTGGCCGCCGTCCAGCAGGGACCAGAACAGTGCCTGGGGGCGCGGCCCGCGCTGTCTCATCCGGCCCGGTCGAACGGCAGGATGCTGCCGCCGCCCTGAGCGGCGGCCCCGGGGATGTGCGCCCAGCCGCTGGCGTCCGGGCCCAGGGCGGGCACCGGAACGGGCTGGAAATCCGCCGGGTCGACGAGCGTCGCGTGCCGCAGGATGACGTTGCGGTACAGGTACTCCGAGGCGATGAAGCCAAGCTCGCCGCCGGACGCGGCCAGCGACTGCTTGAAGCGCGGCGCGTCGAGCAACCGGAACAGCTGGCTCACCGCGTCGCCCGCGTAACCGTGTGCGTCCCGGTAGACCGGGCCTACGTGGGCGGCCGCGCGGAGCTGGATCCGGGCCTCCCGGCTGGACACGCGATTGTGCACCCGGACCAGCCCGCGCAGTCGTTCCGGGAGCGGGTCGGCCAGCCTGTCCACCGGCAGCGCCGGGGACAGCACCACGAGCACGCCGTCACCGCGGTCTTCGTGCCGGCACGCCCGCCAGCGCACGCCCGCCCCGGTGAAGGCCCGGTCCAGCATGCGGTACATCGAGTCGCGCAGGTAGAGCTGCACGTACTCGTCCCGGCGCTGGTCGGTGAACGCGGCGATGTCGATGGCGAAGAGCCCGCACATCTGCCCGGCCGGGCCGATGGGTTGCGGTGCTGCCATAGCAGTGCTCCTTTGCGTGGTCAGGCGGGTGATGCGCTGCCGCTCCCGCGCACCCGGTCAAGCAGCCTGCGGGCGGAGAGATCATCCCGGGCCACGATCAGGCCGGGAATCCGTGGGGCCGGCCTGGCTGACCGTCTGGAACATGTGCTCACTAAGTCCGCGGCCGAGAAGCGCGCCCGGTGGGCGCGCATCGGCACGACGTTGTCCAGCCAGGGGCCGCGCAGGCACGCGTCGGGATCATCCGTGCCGTCCTGGAACGGATTCGGCTTGTCGTCGACCGGGATGCCGGCCTTGGCTGGATCGGGCTCCAGCGCGGCCAGGCCGGCGTTGCCGCCGAGGCTCGCCTGCAGGTAACGGGCCTCGGCCTGGCTCTTTCTGGTCAGCATCGCAGCCAGGCGGACGAGACGAGCCGCGGACCTGTTCCTGGCCACCCTTGCCTCCTGGCCGAGTGTGGGCCTTCATCACTCCTGGAAGAAGGTTTACGTTACTACGAACAGCTAGGGTTACACAGGCGAAAGCCACGTGTAATACACAGCAGCAGAAGCGCTTGTTGGCAGAAGTTGCTGTGTGTTACCGTATGCAAACTGGCTGCGCGACTCTGCCGCCGAGCGCCCTCCGGGACGTCACCGACAGTCCGCATGCCGCCCACAGGGGGTGATCAACGTGCCGGACAGGTGGCCGGGACCGGGCGCCGCGTCCAGGCATCCGGGACCGGGCCGGAGCCCTCCGGATCCGGCCGCGGCATTCCAGCCCAACCCTCCTTGGTGAAAGGTGGTCTGTGACAACTAAGCCGAGGGCGCGCTCCGCTGCCAACCGCGGTCCAGCGCCATTCAACGATCGGCCAGATGGGAAGCTGGAGGAGATCGTCTCCGTCCGGTTCAGCACCGAGGAGCTGCGCCGGATCCAGGCCTACGCCACCATCCTGGAAATGACGCCCAATGGCGTCATCCGCGAGGCCTGCAGCTTCTTCCTGGCCAGCAAGGTAGGCGGCCCCGATTACCTGAAGGCCGTGGAGGCCTACCATCGCCGCACTAGCGAGGTGGTCGAGGTGCTCGAACAGATCGAGAACACGCGATGAACGCCGGTACCAGGCTGGGCTGCCCCCAGCCAGCGCAGACACTTAGCCCGTACGCGCGGATCCTCCGTTGTGTGCGGTGCGCTCCACGGTGACCGGCCGGATCGGCGGGCTGGGCTGATGCCCGGCCCGCCGATCCACCCGCCATTTAGCCTGCCCGGTTCGTCCACAAGCAGCCGTTTTGCTGGGCTTTCCGCCATTCTACCGAGCGCTTGGTTGGGTCTACTGGCTGCGACGCAAGCGAAACGTAACCGTAAAATCTACTGAGTCTAATTGACGTGAGCGCGTTCACGTTATTTGATGCTCTTGATTCCCCCACTCGCTTCGGTGGGTGGGTGCAGGCCCCGTCCTGGTGGCGGGGCCTTTGCTTTGGCCGCAAGATCACCACGTCGCCGGGCGGCGTATCTCACTCTGGCCATCCCAGACCGAGTCGGGCAGCTGGCAGGCCCGGAGCGCGCTTGGGCGCACATTCTTGTAGAACAGCGGGTTGAGCTTGATCAAGTCGTGGCTGCGGTGCTTAGCCTCATGCGGGTTTACCAGGCCCACCGGGACGTTCAGCTCCTGAATCATGATCCGGATTGGCTCTTCAAGATCGGAATCATTGCTTACCACGACAGCGATGTCGCTTTCTTTCCGGAAGGCATCCAGCAGCAGGTATGAGGCCAGATTGACGTCGCTGCCCTTCTCCTCGGTCTTGTACACCTGAACCAGCTGAGGCTGGTCATTATTTGACTCATCGGCCAGGGGCAGGCGCACTTTTGACTGCTGGAAACGGCCCAAATGAATATCTATCCCGCCGACGGCCCGGAGCGCGCGCAGATAGGCGTCCTGCCGGGCCGGGCCGTGCGGATCGCTGACCCGCGTGGAGACCTGCGCGGTGAAGTAGCGAACACGCTTGATCGTGTTCCGCGGGACCAGTCGCTGGCAGAACTCCCGGATATCGAGCCAGCGGAACTCGGTATCCCGCAGCGCGCCGTAGTACAGGTTGAACCCGTCGACGTAGATGTTCGCGGACCGTGGTTCCGCGGGCTGATTTTCGGCAGTCGCGGCTGCCCCGCCGGTCTCCCCGGTGGGTTCTTCGTGAGCCATCAGCTGGGGCCTGCAGTCCCGGGCGCGTTCGTGTTTAACCGGCTGCTTCGACGCCGGGCAACTCCGAGTGTTTTTTCCATGCGTAAATGATCATGTGCTTTCTCTGCCGCGGTGCCAGGCTCACGCCCGGCCCCGAATCTATGACACTTACCCCCTGAGACAGCCTGGTTGGCTTGACCCAGGCGAAACGCGCAGTCTGGTCCGGCGATGCCGTACGGCAGATGTTCAGCGCGGGTAATGCAGGCGGTCGCGGCCCCGCCGCAGCTATCTTGCCGGAGCGCGACTCGCAGTTCAACGCAATCGGGTGTTTGCCGGCGATTTTCCCGGCGCGTTCTCCAGGCGCCGATTGGCCTGCGCCGCTGACCAGCGGAAATGAGGCCGGGAACGCGGTGATCATCAAATTTGAATACCAATGACCCCAGTCATCACCCCCGGCCCATGGGCCCGCTGGCGGCCGGCTCCAATACGTCATCCGTAGTAGCTAAATACCTGTATATCGGTTTATTTGCGTCAGGCGGAGTCGCGGACGATGATCTGGCCCGGGGCATGGGCCAGGTCGGCGGGCTCCAGGCCGAGGATGGCCCGGGCGTCCTGGCGGCCGTGCGCTTCGGCGTTGATGTGGATGGTGGTCAGCGCGGGTGTGGTCAGCGCGCCGTACTCGGTGTCGTCGTAGCCGATGACGGCCAGGTCGCCGGGTGCGCTCAGGCCCAGGTCGTGCACGGCGGTCAGGGTGCGGACGGCCGAGTCGTCGTCGAATGCGGCCACCGCGGTCACATCCGGGTGGGCGGCACGGAACGCCTGCACCGCTCGGGCTCCGGCTGGCCGCGGCCGGGGCACGACGAAGCGGGTCAGCGGGGCGAGCCCGAGCCGGTCCGCGGTCTCCCGGGCCCAGCGCACCCGTAGCTCGCCCAGGGGGATCTGGTCGTCCGGCAGCACCATGGCGATGTGCCGGTGACCCCGGTCGGCCAGGTAATGGATCTGCAGCGCCGCGTTGGCCGCGAAGCCGTCGTTCCAGCTGCTCTGGTCGGACTCGTCCGCGGTCAGGTACGGCTCAGCCAGCCGCAGCACGGCCCGCGGCACGATTGCGTCCAGCACCTGCTGAGCCGACTCGGTCGCGGCGTGGCCGTACCGGAC
Organism: uncultured Actinomycetes bacterium; assembly: GCA_963747705.1. Taxonomy (GTDB): domain Bacteria; phylum Actinomycetota; class Actinomycetes; order Streptosporangiales; family Streptosporangiaceae; genus RYN-230. The sequence continues at coordinate 21,967 of CAVVGF010000034.1, read as the reverse complement.
GAGCAGCACGTGGTCGTGCGCGCCCAGCTCGTCGTCGAGACCGCGGATGTAGCTGTGCGAGTAGTTGCCTTCGAGGCCGGAGTCCACATTGAGCACGACGATCCGGGATGACCCCTCGCGCAGCGCCCGGGCGATGCCGTGCGGGACGTAGCCGAGGTCGCGGGCGGCCTGCCGGACCCGTTCGCGGGTGGTGGCCGAGATGGCCTGGTTCGGCGAGTCGCGGAGCACGAAGCTCACCGTGGCCCGCGACACTCCACTGGCCGCGGCCACATCGCGCAGCGTCACCCGTCTTGAATCAGTCACCGGATGCAACCCTATCCTTCGCAATCCGGCCTTGCCGGGCTGCGCAGGGCCCTGTTACCGTGCGCTAGATCGATTTAGTAGATCGATTTAGCGCAATAACGATTTAGCGCGGCATCGATCGAGCAGCACCCGGCGGGCGACAAGGAGGACGGCCGTGGCGGCACCGAGTCTTCAGGACGGCATCGACCAGGCAGGGTCGCCGGTCAAGCTGCTCTGGCAGCCGGACCCCCAACCGTGGCTGCCCGAGTTCATCGAGCCGGAGTACGCCGGGTGGCGCGAGGAGCAGGCTGCCTGGCACTCGGCCGTATCCATCTCCGATCTGTCGCATCACATGTTCGACACGGTCATCGCCGGGCCGGACGCCACCCGGCTGCTCGCCGCGGTGAGCGGCAACAACTACGAGTCGTTCGCGGTCGGCCAGGCCAAGCAGTTCATCCCGGTGACCAGCGACGGGAACATCGTCACCGACGGCATCCTGCATCGCGACGCGGCCGAGCAGTACACGCTGAGCGGGATCCCGGCCGCGCAGAACTGGGTCAAGTACCACGGTGACAAGGGCGGCTACGACGTCTCGTTCAGTACCGACCCCTCCTCGGCGTTCCGCGGCGGGGCCGACCCGAAGGTGTTCCGGTACCAAGTCCAGGGACCGCAGGCGGTTGATCTCGTTGAGCGCGCGTTCGGCGGCCCATTGCCCCCGGCCAAGTTCTTCCACTCGATACCGGTCACGCTGGCCGGGCGGAACTTTCGCGCGCTCCGGCACAACATGGCTGGGCAGGACGGTTACGAGTTCATCGGGTCCTGGCCGGACGCCGCGGCGGTCAAGGACGCGCTGATGACCGCAGGCGAGATGTTCGGCCTGGTGCACGTCGGCCAGTACGCCTACGCCAGCGCGAGCGTGGAAAGCGGCTGGATCCCGTCGCCGATCCCGGCCATCTACACCGACCCGGACCTGCTGGAGTACCGGAAGTACCTGCCGCTGTACGGCATCGAGGGCCAGCGGCCGCTGAACGGCAGCTTCTTCTCTGAGAACATCGAGGACTACTACTGCTCGCCGTACGAGCTGGGCTACGGCCGGTCGATCTTCTTCAACCACGACTTCATTGGCCGTGCCGCCCTGGAAAAGGCCCGGGACAACGTCGCGCGGGCCAAGGTCACGCTGGTCTTCGACCCGGCCGACGTGCGCACCGTCCTCGGCGAAGACGCCGGATTCCAGCTCACCTACGCCCGGCACCGGGTGGAGCCGGCGCCGGGCTGGCTGGCCTGACCTACCAGACGGCGACCATCCACCCGGCGGGCACGATCCTGTCGCTGGCCATCGTCGACAAGGAGTACGCCGAGCCAGGGACAGCGGTGACCGTGGTGTGGGGCGAGCACCCGGGGCCGGGCACAGCGCCAGACGAGGACCTCGGGTTCCCGCGCATCCAGGCCACGGTGCAGCCCGCGCCCTACGACCGGCACGCCCGGACGCAGTACCGGCGCAACGGCTAAGCCCCCGATGACGTCCGTCCGCGCTACCCTGGCCTCGGGCCGAGCCAGCCTGCTGGCCGATTTCTCGCTCGAGATGACCGGCAAGGACATCGAGAACCTCGAAGCCGCCCACCGCGCCATCCCGCCCGGCACCCGGATCAACGTCACGTTCCTGGAACACGAGGACCTGCGGTTGCGGCGCAGCGCCGCCCAGGCGGTGCGGCGGCTCGGCTTCGTCCCGGTGCCGCACATCTCGGCCCGGCGGCTCCGGTCGCAGGCCATGCTCGAAGAGTTCCTGGCCGCGCTGCACGCTGACGGCAGCAGCGCGAACGTGTTCGCGGTCGGCGGGGATCCGGCCACGCCGCACGGTCCGTACCACGATTCGCTGGCCGTGATCGAGTCCGGGCTGCTGCATCGGTACGGCGTGCGGCATATCAGCGTGAGCGGCTACCCGGAGGGGCACCCGGCCATCCCGGACCCAGTGCTCTGGTCGGCCCTGGCCGCCAAGGTCACGGCGCTCAGCCGGCAGCAACTGCCCGGCACCGTGATCACCCAGTTCTGCTTCGATGTAGACCCGGTGCTGGGCTGGATAGCGGCGGTGCGGGCGCGCGGCATCGAACTGCCCATCCGGATCGGGGTGCCCGGGCCGGCCGGGGTCAAGCGGCTGCTCAGCTACGCCGCGCGGTTCGGCGTCGGAACAAGCGCGGGTATCGCCCGCAAGTACGGCCTGTCGCTGACCAACCTGCTCGGCACGGCCGGCCCGGACCGGTTTCTCCGCGGGCTGGCTGACGGCTACGACCCGGGCCAGCATGGCCAGGTCAAGCTGCACTTCTACCCGTTCGGCGGGCTGCAGGCCACCGCAGAGTGGATCTCCGACTTCACCACGGCAGGAGGGCTGGTGTGACGGTCACCCAGGAAGCGGCACCGCGCAGCCGCCCGGCCGGGCTGACCCGCAACCAGGCCGCGCTGATCGTGCACGGCAGGGACCGGACCGGCATCGTGGCTGCGGTGGGCTCGGTGCTGGCCAGCCATGGTGCGAACATCGTGTCGCTGGACCAGTACTCGGACAATCCGCACGGCGGCGCGTTCTTCCAGCGCACCGTGTTCGGCCTGGACAACCTGACCGCAGTGCTGCCCGCGATCGGCAACGACCTGGACCGGAAGCTAGCCCGGGGCTTCGAGCTGGAATTCACTTTGCGCGACATGTCGGTACCGAAACGCGTGGCCATCTTCGCCTCGAAATCCGAGCACTGCCTGCTGGACCTGCTCTGGCGGCACCGGCGTGGTGAGCTGCCGGTCACGGTGGCCATGGTGATCTCGAACCACCCGGACACCGCCGCCGAGGTACGCAGCTTCGGCATCCCGTTCTTCCACGTCCCGTCGAGCGGCCCGGACAAGTCCGCCGCCGAAGCCGAGCACCTCCGGCTGCTCACCGGCAACGTCGATTTCATCGTGCTGGCCAGGTACATGCAGATCCTGTCCGGCGACTTGATCGCCAAGCTCAGTGTGCCGATCATCAACATCCACCACTCGTTCCTGCCTGCCTTCATCGGTGCCGGGCCGTACACCAAAGCCAAGGAGCGTGGCGTCAAGCTGATCGGCGCGACCGCGCACTACGTGACCGAAGATCTGGACGAGGGGCCGATCATCGAGCAGGACGTGGTCCGGGTCAGCCATGCCGACACCGTGGCCGAGTTGCAGCGCCGCGGTGCCGACGTGGAACGGGTGGTGCTGGCCCGGGCCGTGCACTGGCACAGCGAAGACCGGGTGATCCGGGACGGCAACCACACGATCGTGTTCGCCTGATGACCGCGCTCATCGACGGGAAAGCGAAGCCCGATCCTCCTGACCGCAGCGAAAGGACAGCACAGTGTCAAGTCTCGACGAGGAGATCCGCGCGGCCGGTGGGCCGCTGCAACTCATGCGCAGCGGGCGGTCCGGGTCCTTTCCGTTCCCGATCCGGGCCGAGTACACCAACTGGCGCGATGAGCAGGAGAGCTGGCGGACCAGCGCGGCGCTGATGGACCTGTCGCACCACATGACCGACCTCACCGTCGAGGGCCCGGACTGTTACCGGCTGCTGGCCGACGTCGGCGCGAACAGCTTCGCCGGCTTCGGGCCGATGCAGGCCAAGCAGTTCATCGCGGTGGGCTACGACGGCCACATGATCGGCGACTGCATCCTGTTCGGCCTGGCCGACAACCTGGTCCGGCTGGTCGGCCGCCCACCCGCACTCAACTGGGTCGACTTCCACGCGCAGACCGGCGGCTACGACGTGACCACCCGGCGCGACGAGCGCACGGTCAGCAATCCGCGCGGCCGGGAGCTGTTCCGCTTCCAGTTGCAGGGGCCCAACGCCAACTACATCCTCGAGAAGGTCAACGGCGGCCCGATGCCGGACATCCCGTTCTTCCACATGGGCACGTTCCACGTCGGCAAGTATCAGGTGACCGCGCTCAACCACCGCATGTCCGGATTCCCCGGCCTGGAGTTCTTCGGCCCGTATGTGGACAGCGACGGCGTCCGCGACACGCTGCTCGAAGCCGGCCGGGAGTTCGGCCTGCGCCAGGTGGGCGGCCGCGCCTACGCCTCGGTCGCCACCGAGCACGGCTGGATCGCCAACACGGTGCCCGCGATCTATTCGGGCCAGGCCATGCAGGCCTACCGTGAGTGGCTGCCTGGCCGGGGCTTCGAGGCCAACCTGTCGCTCGGCGGCAGCTTCAGCCCGGACCGGGTGGAAGACCTGTACACCACGCCCTGGGACCTCGGCTACGGCCACATCATCAAGTTCGATCACGACTTCATCGGCCGCCAAGCGCTCGAGCAGCTAGCAGCAGGCCAGCACCGAAAGAAGGCGTGGCTGGCCTGGCACCGCGACGACGTCGCGCGGATCTTCGCCAGCATGTACCAGCCGGACGGCCAGCGCTTCAAGTACATCGACATGCCCGCCGCGTTCTACGCCGGGGCGCACGGCGACCGGGTGGAGAAGAACGGGCAGCTCATCGGGGTGTCAACGCTGTGCTCCTACTCGTCGAACGTCCGCGGCTGGATATCCGTCTGCATGATCAACGAGGGCGGCCTCGGCTACGGCGATGAAGTCGAGCTGGTGTGGGGCGAAGCGAGCGGGGAATCTGCCAATCCCACCGTGGAACGGCACACGCAGACCACCATCCGGGCCACCGTTTCGCAGCGGCCGTTCTTCTGGGACAAGCACTGACGGCCAGGGCGCAATGCCGGTGACGGACCGTCGCTGCCAGGTGATGGGCATCCTGAATGTGACGCCGGACTCGTTCTCCGACGGCGGTACCTACGCCGACCCGGCGCGGGCCATCGACCACGGCCGAACTGCGGCGCCGGGTCGAGCTGCTGACCGATGCCGGGGTCGGCGCGGGCCAGATCATCCTCGATCCGGGGCTCGGCTTCGCCAAACGGCCGCCGCACGACTGGGCGCTGCTGGCCCACCTGGGCGACATATGTAGCCTTGGCTTTCCGGTGCTGGTCGGCGCGTCCCGGAAGTCGTTCCTCGGCGACCTGCTCGGGGCAGGTGGCCCGGCCCGTGTGCCGCCGACGGAGCGGGACGCGGCGACCGCGGCGGTGTCCGCGCTGGCCGCGGCGGCCGGGGCGTACTGCGTCCGGGTGCACGACGTGCGGGCCAGCCTGGCCGCCGTGCGAGTGGCCGCGGCCTGGACCACGCTGCCGGGCCTGGCCGGCGCGCAGGGGAGGGTGGAGGCCGATGCCATACCGGTTGGTGCGCCGGGCCCTTGACTGGCGGCTGACCGCGGCCGACGTGCTGCGGCTGGTGCGGGACGACCCGCACCCGGTGGCGCTGCTCGGGACCTGGGCGGGCGGCAGCGACATCGTGGCGGCCGATCCGGTGCGGGTGTGCGGTGCGCCCGGGCCGGTGGCTGAAGTATTGGACACGCCGTGGCCTGATGCAGCGGGGGCGGAGGCAGCTTTCGGTGGCGGCTGGATTGGCTATCTGGGCTTCGGGCTGGCCGGGCAGTTCCTCCCCATCCCGCCCGCGCCTGGTCCGCCCAGTCAGCTGCCCGCCTGGTGGTTCGGCTACTACGACCATGTGCTGCGCCGGGACCGGGCTACCGGCGGGTGGGCGTTCGAGGCGCTGTGCACGCCAGACCGCGCGGCCGCGGTACAGCGCCGCTTCACTGAGTTGAATCGCCGCGCGAACCAAGGCCGTGGCCAGCCGCGCGGCTACTCCTGTGGCACGTTCCGGCTGACCCCGTCAGCCGCCGTACATCGGGCCGCGGTCCGCCAGACGGTGAGCTACGTCCGCCGCGGCGACATCTTCCAGGCCAACATCTGCTTGCGGCTCGACGCGGAGTTCTGCGGGGATCCGCTGGACGCGTTCTGTCACGCGGTGACCCGGCTGGACCCGCCGTATGCCGCGTTCCTGCGCACCCCGGACGGCGCGGTGGCCAGCCTGTCCCCGGAGCTGTTCCTGCGCCGCCGCGGCACCGAGGTGTGCACCCGGCCGATCAAGGGCACCCGGGCCCGGCCGGACGAGGACCAAGCCGCCCGGCGGCAGCGCGCGCGCCCTGCGGCGCAGCGCCAAGGACCGGGCCGAGAACGTGATGATCGTCAACCTGATGCGCAACGACCTGAGCCGGGTCTGCCTGCCCGGCACCGTGCGGGTGCCCGCGCTGCTGCGCGCCGAGGCCCACCCGGGGGTGTGGCACCTGGTCTCGGAGGTCCGCGGCACGCTGCCCGCCGGGGCGGGCGACGGGCCGCTGGTCGCCGCGGCGTTCCCGCCCGGGTCGGTGACCGGCGCGCCCAAGGTTCGCGCTCTGGAGATCATCCATGAGCTGGAGGCCACCCCACGGGAGGTCTACACCGGGGCGATCGGCTACCGCAGCCCGGTGGCCGGCCTGGAGCTGAACGTGGCCATCCGCACGTTCGAGTTCGCGGCCGGCCGGGTCTGGCTGGGCAGCGGCGGCGGCATCACCGCCCGCTCCGTCGTCGCGGCCGAGTACCGCGAGTGCCTGGTCAAGGCCAACCCCCTCATTCACGCGCTTAACGCCAGTGCCTCCGAAGCGCCCGACCCGCCACGCCCGGCCCGCCGGGGTGGCGGGTCAGGCGGCTACGCCGCCGGCGCTGCGGCCACGGGCGGCCGTCGGCGTGTTCACGTCGCTGCGGGTGACGGACGGCACGGCGCCGGACCTTGACCGGCATCTGGCCCGGCTGGACGAGAGCAGCCGTGAGCTGTTCGGCAAGCCGCTGCCGCCGGGACTGCGCTCCGAGCTGACCGGGCGGCTGGCCACCCGGCCATCGGGACGGCTGCGCATCACGGCCCGGCCGGTGGGCGGGCCGCTCCAGGTCGGCATCGAGGTGGTGCCGGCCGGCCCGGTCCTGGACACGGTGGCGCTGCACCCGGTCACCGTGCCCGGCGGGGTGGGCGGGCACAAGTGGGCCGACCGGCGCCTGCTGGCCGGCCTGGCCGCGGCGGCCGGTCTGGGCCCGGACGGCCAGCTGCTCATCGAGGACGGCACCGGCGAGGTGCTGGAGACCGACCGGGGCAACGTGTTCGCGGTGCTCGACGGCGTGCTGGTGACCCCGCCGGCCGACGGCCGGCTGCTGCCCGGCGTCACCAGGGCCGCGGTCCTACGGCTGGCCGGCCGCCACGGCCTGACGGCCACCGAGACGCCGGTCGCCAGGGAACAGCTCCGGCAGGCCAGCGAGGTGTTCGTCACCAACTCGGTGCACGGCGTCGTTCCGGTCCGGTCCCTGGGCGGCACGAGCTGGGACGCCGGGCCGGTGACCAGCCAGCTGAGGCACGCTCTGGCCCGCCGGCCGGCCAGCCCGCCGCCTCCGCCCGGTGCGGCGCGGCCCGCGGTCCGGCCCGGGCGGATCCTGGCCGCCGGCCAGGCCAGCCGGACCGGGCCGGTGATCGTCCTGGTGGACAACTACGACTCGTTCAGCTACAACCTGGCCCACCTGCTGCTCGGCCACGGTGCCCAGGTCGAGGTGGTGCGCAACGACGAGGTGACCCCGGCCGGCATCGCCGCCTTCGCGCCGGACGGCATCGTCATCTCACCCGGCCCGGGGACCCCAGCCGACGCGGGCATCAGCGTCGGCACCGTCCAGGCCTGCGCGGCCCGCACCCCGGTGCTCGGCATCTGCCTGGGCCACCAGGCCATCGCGGCCGCCTACGGCGCCCGGATCGTGACCGCGCGCAACCGGTGCACGGCGTGGCCGCCCCGGTCCAGCCACGACGGCCAGGGGGTGCTGGCGGGCCTGCCGCCCCGTTTCGCCGCGGCCCGCTACCATTCGCTGATCGCCGACGAGACCACGCTGCCGCCCAGCCTGCTGATCACCGCGCGCGGCCCGGGCGGCATCCCGATGGGCCTGCGGCACGCGCACGCACCCGGCCGAAGGCCTGCAGTTCCACCCGGAGTCCATCCTCACCCCGCACGGCGCGGCCATCATGGCCAACTTCATCCGCCAGGCGGAGCGAACTCGGCGGTCAGCGCGGCCGGGGCGCGCATCCGCCACGCATCCGTGATCAGCTCGCTCAGCCGCCCGGCGTCCACCTCGGCCAGCCGGAGCATGATCAGTGGCCAGCCGTCGTACCAGGGGGTGGTGAAGAACAACCGGGGCTCGCCGAGCAGCAGGGCCTGCTTCTCGGCCTCGTCCCCGACGAACAGCACCGCGATGTCGGTGCGCAGCACCCGCCGCTGGCCAGGGTTGCGCTCCGGATAGGACCAGACGAACCCTTTGCCGCCCACCCGGAAGTCGAACCCGTCGCAGTCGATCTCCTGCACGTGCGGCAGGGCCAGCGCGAGGCGCCGGACATCATCCTCGTCAGCCATCGAGCCCTCTCCCGGATCCGACCACCCACACCGGCCCAGGCTAGACGCTGGCCCGGACAGCCAGCCGGTCAGCCGACCCCGGCGAACGCGCCGGTGGCCTGGTAGACCGGGGTCCCGCCGAGGACCGTGGCCAGCACCTGGATGTCGGCGATCCGCTCCGGGTCCACGTCCAGCGGGCTGGCGTCCAGCACCACGAAGTCAGCCAGCTTGCCCGGCTCGAGCGAGCCGATCTCGTCCTCCCGGTGCATGGCGTACGCGGCCACCCGGGTGTACATGTCCAGCGCGTCCTGGGCGGTCACCCGCTCACCGGGGCCGAGCACCTGGCCGGCCGCGGTGCGGCGGAGGACCGCGTCCCGGATGCCGAGTGAGCGGGCTGGCCGTGATGACCGGCGCGTCCGACGACCCGGCCACCGGGATGCCGGCCTGCCGCCAGGCGGCGAACGCGTACAGCTCGTCACGAGACTCGGGGAACGCGGCCGCGAAACCGTCGCCCAGCGTGGACAGGAACCCGGGCTGGCTGGCCACCACGATGCCGAGCCGCGCGGCCCGGGCGGTCAGCGCCGGGTACATCGCCCCGCGTGCTCGATCCGGTGCCGCCGCGGGTTGCCCCGGCCCCCGTCCGCGGCCAGTACGGCCGCATAAGCATCGAGCACCGCCTCGATGGCCCGGTCACCCTGGGCGTGGATGCACACCTGGAACCCCCGGCCAGCGAAGTCACCGACCATCTCAGTCAGCTCCTCGCGCGAGAACGACAGGATGCCCGAGCCGTACGGCGGGACCGGGTAGCTGCCGTGGATGGCCGCGGTGCGGCTGCTCATCCCGCCGTCGGCCCAGATCTTCACCGCGTCGGCGGTCAGCCGGTCCGAGTGACGGCCGCGCAGCCCCGATTCGAGCAGCCAGTCCACCTGGTCGTGCACGACCAGGCCGTAGATCCGCATTGGCAGCGCGCCGTGCTCATCGGCCTCGGCGAACGCGGTGAGCGTGTCGCGGCGCACATCCGCGTCACAGGCCGCGGTCACGCCGAGCGCGGCGAAGTGCTGGCCCGCCCCCCGCATCAGCCCGGCCCGCTGGGCGGCGCTCATCCGGGCCAGATCGGCCCGGAAGTTCCGCTCGAACAGCGCGAACATCGGCCCCTCGAAGAGCACGCCGTCGAGCCGCCCGGTGGCGTCCCGGCCGAACGCCCCGCCCGGCGGGTCGGGCTGCCCGTCCGCGAAGCCCGCCTCGGCCAGCGCGGCCGAGTTCAGCACGCAGGCGTGCAGCGACGTGTGGTACAGCACGGCCGGGCGGTCCGGCACGGCCACGTCGAGTTCGGCCCGGGTCGGGTGCCGCCCCTCCCGCAGCTGGTACTCCACGTAGCCGCTCCCGGTCACCCAGGCGCCCGGCGGGGTCCGGCCGGCCGCCTCGCGCAGCCGGGCCTGGATGGCCGGGATGTCCGGCGCGGACGGCTGGCGGCAGTCCGCCCCCGCGGCCAGGTAGCCAACGTCGGACACGTGGCAGTGCGCGTCGATCAGCCCGGGCAGCACCGTGGCCCCGTCCAGCCGCACCACCCGCGCGTCCGGCCCCGCCGCCGCGCGGACCTGCCCGGCCGGCCCGACGGCCGCGATCCGGCCGTCCCGTACCAGCAGGCACCGGGCCGGCTCCGTGGCCGGACCAGTGGCCGCACCAGCAGCCATGGTGACGATGTCCGCGTCCTCGACCAGCAGCTCCATGCGCCCTCCTATGGCTGGTATCCGGAACAGTAATTTCCCGCCGCGCCCGGCCTGGTCTTAGCATCCCTCGCATGACGAGCAGCGGAACCGGCCGGCTGGCAGGCAAGGTAGCCCTGATCACCGGGACGGGCGGCGGCATGGGCCGGGCCGCGGCCATCTTGTTCGCCCAGGAAGGCGCCAAGGTCGTCGGGTGTGACCTGAACGCCGCGGCGTCGGCCGAGACGGTCGGGCTGGCCCGCGCCGCGGGCGGCGAGATGACCGCGATGGCCCCGGTCAACCTGGGCGATCCGGCCGCCGCGGCGGCCTGGGTGGACAAGGCCGCGGCCACCTACGGCGGCATCGACGTGCTGTATAACAACGCGTCGGCGATCCGGATGGGGCCCATCGACCAGCTGTCCGTCGACGACTGGCACTTCACCCTGCGCAACGAGCTGGACACGGTGTTCTTCGTGACCCGGGCGGCCTGGCCGCACCTGATCGCGCGGGGCGGCGGATCGATCATCAACGTGGGCTCGATCGCCGCCATCCGCGGCGTGGAGTTCATCGAGCAGAACGCGCACAGCGCGGCCAAGGCCGGCTGCGTCGCGCTCACCCTGCAGTTCGTGGCCGAGGGCCGCGGGCACGGCATCAGGGCCAACACGATCAGCCCGGGCATGATCCACACCCCGGCCACCGACCCGCTGCTGTCCGACCCGCCGGAGGTGTTCCAGCGGATGGTGCTGGACCGGATCCCGATGGGCCGGGTCGGCCAGCCCGAGGACATCGCCAAGACGGCGCTGTTCCTGGCCTCCGATGACTCGGAGTGGATCTCCGGCGCGAACATCGTGGTGGACGGCGGCCTGACCACGCTCGGCTAGCCAGCCACCCCGCTAGTCCGGCGCGGCCTGCCGCAGGATGCCGCGCAGCCAGCGCAGCGCCGGGTCGCGGCTGCGCATCGGGTGCCACCAGGCCGCCTCGACCAGTTCCACCCGGCCGAACGGCGGCTCGGCCACGGCCAGGCCCGCGGTCAGCGCGACCCGCCGGGCCAGCCGTTCCGGCACCACCGCGACCAGGTCGGTGCCGGCCACCACGAACGGCAGCGGCAGCCAGCCCACGGTGGTCACCTGTACGTGCCGCCGGACGCACAGCTCGTCCAGGGTCCGCTCGGCCGGGTTCAGACCGCTGTGCCCGAACGTCGCCGTGGCGTGCGGCAGCTCACCCAGGTCGGCCAGGGACAGCCGCCCGTCGCGCAGCTTCGGGTTGGCCGGGTCGGCGATGCATACGAACCGGTCACGGAAGATCACCTCGGACTGGCCCTGGAACCGGTAGCCCATGGGCGCGATGAGCAGGTCGCTGCGCCGCAGCCCGCGGTCGGTCTCGGTCATGTCGGCCGGGATCGGGTTCAGCTGCAGGCCCACGCCGGGCGCCACCTCGTGCACCGAGCGTAGCAGCGGCTCGATCAGCACCATGATCGAGTAATCGGACAGGCTGATGGTGAACACCCGGTCGCTGTCGCCCGGCATGAACCCGCCGCTCGGGTCGAGCACCGACTCCACCAGCCGCACCGACTCCTGCACCGACGGCAGCAGCGACCGGGCCAGCGGGGTCAGCGTGTAGCCGCGGCCGGACCTGACCAGCAGCTCATCGTGGTAGTGCCGGCGCAGCCGGGCCAGCGCGATGCTCATGGCCGGCTGGGACAGGCCGACCTGCGCGCCGGCGTGCGTCACGTTCTCCTCTTCCAGCAGCGCACGCAGGATCGTGAGCAGGTTGAGGTCCAGCCCGCCCACGGCCATCGCAACCCCCTCCGACGCAGCTATGCTCGCTTTACCTGATCTTCATGTCCAGTCTCACAGGAAGGCCAGGGAGGCTCAGCTGACCGGCAGCTCTGCACTCGATCTGAACTTGCTGATCGCGCTGGGCGCGCTCCTCGAGGAGCGGAACCTGACCCGGGCCGGCGAGAAGATCAACCTGAGCCAGCCCGCGATGAGCGGCGCGCTGGCCCGGCTGCGCAAGTACTACGGCGACGAGCTGCTGACCCGGTCCGGCCGCGGCTACACGCTGACCCCGCTGGCCGAGCAGCTGGTGCCTGCCGTCCAGGAGGCGCTCCGCCAGGTGGAGCGGACGGTGCAGGTCACCCCGGAGTTCGAGGCGAGCAGCAGCGACCGGACGTTCTCCATCGCGCTGTCCGACTACACGGTCGCGGTGCTGATCGAGCCGCTGATGCGCCGGGTGCACGAGCTGGCCCCCGGCGTCGGCCTGCAGCTCAGCCCGATCCCGGCCGACATGGCCGAAACCGACCGCGGGCTGCGCCAGCATGACCTGCTGATCGCGCCGAAGCCGCGGGAATATAAGTTTCCCGGCCAGTCGGAGCCTATTTTCACCGACCGGTTTGTCTGCATTGCCGATCCGGCTAACCCGAAATTGCGCAATGGCCAGCTATCCCTGAAAGACCTGGCCGCGCTGCCGCATGCCCGGGCCACGTTCGGCCAGGACGGCTTCAACCCGGCCGAGCGGCGGCTGGCCGAGCTGGAGGTGCGGCATACCGTCCAGGTGACCACGGTGGGCTGGCTGCCGCTGCCGTTCGTGGTGGCCGGCACCGACCTGGTCGCGATGCTCCCGGAGCGGCTGGCCCGCCGGGTGGCCGGGCCGGCCGGGGTCAGCGTGGTCGAGCCGCCGTTCGGGCAGGTAGAACTGGTCGAGGAGGCCTGGTGGCACCCGCTGCGCGGGCACGACCCGGCGCTGCTGTGGCTGCGCGGCGTGCTGCACCAGGCGGCCGGCGCGCTAACCACCGGCTGAATTCGGCAGCGGTAATAAGTTCTTAGCCATCAAGGTGATTGATGCCTGGCATATCGGCAGGCGATTTCCGCCCGTACGGGCCCGGTGATAAGTTCCGGTCAACGCGAGCCGCCTGACCGGCCGCGAAGCTTCCAGTACGGCGTCGTAATGGAGGGCCGGTAATGTGGTGGCTAATCGGCCGTTCGACTTATTCTGGCCATTCCGCTGCTGTTCATTGTCTCATTTCTGTCCTTCGCGCTGGTGGCGCTGACCCCCGGTGACCCGGCCGTCTCGATCCTGGGCAGCTACGCGACCAGGGCGCAGTACGCGGCGCTGGACCGGCAGCTCGGCTTCAACCAGCCGGTGCTGGTCCAGTACGGGCACTGGCTGGCCCGGGTGCTGCACGGCAACCTGGGCACCTCGCTGTCCTCGGCCCAGGCGGTGACCACCGAGCTGAACTCCGGTCTCGGCGTCACGCTGTGCCTGGTCATCGGGGCCACCCTGGTGACCGCGGCCGGCGGGGTGGCGCTGGGCACGCTGAGCGCGATCCGCGGCGGCGTGGTCGGCCGGGCCACCGACGCCGTGGCCATGCTGGGCTTCGCCATCCCCGCGTTCTGGCTCGGGCTGGTGCTGCGCGACCTGTTCGCGGTGCGCTGGCACCTGGTCCCGGCCACCGGGTACGAGCCGTTCGCCCAGTCCCCGGGCGGCTGGTTCCGCTCGCTGATCCTGCCGGTGGCCACGCTGGCCGCGGCCGGGATGACCGGCATCGCCAAGCAGACCAGGGACAGCATGCGGGACACGCTCGCGCGGGACTACGTGGACGCGCTGCGCGCCGACGGCCTGCCCGAATGGCGGATCATCACCCGGCACGCGCTGCGCAACGCGGCCATCCCGGTGGTGACCATGCTCGGCACGTTCTTCGTCGGCCTGCTCGGCGGGACCGTCCTGGTGGAGAGCGTGTTCGCCATGCCCGGGCTGGGCAGCATGGCGGTCACCGCCACCACCGAGCACGACCTGCCGGTCATCGTCGGCGTCGCGGTCTACTTCGCGGTCGGCGTGGTCCTCGTCAACCTGCTGGTCGACGTGATCTACGGCTGGCTCGACCCGCGGGCGCGGGTGTCATGAGCGGCGTCGTGAGGGCCCTGCTCCGCCGCCCGGCCGCCGCCACCGCGCTGATCGTCCTGCTGCTCATCATCCTGGCCTGCGCGGCCGCGCCGTGGCTGGCCCCGTACCACCCGGACGCGGCCAACCTGAACGACGCGCTGGCCGGGCCCAGCGCGGCGCACTGGCTGGGCACCGACGAACTGGGCCGCGACATCCTCAGCCGGCTGCTGTACGGCGGCCGGCCCGCGCTGCTCGACTCGCTGCTGGTCGTCGCCGTCACCCTGGTCATCGGGGTGCCCGCCGGCCTGCTGGCCGGGTTCCTGGGCGGCTGGGCCGACCGGCTCACCATGCAGGTCACCGACGTTGGGCTGGCCCTGCCCGCCATGGTCATCGTGCTGGTGGTGCTGTCCGTGTTTCAGCGGCGAGCTGACCATCGCGCTGATCGCCCTGGGCATCCTGCTGGTCCCGCCGCTGATCCGCATCGTCCGGTCGGCCGCGCTGGCGGTGCGCTCCGAGCTGTACGTGGACGCGGCCCGGGTGTCCGGCGTGCCGCCGGTGCGCATTGTCTTCCGGCACGTCCTGCCCCGGCTGCGCGGCACCATCCTGGTCCAGGCCTCGCTGGTCGCCGCGCTGTCCCTGCTGTTCACCACCGGCCTGGCCTACCTGGGCTTCGGCGCCACCCCGCCGAACCCGTCCTGGGGCTCGATGACCGCCGAGGCGTCGCAGACCCTGGCCCAGAGCCCGTGGCTGCTCATCGCGTCCGGCGGCATCATCGGCGTCACGGTGCTCAGCCTGGGGCTGCTGGCCGACACCGTCCGCGACATCACCGTGGCCAGGTGGACCGGCGAGCAATCAGCGGTGTACATCCCTGCCCCCCGAGGGGCGGCAAAGTACACCGCTAACGAGCTGGCTTCCACGGATGCGCTGCTGACCGTACGTGGATTGACGGTCACCATCCAGCAGAACGCCAGTGCCGTGCCGGTCGTCCAGGATGTGTCGCTGGATATCCGGGCCGGGGAGACCGTCGGCCTGGTCGGTGAGTCCGGGTCCGGGAAGACGTTGGTGGCCCGGTCGGTGATCGGGCTGCTACGCGGCGGCGCCCGCATCGAGGCGGGCCGGATCGTGTTCGACGGCGCGGATGTGACCGGGCTGACCGGTGCCGCCGCCCGGCGGCTGCGCGGCGGGCAGATCGCGTTCATTGCCCAGGAGCCGATGGCCGCGCTGGACCCGACCTGCCGGATCGGCCCGCTGCTGGCCCAGGCGGTGCGCTGCCACCAGCAGGTCACCGCCCGCGAGGCCCGGCAGCAGGTGCTCGATCTGCTGCGCCAGGCCCAGCTGCCGGACCCGGAGCGGGTCGCCCGGTGCTACCCGCACCAGCTGTCCGGCGGCATGGCCCAGCGGGTGGCGGTGGCCCGCGCGCTGGCCGGCCCCGGCTGCTGATCGCGGACGAGCCGACCGCCGCGCTGGACGTCACCGTGCAGGCGGAGATCATCGCCCTGCTCCGCGGGCTGCAGGAAGCCGGGCTGGCCATCCTGGTGGTCAGCCACGACTGGGGCGTGGTGGCCGAGCTGTGCGACCGCGCGGTGGTCATGTACGCCGGCCAGGTCGTCGAGGAGGCCCCGGTCGGCGAGCTGATCGGTGCACCTAACCACGGGCGTGCCGCGCATCCGTACACCCGGCTGCTGCTGGCGGCCAACCCGGCGCACGCCGCCGACGGCGCGACCGAGCTGCCGGTCATACCCGGGACCATCCCGGCGCCGGGGGAGTGGCCCGTCGCGTGCCACTTCAGCCCGCGCTGCCCGCAGGCCGCGGACGCGTGCACCGCCGGCCCGGTCCCGCTGCACGAGATCGCGGCGGCCCGGCGCAGCCGCTGCGTGCTGTCCGCCGACGCCGCCGAGCCGGTAGCGCAGCCATGACCGACTCGCTCCTCGACGTGCAGGACCTGACCGTGGCGTACCGGGCCCGGCAGCAGCGGGTGACCGCGGTGTCCGGGGTGAGCCTGGCCATCGCACCCGGTGAGACGCTCGGCGTGGTCGGCGAGTCCGGCTCGGGCAAGACCACGCTGGGCCGGGCCATCCTCGGCCTGGCCCCGGTCTCCGGCGGCCAGATCAGCTACGACGGGCGGGACATCACCCGGCTGCGCGGCCGGGCCCGGCGCGGCCTGGCCGCCGACATCCAGGTCGTGTTCCAGGACCCGTACAGTTCGCTCAACCCGGCCATGACGGTGTCCGCCACCCTGGCCGAATCGCTGCGCGCCCGCGGCGCGCTGCCCGCCGCGGTGGCCGCGCAGCGGATCCGCGACGCGCTGGAGCAGGTGGCCTTGCCGGCCGCGGCGGCCAGCCGCTACCCGGCCGCGTTCTCCGGCGGGCAGCGGCAGCGGCTGGCCATCGCCCGCGCCCTGATGCCCGGGCCGCGGCTGGTCATCTGCGACGAGGCGGTCACCGCGCTGGACGTGTCGGTGCAGGCCCAGATCCTCAACCTGCTCCGCGACCTGCAGCAGCGGCTGCTGCTGTGCTACCTGTTCATCGGGCACGACCTGGACGTTGTCCGGTTCATGGCCCACCGGGTGCTGGTGCTGTACCGGGGCCAGGTCATGGAGCACGGCCCGGCCAGCGTGGTGGCCCGGCGCCCCCGCCACCCGTACACCCAGGCCCTGCTGGCCGCGGCGCCGCGCAGCACACCCCCTGGCGCCGCCGCCCGCGCGCGGCCGCCCTAGCCCACCCACCGGCCGCGGGATCCCCAGCTGACCAGGCCGGATGCCCGTTCGCACCCCGCTGCCCGGCGGTAACCGACATATGCCGGGTTACGCCGCCGGCACTTGTCCCCGCCCCCGACGGCGGTGCCGTCGCCTGCCACCGATACCCCGAACTGGCGTTATGCAGGAGGAATTTATGAGATCTCGAAGAGCAGCCTGGTCGCTGACCCTGGCCGGCGCGCTGGCGGTGGCCGGCTGCGGTAGCTCGGGCGGCAGCTCGGGCAGCAGCACGTCGGCGGGCCGGTCCGGCACGCTGTCCGTTGGCATGGGCGAGCCGGCCACGACGATGAACCCGGTGCTGCTCGACCCGGCCATCTACGCCTACTTCAACTACGACCCGCTCATCTACCAGACGGCCAGCGGGCAGTTCATCCCGGACCTGGCCACGTCCTGGGGGTACGTCGGCAGCGGGAACACCGCGTTCCGGCTGACGATCCGTAAGGGCGCGCGGTTCTCCGACGGCTCGGCGGTCACCGCCGCGGCGGTCAAGAACTCGCTGGACTACTTCCTCAAGACCAACGGGCCCAACCTGAGCTACGCCGGGCCGGTGGCCAGCGTGACCACACAGGGGGACACGGTCACCCTGCACTACCAGGAGGCCTATCCGAACGCGGTCATCTCGCTGACCCAGGACTGGAACTTCGGGCTGATCATCGGGCCGAAAGGGCTGGCCAACCCGAATTCGCTGGCCACCTCGTCGGACGGCGCGGGCGAGTACGTGATGCAGCCGTCGCAGACCACCGCGGGCAGCGTGTACGTGTCCACGCCGGACAAGTACTACTGGAACCAGGCCGCGATCAAGTACGCCAAGGTCGAGGTCCGGCCGTTCACCGACGCGTCGGCCGAGCTGGCCGCGCTGCAGACCGGGCAGATCCAGTTCGCACAGAACATGCCCGCCACCGACGTGGCCACGGCCAAGTCGGCGGGCATCACGGTCAGCTCCGGGCCGGCCACCTGGGTGTCGCTGATGCTGGAGAACCGGGCCAAGGGGCCGCTGGCCAGCGTCAAGGTCCGCCAGGCGCTGGAGTACGCCATCGACCGGGCCGCGATCGTGAAGACCATCTACGACGGGTTCGCCCAGCCGCAGGATCAGGTGGCGGTCAAGGGGCTGTCCGGCTACCTGCCCGGTGCGGCTAGCCAGTACCCCTACGACCCGGCCAAGGCCAAGAGCCTGCTGGCCGCGGCCGGCTACCCGAAGGGGTTCACGGTCTCCGCGCTGGACGTGGCCGCGCTGGACAAGAACAGCGTGCTGGCCCAGGCCATCGCCAGCCAGCTGGCCCAGGTCGGCGTCACGCTGAAGATCACCGCGCTGGGCGGCACGTTCGCCACGCTGACCAAGGCGCTGTTCTCCAAGCAGTACGACACGCTGGTCATGCCGAGCAAGGCGGCCAACATGTACTTCCAGGCCACCCAGATCCTGCCCACCACCGGTTCGCTGGGCAACGCGTTCGGCACGGTGGACCCCCAGCTGAACAAGCTGTTCGCCGAGGCGGGCCAGGCCAGCGGCGGGGCCGCGCAGAACAGCGTGCTGCAGCAGCTCAACCAGCGGCTGAACGCCGATGCCTGGTTCGTGCCGATCGCGCTGACGCTGAGCATGCAGTTCACCGCGGCCTCGGTGCACGGGGTGCCGGCGACGTTCGAGACCGTGGACCACGACCCGGTTGGCCCGGTGGCCAGCCAGAACTGGCACTCCAGCTGATGCCGGGCCCCGTGGTGCCGGACCCCGTGGTGCCGGACAGAGGGCACACCCATGCGGGCATCGAGTACGCGGCCGTGCTCGGCTACCGGCCGCTGCTGCTCGACCTGTACCTGCCTGGCCCGGGCGCGAGCCCGGGCCAGGCCTGGCCGGTGGTGCTGTTCCTGCACGGCGGCGGCTGGGGTCTTGGCCGCCGCACCGAGGTCGGGCCGGTGTTCGACGACTGGCAGCCCACCTTCTTCGAGCGGCTGGCCCAGGCCGGGTTCGCGGTCGCG
This sequence comes from uncultured Actinomycetes bacterium, assembly GCA_963747705.1. Classification (GTDB taxonomy): domain Bacteria; phylum Actinomycetota; class Actinomycetes; order Streptosporangiales; family Streptosporangiaceae; genus RYN-230. Next base: position 3,080 of record CAVVGF010000034.1, on the reverse strand, counting down.
TCGGCCGACTACCGGCTGAGCGGCGAAGCCCATTTCCCGGCGCAGCTGCACGACGCCAAGGCGGCGGTGCGCTGGCTGCGCCGCAACGCCGGGGAGTACGGGCTGGCCGGGGACCGGATCGTGGCCTGGGGCGCGTCGGCCGGCGGCCACCTGGCCGCGCTGCTCGGCCTGACCGGCGACGTGCCCGGGCTTGAAGGCTCGGTCGGCGAGGAGCGGCTGCCCGGGCCGGGGCGGCCCGCGGCGCCCAGCCCCGCGGTGTCCAGCAAGGTGGCCGCGGTCGTGGACTGGTACGGGCCGACCGACCTGCTGGCCATGGACGACCAGTCGGACGGTACCGGGCCGTTCCGGCACGACTCGCCGGACTCCCCGGAATCCCGGCTGATCGGCGGGCGGCTCAGCGACCTGCCCGGGCTGGCCCAGATGGCCAGCCCGGTCAGCCACGTCTGGCCCGGCGCGCCGCCGTTCCTGATCATGCACGGGACGGCCGACCACGCGGTGCCGCTGGCGCAGAGCCAGAGCCTGGCCGACGCGCTGGCCGTGGCCGGCCGTCCGGCCGAGACGGCGTGGATCGGCGGCAGCGACCACATGTGGCTCGGCGCCCCGGACGTCGAGGAGATCTTCGCCGCCTCGGTCAACTTCGCCCGCCGGGTGACGTCGGCGCCGGAGGGGAGCGTGCCCCGTGGCTGAGGGTGGCGCGGATGACCTCCCCCTGGCGCAGCGGCTGGCGCGCGTAGAAGCCGCGCAGGAGATCCAGAACGTGATGGGCCGGTACTCCTACTGGCACACCGCGGATATGCACCGCGAGTGCATGGACCTGTTCGCGCTCAAGACGCCGGGGGTGCGCGCCGAGATGATGTGGGGCGTCTACGAGGGCGCGGCCGGCATCGAGCGGCTCTACCCGGGCTGGCACACCCATCTGGGCGAGGAGGCCCGGGCCGGGCAGCTGCACATGCACACGCTGACCACCCCGGTCATCGAGGTGGCCGGCGACCTGCGGACGGCCAAGGCGACCTGGATCTCGCCCGGCCACGAGACCATGTCGCCGGCCGAGGGTGGGGGCACGGCCAAGGCGCACTGGGCCTGGTGCAAATACGGCTGCGACTTCGTGGCCGAGGACGGCCGGTGGAAGATCTGGCACCTGCACGTGTACGGCATCTTCTTCACGCCCTACGGGCAGAGCTGGGCCGCGCCCGGGGACAGCCGCCCGGTCGTGGACCCGCCCGGCTTCCCGGCCGAGCTGGGCCCGGACCGGCCGCCGACCACGCGCTGGATGTACCGCCCGGACCAGATGTACGTGAACGAGCCGGCCCCGCCGGTGCCCTATGAGACCTTCGACGAATCCACCGCTTACTAGACAGTGTTTGCCAACCCAAAGGATCAGCGCATGACCTCAGCTTCACCTTCATTGGAACAGCGGATCGCCCGCGTGGAGGCTGTGCAGGAGATCCAGAACGTGATGGGCCGGTACTCCTACTGGCACACGGCCAACATGCACCGGGAGTGCCTGGACCTGTTCGCGCTCAAGACGCCGGGCGTGCGGGCCGAGATGATGTGGGGCGTCTACGAGGGCGCGGAGAGCCTGGAACGGCTGTACCCCGGGTTCCACGCCTGGGTGGACGGCGACGCCAAGGGCGTCATGCACATGCACACCCTGACCACCCCGGTCATCGAGGTGGCCGGCGACCTGCGGACGGCCAAGGCGACCTGGGTCTCGCCCGGTCACGAGACCATGTCGTTCTCAGCCGGTGGTGAGAAGACCCCGGAAGCGTTCTGGGCCTGGTGCAAGTACGGCTGCGACTTCGTGGTCGAGGACGGCCGGTGGAAGATCTGGCACCTGCACGTGTACGGCATCTTCCTGGCGCCGTACGGGCGGAGCTGGGTGGACCAGCCCGAGGACATGATCGACCCGCCGCCCATGCTGGACGAGCACCGGCCGGACCGGCCGCCCACCACGCACTGGCAGTACATGCCGGACCGGGTCTACCCGAACGAGCCCGCCCCGCCGGATCCGCACCCGTCGTACGACGAGTCGGCCGCGTTCTAACCGGGACCCGGGGGGCTGCATCATGCGTCAAGCGGCCGCGGTGGAGCATGGTGCGCATGGCAACCGAACTGGTGCTGCTGGGCACGGCCGGTGCGCCCGCGCCGGTAGCCGGCCGGGCCGGGATCTCCTCGGCGCTGGCCGTGGACGGACGGGTCTTCGTGGTCGACTGCGGCCGCGGCACGCCTTCCGGCTACGCCGACGCCGGGCTCGACTTCGCCCGGCTGGACGGCCGTCTTCCTCACCCACCTGCACGCCGACCACGCCGGTGACCTGGCCGGGCTGCTGCTGTATCCGTGGGGGCGCGGCCAGGCCCGGCGGGCCGCTGCCGCCGGTCCAGGTGTACGGGCCGGCCGGCCCGCGCGCCTGGCCGAGGGCGGCGGTGCGTTCCGGCGGCAGACCACGTCCACCCGGAGCTGCCCGCGCCCGGCACGGCCGACCTGGTCGGGCACCTCCTGGCCAGCTACGCCTACCACCTGAACGTCATGCCGCTGGACGCTGGGATGCCCGACCCGGGCCGCTGGTCCGGGCGACCGACATCACCGGTCCCGGGGGGGGTCGCCGGTCACCGTGTTCGAGGACGGCACGTCAGGGTGACCGCCGCCCAGTGATGCACGGCCACGCGGCCCCGGCCCTAGCCTACCGGTTCGACACCCCGGACGGGTCGGTGGTGTTCTCCGGCGACACCACCGTCACCGACAACCTGATCGCGCTGGCGCACGGGGCCGACATCCTGGTGCACCACGTGGCCGACCTCGGCTACCTGGAACGGCACGGCTGGTCCGGCGCCGCGCTGCGGCACATGGCCGGGCTGCACACCAACGTCACCGAGGTGGGCGGCGTGGCCGAGCGGGCCGGGGTGGGCGAGCTCATCCTGACCCACTACCTGCCCGCCGAACCGGGCGCGGTCAGCGCGGCGGACTGGGCGGAGCGGGCCGGCCAGGGGTTCAGCGGCCGGACGATCGCGGGCCGGGACGGGCTGCGCCGGACGCTGCCGGCGGTGGCGGCCCAGTGATGCCCGGCCATAGCGCCATGCTGC
>CAVVGF010000033.1:0-12270 GCA_963747705.1 uncultured Actinomycetes bacterium | reverse complement strand
CTGTGGAGGTGGCGATGGCAAAGACCCTGATTGATGTGGACGAGGAGTACCTGGCCGCGGCTCAGGAGGCTCTGCATACCGAGACCAAGAAGGACACCGTGAACGCGGCTCTCCGCGAAGTGGCTGCGCTGGCGGCCCGGCGGCGGGATCTACAGCGGCTAGCCTCCGGCGCGTTGCCTGATCTGGAAGATGACGAGATCATGCGCGGCGCATGGCGGCAGTAGCCAGGTGCCTGGCCGACACCAGTGCGCTGGCCCGGCTGCGCCATCCCGGGGTCGCCGCAGTGCTCGGGCCACTGATTGAAGCAGGGCTTGTCGCTACCTGCGGCGTCGTCGAGTTCGAACTGGGTTGGGCCACCCGGAACGGCAAGGAGTTCAGCGAACTGCGTGCGGACCGCGACGCTGGATACGAATGGCTGCCAACTCATGATGAGGACTGGCGGCGGGCGCTGGACGTTCAGGGCGCGCTGTGGCGGAGCGGCCAGGTGCGGGCAGTTGGCTTCCCCGACCTGCTGATCGCCGCCGTTGCGGAACGGGAACGTGTGACAGTGCTCCATTACGACAGCGACTATGACCTCATCGCGGGCGTAACGGATCAGCCCATGCAGTGGGTGTTGCCGCGCGGCACCGTACCCTGACCGCGTGAGGCAAGCTACTGCGGCGGATCTGGATGAGATCCATGCCATTATCCAGGCCGCGTACGCCAAGTACCTGAGCCAGATGCCGAAGCCGCCGGCCCGGTGCTCCGCGACTACACCCCGTACATCGAGCAGGGCGCGGTCTGGGTGACCGGGCAGCCCATCGCCGGCCTGATCTCGCTGACGCCCGCCGGGGACAGCTTGCTCATCGAGAACATCGCGGTGCACCCGGCCGCGCAGGGCACCGGCCTGGGCACCACGCTGATGCGGTTCGCCGAGCAGCAGGCCAGGCAGCGCCACCTGCCGCGGCTGACCCTCTACACCCACGAGGTGATGACCGAGAGCCAGGCCATCTACGCCCATCTCGGCTACCGGGAGATCGAGCGGCGCAGCGAAGACGGCTACCGCCGTATCTACATGGAGAAGATCCTCCCGAACCCGAACCCGAACCCGAACCCGAACCCGAACCCGAACCCGAACCCGCCTCAGGACAGCTCGGCCTGCGGCGCCACGTCCTGATAGGCCCGTACCGCGGCCAGCCGCCCGTCCGGGCTGCGCTCGTAGACGCTGATCCCGGCCTGTGGCGGCAGGTCGTGCCGCCCCCAGCGGACCCAGTTGAGCTCCACGGCACAGCGCACGCCGTCGTCGGTCAGGCAGCACGGCTCCAGGCCGAGGCCGCCGCCCGCGCTGAACATCCGGTTGTAGAACGCCCGCAGCTCATCAGGCCCGCGATGGGTCTCGTGGAAGCCGAGCGGCTCGCGGAAGTACCCGTCCGGGGTGAACAGGCCGACGATCGCGTCGGTATCCCCGGCGGCCTGCGCGGCCTCATAGCGGCCGACCACGTCGCCGGGGTGCACCGGCGCGGCGTCCAGGATGGGCGGCCGGATCTCCCGGTGCCCGAGCACCGGCCACTGGCTGCAGTAGGTACGGAAGATCACCGACGAGTCGTCAGGGGATTCCGCCACCACCGCCAGTGGCCAGGCCATTTCCTGCCCGTTCTCGGTCACGTAGGCGAGCAGTTCCACCACGGCCCGGCCGCCGGCCACGGTTGACGCGACCGGCTCGGTCCGCGCGTGCAGCCCGGCCAGCCAGGACACGTTCCGCCGGATGAAATCGTGTAGCTGCCGGTGGCCGCTGACCTCACCCGCGCGCGGGTCGTAGATCACCACCTGGCCCGGCCAGACGTTTTCCAGCGAGTGCGTGTCCGAGTGGCTGAGCGCGTTCAGGTACTGCCCGACCGGGTCGGCCTGGCCGGCCGGCGCCGCTGCCGCCGGGCCAGTTCGGCCGCGCCGGCGAAGTCAGGAAACCAGGGCATCTCGCTCCATCAGGTCCAGGTCAAATGATCGAGCAGGGCGACCTCAAGCTTCATGTCCACGACGTGTCACATTCCCGGCTTTCCCGGAGTCATATCACTGATCCGGGGAGGAGTGCTGAGCAACGATGACTCGTACGGTAAGCCTGATCCTGCGCAATCTGATGTTCACGGTGGTGATCCCGGGGCTGGGCGGCGTGTGGCTGCCCTGGTCGATCATGACCCGGGGCGGGCACGCCGTCACGCCCACCGCGTGGCCGGCCGTCCCGTTCATCGCGGCCTGCGCGGCCCTGTACGCGTGGTGCGTCTGGAACTTCGCCGCCGTCGGCGGCGGCACCCCGGGCCCGTGGGACGCCCCGCGGGGGTGGTCGCGGCCGGCCCGTACCGCTGGGTGCGCAACCCGATCTACCTGGCCGCCCTGCTCATCGTGCTGGGCGAGGCGTGGCTGTTCCTGTCCCCGGCGCTGATCGCCTACGCGGCCGTGATGGCGGTGTTCTTCCACCTGTTCATCACCGGCTACGAGGAGCGCACGCTGGACCGCCGGTTCGGGCGGGCGTACCAGGACTACCGGGCCACGGTCCCGCGCTGGATCCCCCGTCATCCCAGCTGACCGTCCCCGTCCAGCACGCTTGGCATGCCGAACGATTTAAGCGTGTGTGACTCGAACCGGGTCAGTCCGCAGACCTGGCTGCCCCGGGGGTGATGACCAGCAGCCCGCTGCCGTGCCACCGCCCGGTACCTGGGATCCGGGGTGTACACGGCCAGCGCGGGCTGCCGGTTGGCCCTGCGTCAGGATGAACCGGGCCTCCGGGACCAGCCGGAACGCCACCTCGGCCACGAACTCGGCCGCCCGGGCCCGGCCTGCCAGATGGCCGGCAGCGGCGGCATGGCGACCCGCACGTCCTCGGTCAGCAGGCTGACCACCTGGCCGATGTCGTGCGCGGTCAGCGCGGCGGCCAGCCGGGTGCGCCAGCGTGGCGTCGGCCGGCTCGGACTCGCGGCACTCCCTTCCGCACCGCGGCGCGGGCCCGGCTCAGCGTCATGGCCACCGCCTCCTCGGTGGCGTCCAGCGTGGCCGCCACCTCGCGGGCGGTGAAGCCGAGCACGTCGCGCAGCACCAGCACGGCCCGCGCGCGCGGCGAGAGCAGCTGCAGTGCGGTGATGAACGCCAGCGATACCGCCTCGCCCCGCTCGACCTGGGCCTCGGGGCCGGGGTTGTCGTCCGGCAGGCCGTCGAGCAGCAGGTCCGGGTAGGGCTGCAGCCAGGTCACGGTTTCTGAGCCGGTCGGCGCCGGCCCGCTCGGCATGCTCATCGCGGGTTGTGGCCTCCGTGACGCGGCTCGCAGCTGGTTCAGGCAGGTGTTGGTGGCCACCCGGTACAGCCAGGTCCGGACCGATGCCCGGGCCTGGAACGCGGTCAGGCCGCGCCAGGCCGCGAGCAGCGTCTCCTGCAGGGCATCATCGGCGTCGTCGAAGGAGCCGAGCATCCGGTAGCAGTGCACGTGCAGCTCGCGCCGGTAGGGCTGGACCAGCCCGGCGAACGCCTGCCCGTCGCCGGACCGGGCCCGCTGCAGCAGCGCCTCATCGGCGGTCATGGCCGCAACCCCTTCTTCCGCCCACCGCGCGAGCGTCACGGTACTAGCCGTCCTGCCGGGCCGCGAAGTGCTCAGTCAGCGGGGTCAGGTAGAACGTCGGCCAGTTGGTGTCCACGTGCACGTGCCAGTCGTCCGGCACGCCGTGCTGCTCGATGTCCAGCCGGGTGCCGCCGTCCGCCGCGGTCAGCGTGAACCGGACGATCGAGTAGACGCCCGGCGCCCACACCGGGAACCGCCAGGCCTGCACGATCCGCTCGCCGGGCACCAGCTCGATCTGCCGGCCGGTCACGTTGCCGTCGAACGCGGCGAACTCATCGCCCGCCGCCGCGCCCACCACGCCGCGCTTGCCCGACAGCACCGACAGCGCGTCGGCATCGGCCAGCACCGCGTACACCCGCGCCGGCCCGGCGGAGATCATCGCCTGCTGCTTAATCATCACGGTGTCCTCCGCTTAGCTCGCCCCCATCGGGCGACCACAGCTAGATAGACACCGCCCCGGCGCGGAACCTAACGTCCCCAGCCCGCGCCATTCCCGCCTCCAGAACCGTCGGCGCGGACCCGCCAACATCAGCCCCAGCAGTCACATCGATCATGTTCCTCGGCGGCTCTTCAACCACTTACCACCCGAGAGCACCGGAATATAACGGGCAAAGCAGACATTCCTCGGGCATCTGGGGTGGTATGTGGGCTAGATCGACCTGGACGACGCTGGCGGGCGACCTGGGTGTCGGGCTCATAATCCGGTCGAAGGTCTGTTTACCAGGTCAAGCCGCAGAAGGCTGGAGCCAAATCGGCATCGCGCCGGGTGTGGCTGGCCAGGCTAAGCGGCGTGCTGTGGCGCGGGGCCGGTTACCTGGTGCGTTCGCTGTTCTGGACCCGCAAGTGGTTCCGGATCAGCCGGGAGCGGTTGCCGGCCTCGCCATTGAATCCGGCGGACGGCGGTTTCACCTTCCTGCGCTCGGCCCTCGCGCTGGGCCTGATCGTGCTGGCCTACAGCCTCTATCCACGGCACCAGGTACACAGCCTGGCCACCGTCGCGGCCGGATTTGTCAGTGGGTTCTCGGTTGACGCCTGGGTGTTGACCGCGGCCCTCGTCGCGGTGGCCTACCTGCTGCTGGGCTGGACGCTGCGGGTGAGCTGGCGGCCGCTGCTGCGGCCGGTGGTGCACGTGCTGCATCCGATGCTGCTGGCGCTGGCTGGGTTCGCCGCGGTCTACCCGCTGGAAATGTCGTTCCGTCACCAGTTGCGGGTGCTCAACCGCCACCCCAGCCAGCCGGTCCCGCCGCTGGCTGCCGAGCACCTGGCCTGGACCCTGGCGCTATGGGCCGTGGCCAGCTGGTTCATGGCCTGGCCGTTCTTCGGCTTCGCCCACGCGGCCTACCGGGTGAGCCGGTACCACCTGTTCGGCCGGGGCCTGCACCCGGCTCTGGCCCCGCTGTACTTCAGCCACCGGGCCATCGGCGCCCAGCGCGCCCTGCTGCACCAGCGGGGCAGCGGCCTGCACCGCCAGCTCGGCCGGCCGGGCCGGGACGTGGGCAACCGCCTGTGGCTGGTGCGCATCCGGCTGCGCTCGCTGTGGGACTTCCGCCGGACCCAGACCGGCCGTCTCGGGCTGGGGCTGCTGGCCGTGGCCCTGGGCGCGCTGATGTCCGCCGTCCTGCCGGTCTAGCTGTCGGGAACTGTCAGAACCGGGCGGGACGATGCGGGCTGGGTAGACCTCTAAGATCCGGGGGCAGGACAGGCTGTCGTCAGGGTGTGTCGCAGCGTCACCTCGGGGTGGCGGCGACCGTCCGGAAAGCGGGGCTGTGATGCCACCGACCCGTGTGCTTGACCCCACGGCTGGGCCGTTATTTTTCTTCGGCGCGGAGGTCCGCCGCTGGCGGACCGCGGCCGGGATGAGCCAGGAGCAGCTCGGCCAGCAGATCGGCTACTCGGCCGCGCTGGTCGGCCGGGTGGAGCTGGGCGAGCGGTCGCCGTCGCTGGACTTCGCCGAGGGCTGCGACCGGACCATGCCCACGGCGGGTGGGCTGTTCGGGCGGCTGTATGAACTGGCCAGGAACTGGGAGGGCGGCTACCCGTCCTGGTTCGCCGAATGGGTCGAAGCCGAGCGCCGCGCCATCACACTGCGCACCTGGCAGCCGCTACTGGTGCCGGGCCTGCTGCAAACGCCGGACTACGCCCGGGCGCTGTTCCTGGCCTGGCACGGTACCGACAGCGACGACCAGGTCGATCAGCAGGTGAACGCCCGGATCGAGCGGCAGACGATCTTCCAGCGCGACGACCCGCCGTCACTCTGGGCCGTCCTCGATGAGGGCGTCTTGCGCCGCCGCATCGGCAGCGCGCAGGCCATGCGCGACCAGTTGAGCCACCTGCTGGAGGTGTCCGAGCGATCCACGATCACGTTGCAAGTCGTGCCAGCCGATGCCGGTGCGCACGTCGGGGTGCTGGGCGCCTTTTTCATTGCGGCCTTTGCGAATGCTCCGAGTATCGTCTACCTGGAGTCACCCGATCAGGGTCAGATAAAGGAGCGGCCATCCGCAGTCTCGAAGATCAGCGAGATCTTCGACCAGGTGCGGGCCGAGGCGCTCCCCCGGGGAGTCTCCCGGGACCTGATCCGGAAAGTGGCAGAGGAACAATGGACGACCTGAGCGGCGCCACCTGGCGCAAGAGCAGTTACAGCGGCGGTAACGGCGGAGAGTGCGTCGAGGTCGCGGTGCTGCCGGACGCACGTCGCGCGGTGCGCGACTCCAAGGACCCGGACGGCGGCGCGCTGGTGTTCGGCACCGGCGAGTGGATGGCGTTCATCAAAAGAATGCAGGGCCGTTAGGCCGGGTTCCCGGCCGGCGCAGCGGGCGTCCAGCCATCGGGCAACATTCTTGTCACCTTGCCCTGTCCGTATGGCGAGTGTTTGGGGGGTGTTGCGAAAATTGGCAGGGCCGTCGCCGCCACGGGGTGAATGGGGAGCGGTCCGTCGTCACACGAGCAGGGGGTTGCCGTGAACGCGCCACAGGAGCAGTCGATCACCCGGCCGGTACCGGAGTTATTCGGCCGCAACGCGGGATACGGGTTCGCCGGGTTTGGGGTGTCCACCGCGATCGGAAACTACACGGATTCCGCCGTTGACTTAGGGTTTCCTGGCGGCCTGCTGGGGCTGCTGGACGTGCGGCGGACCTATAACTCGCTGTCCGCCACGGGCGGCGCGCTCGGCACCGGCTGGACCGCGTCGTTCAGCGTCAGCCTGGTCCCGGCGGCCGTGTCGGGCTCGGCGCAGCCGGCGCAGGCCACCGCCACGCCGGTGACGTTCAACGCCCCTGATGGCCGGGTGCTGGTCTTCACGCCTGATCCCTCCGGCGGGTATACCCGGCCGCAAGACCTGGACGCCGATCTGGTCCGCAACGCCGACGGCAGCTACACGCTGACCTACAACAGCGGGCTGGTGCTCAGTTTCACCGCGGGCGGGCAGGCGACCAGCCAGGCATGGGAAGGCCAGACGGTCAGCTATGACTACGACGGCAGCGGGCGGCTGACCCACGCGGCGCATTCGGCCGGGCCACAGCTATCGCTGTCGTATGACAGCGCGGGCCGGCTGACCCAGGCCGCGACCAACGATGGCCGCACCGTCGGCTACGGTTACGCGGCCGACGGCACGCTGGCCACGGTGACCGACGCGGCGGGCGGGATCACCCGGTACGAGACCACCGCCGACGGCACCTTCCAGGTCACCGACGCGGACGGCAACGTGCTGGTGGCCAATCACTACGACCCCGGCAGCGGCCGGGTGAGCCGGCCAATCTGCCCACCGGCGGCACCGCCGAGTTCAGCTACGACGCCGGCGCCGGTACCACCACGGTGACCAGCCAGTCCGGCGCGGTGCTGACGTTCGAGGCGGATGCGGCTGGGCGGATGACCAAGGTCACCGACCCGGACCAGCGTGCGGCCACGTTCAGCTACGACGGCAACGGGTACCTGGCCGAGGCGGTCTCTCCCGGTGGTGCCGGGCTGGCCCAGGCCCACGACGATCGCGGGAACCTGCTGACCTCGACGTTCGGCGGCGCCACGTCGCACTACACGTGGGACGGCAGCAACCGGCCCACTGCGGTGACCGACCCGGTTGGCGGCACTGTTCACTACAGCTACACCGGCACCGGTCAGGTGCCCGCCCAGGTCACCGACCAGGCCGGCGGCACCACGCATTTCGAGTCGGCCAACGGCCTGGTCACCAGCGTCACCGACGCCGACGGCAGCACCACCCGGTACGCCTACGACGCGGCCGGAAACCTGATCTCGACCACCGACCCCAGTGGCAACGTCACCAGCTACCGCTACGACAGCGCCGGGCGCCGCACCGCCCAGCTCAGCCCCAGCGGGGCGACTACCAGCTACGGTTACGACGCGGCCGGGCGGCCCACCTCCGTCACCGACCCGCTCGGGAACGTCACCAGGTACGCGTACTCAGCGGCTGGGCGGCTGCACACCAGCACCGATCCCACCGGCGCGGTCACCACCCACGCGTACGATGCGGCGGGCCAGCTCACCTCGGTCACCGACCCGCTGAACCGGGTCACCAGCTACACCTATGACCACGACGGCAACCTGACCACAACCACCGCGCCCGGGGATGCCGTCACCCGGACCGAATACGACCACGCCGGTCGGATCACCAGCGTGACCGACCCGGATGGCAATACCACCCGGCATGAATACGACGCCGACGGCAACCTCACCGCCGTCACTGACCCATTGGGCCACGTGACCCGGCGCGAATACGACAGCCGCGGCAACCTCGTCCAGGTCACCGACCCGGCCGGTGGCATCACCGAGTTCGGCTTCGACGCGGCCGATCGGCAGGTCACCCTGACCGACCCGGACGGCGGGATCTGGCGCACCGGCTACGACGCGGCCGGCCGGGTGATCAGCGGCACCAATCCGGCGGGCGCCGTGCTGCGGCAGGCGTGGACTCCGGCCGGCAAGCTGGCGGTGAAAACCGACCAGCTCGGCCGGGAAACCCATTACGGCTACAGCCCGACCAGCCTGCCGGTCAGCATCACCGACCCGGCGGGCGGGATCACCCAGTTCGGCTACGATTCGGACGGTCGGCGCGTCTCGTCCACCAGCCCGGCCTGGCTGGTCACCCGGTACCGCTATGACGCCTCCGGCCGGGTCATCGCCCGGGTGGATGCCCGGGGCTGGGTCACCCGCTACGAGTACAACCCGCGTGGCCAGCAGGTCGCGCAGATCAGCCCCAGCGGTGCGGTCATCCGCGACCGGTATGACCAGGCCGGGCAGCACACCGAGATCATCGACCCGAACGGCACCCCGACCCGGTTCTCCTACGACGAGGCCGGGCATCTGACCCAGGTCGCCGACGGCAAGGGTGGCGTCACCCGGTACGGCTACGACGCGGCCGGCCAGCAGATCTCCTCCACCGATCCGCTGGGCCGGACCACCACCCGGTCCTACGACGCGGCCGGCAACCTGATCACGGTCACCGACCCGGCCGGGCATGTCCAGAACCTGAGCTATGACGCCGCCCGGCGGCTTATCCAGCGCCGCGCCGATGACGGCACCGAGGTGTCCTACACCTACGACCCGGCCGGGCGCCGGGCCAGCATGACCGATGCCACTGGCACCACTCGCTACAGCTACGACAGCGCCGGCCGGCTGCTGACCGTCACCGACCCCGAGGGCGGGGTCACCGCCGCCGCCTACGACGCGGCCGGCCAGCGTATCTCGCTCACGTATCCCAGCGATCTCGAAGCTCCGCTTTGAGTACGACCTCAACGGCAACATGACCGCGCTGCACGACTCCCGGGCCGGTGACGCCGTCTACGCCGTCGATCCGGACGGGCGGCTGCTCACCGAGCAGCTTCCCGGCCGGCTGGCCCGCCGGTACCGCTACGACCACGGGCTGCTGTCCCGGTTCACGGTCATCCGCGACGGTTCGGTGGTCAACCGCGCCGCGTTTACCCACGACCCGGATGGACGGGTCGCCACTCAGCGCGAAGACGGTGAGCTCATCCGTTACCGGTACGACGCGGCCGGGCAGCTCACCGGGATTCTGCGCGAAGAGCTGGGCCGCCGCGAGCCGGATCGGCGACGGCTGCCCGATGCCGAAACCGCGGCCAGGCCAGGCTTCCGCGATCTGCACCTGACCTACGACGTGCTGGGCAACCGGACCAGCCTGCGCGGCGAGGTGGAGACGCACTACCGGTACGACGCCGCCAGCCAGCTCCTGGGCAGCGACCGCGAGGGGCGGCACACCGAATACCGGTATGACCCGGCCGGGCGGCTCACCGAGGAGCATCGAGGACGAGCAGCACCGCACGATCGCCTACAACGGGTTCGGCCAGCCCGTCTCGGCCACGCGTCGCCCGCCGGGCGCACCGATCGGGCCGAGGCCGTGTTCAACGGCAACGCGCTGCTCGCGTCGCTGAACCTGACCAGCGAGAACCGATGACACGGACGAGCAGCGCGGCGCGCTCGTCCGGTATCAGTGGAGCAGCGGCCAGGTCGCCCAGATCCTCACCCAGCGCGCCGAGCCGAGGCTCGACGACGCGGAGCGGGACCGTCCGCGGCGGCTCGACGCGGACTTTGCCTACGGCTACAGCCGGACGTTCGCGAGCTGGGAGCACGGGGCGGCCACCTTCCATACGGACGCCTTCAGCTCGGCCATCCGTACCGACGACACCGCGCCCTGGGCCCAGGCCGACCGTTACGACGCGTTCGGCACCCCGGAACGCGTTCAGGAGCCCGGGCATGAGCGGCCGGAGCGCGAGCACCCAGAGCACGAGCACCAGGGGCATGACCGCTCCGAGCACGAGGGCTGGGCAGGCGAGCGGCCGGAGCACGAGCGCTGGGAACCGGTCGAACCAGAGCTGCCCAGGTTCGGCTACCGCGGAGAACTCGCCCTCGGCTCGATGATCTACCTACGGGCCCGTTGCTACAACAGCCGACTGGGCCGGTTCACCACCCCCGACCCACTGGCCTTCCAGCCCAGCCAGGCGGCCGCCGTCAGCCCGTACGTGTACGCGAACAACGATCCGCTGAACGGCACTGACCCGCTCGGCCTGTTCTCCTTCGGCTCGGTGTTCTCCCATGTGGTCAGTGCGGTCAAGCACGTGGTCAATGGGGCCAAGCACGTCGTCCACGCGGTGACCAGCACGGTCACCAAAGGCGCGGACATCGTGGCCGGCTCGGTGGCGCACGCGTTCGAAGCCGTCCACACGGTTCTCGCACACGTGGCCGCCGTCGCGGCCAAGGACGCGGCCCGCGTGGTGCACGTGGTCCGTGACGCGGCGACACACGTGGTGAGCACGGTCCGCGACACCGTCAACCGGGCGGTCGGCATCGTTGACAGCGCCGCCAACTCGGCCATCACCTGGATCAAGAAGCACAACCAGGTCATCGGGCGGATCGGCAGCATCCTCAGCAACGTGAGCGGTGCCCTGGCCCTGGCCGGGCTGGTGATAGCCCCGATCCCGGGCCTGGATTTCCTGACCCCGGTCCTGGAAGGCGCCGCCGCAGCCACTGCCCTCGGCGCTCTGGCCGCCCAGGGCATCGCGAAGGCGGCTGGGGACCGTAACATTACCTACGGCGACCTGCTCGGCGATGCTCTCGGTGCGATCCCCGGCGGCGAGGACGTTGAAGACGCCGAAGAAGGCCTGAACACCGCGACCAAGCTCGTCGATGACGGCTCCGAAGACGTAGCAGGCGGCGCTCCACGGACCCTGTTCCGCGCGGACTCAATGGCGCCGGAAGATGTCTTCAGCAAGGGCTTCAAGCCGTGGGGCAAAAATATGAATCTTGAAGAGCACGTCAGCGGGGTGTCCCAGGACTCAGGTTATGTCGCGACATCGAAGTTCGAGTCGTCAGCCCGGAAGTGGGCCCAGGAAAATGGTTACGAGTACGTCTATAAGCTGCGCGGGGATGGCATCGACGTGAACAAGGCGCTTGACCTTGCCCCCGATTCGACGTTCTACCAGGAGCACGAGATTGCCATCCCGGGCCCGGTCCCGTTCAACGACGTTGTCGGTGCGTGGGGACCGCGCGGCTGGATCGACAATCCGCTCTTCGCCCCATGACCTGGGAGGAGACAACTGTTCCGGCGTCGCGGGATGGCGTGCCGGTGACCGCGCAGGTGCGGTTCGCGACGGGTGACACCTGCGTCGTAGAGATCAGCGCCGGTGCGGGTGTGACCGCGCGGGGTGAGGCGCGCGACCTGTTCGCGGCGCTCGCGGCGGCCCGCCATGACCTGGAGACGCGGGGCGTGCGGCTGGCCATCAACGGGGCCAGGCTGAATGTCTGGCCGTCCGGCATGCTCCGCCAGGCCGGGTATGGCCGGCGTGCCTATGTGCTGACCATGCCACCGGCGGCCGGGCAGACTTCGACGGTTGACATCTTCGAGCCAGCACCTGAGTCGGCGGAGCTGGCTACGGTAGCCGACCAGGAAGCGTGGTTTCGGCGATACTGGGCTTCGATCACCCGGAAGGGAAGATCGTAGTGCCGGACCGCCGGGATCTTCCGCCCGAGCTGATCGCCGAGGCGAAGAAGAAGCCGGGCGGGTGGGTTTACGAGATCGTGGGCGATTACGGCCCCGATGATGAGGTGCCGCCGACCGCGATCCGCGGCGCGTGGAAGGTCGGCGACGACGGCCAGATTGTCGGCGACTTCCTGCCCAACCCGGTATTCGAGCCGCCCGTCGGCTGATTGTTCAGGCCGGGATGAGG
>CAVVGF010000032.1:0-8781 GCA_963747705.1 uncultured Actinomycetes bacterium | reverse complement strand
GGCATCCCCGAGGCCACGGCCGCCTACGCCCGCCGCGGCCGTGCCGCTGACCGCCGGGCATTAGCGCAGGCGCACGTGGGCGAGGCAGCCCTGCACCGATGCCCAGCCCTGCTCCCAGCCGAGCCGCTATTTCCGAGCGGCACAAGTTAGTCACTCGTAAGATCAACAAGGGCCGCTTGCTAGTTGACAAGCGGCCCTTGACCTGGTCGGGGTGGCCGGATTTGAACCGGCGGCCTCTTCGTCCCGAACGAAGCGCGCTGCCAAGCTGCGCCACACCCCGCCGACCGCTTTGGGGCTACACCCCGGGAGAGCCGATCCGCTGGAACCTCCGGCAGTCTAGCCGATCCGCGGGACCAGCGTGAGCAGGGTTGCTTCTGGCCGGCAGGCGAACCGGACCGGTGCCCACGGGGAGGTGCCGAGCCCGGCGGAAACGTGCAGCCAGGACTGCGGCTGACCTGGCTCGGGCGGGCCGGCCGGGTGCCGGTGCAGGCCGCTGACCCGCTCCGGCTCAATGCCGCAATTGGTGACCAGCGCCCCGCGCAGCGGGACCCGGAGCTGCCCGCCGTGCGTGTGCCCGGCCAGCAGCAAGTCGTAGCCATCCGCGGTGAACTGGTCCAGCACCCGTGGCTCCGGCGTGTGCATGACGCCCAGCCGCAGGTCCGCCGCCGGGTCGGTGGGACCGGCGATGTTCTGGTAGCGGTCCCGCCTGGTGTGCGAGTCGTGCACCCCGCCGACCTCGATGTCCAGGTCCCCGGCCTTGACCCGGCCGCGCTTGTTGTTGGCGTCCAGCCACCCGGCGGCCGCCATCCCGGCGCCCAGCTCGGCCCAGGGCAGGTCAGGGATGTGCCGGAGGTGCTCCCGGCTGCTGTCCCGCCACAGGTAGCGGACCGGGTTCTTGGGCAACGGCGAGTAGAGGTCGTTCGAGCCGTACACGAAGATTCCGGGCCGGTCCAGCAGCGGCCCGAGCGAGTCCAGGAACGGCTGCACCGCGTCCCGGTGTGCGATGGAGTCGCCGGTGTTCACCACGAGGTCGGGCGCCAGCGCGTCCAGCGACCGGATCCATGCCATCAGGCGGTGCCGGCCGGGGGTCAGGTGGGCGTCCGAGATGTGCAGCACCCGGAGCGGCGCCGCCCCGGCCGGGAGCACAGGGACCTCGATGCGGCGCAGCGCGAACCAGTTCCGTTCCAGCACCGAACCATAGACGAAGGCTGCCCCGCCGAGGGCAGCCGTGGTCCCGAGAGCCTTGAGCACTCGTGATGACATCCCCCTATGGTGCCATGCCGGTGGCCCACCCGGACCACACGCGGACAAGGCAGGATAGGCCCATGGCTGCACTCAAGGACCAGCTGCGCACCGACCTGACCACCGCGATGAAGGCCCGGGACACGGTCCGCACCCGCACCTTGCGGTCGGCGCTGACCGCCGTGTCCACGGCGGAGGTGGCGGGCAGTTCGTCCCGCGAGCTCAGCGACGACGAGGTGATCAAGGTGCTGGCCCGGGAGGTCAAGCGGCGCCGGGAAGCCGCCGACGCGTTCGACGCGGCCGGGCGCGCCGAGCAGGCGTCCGCCGAACGCGCCGAGGGTGAAGTGCTCGACGCCTATCTGCCCGCCCAGCTTGGCGACGACGAACTCGCCGCCATCGTGGCGGCCGGCATCGCCGAGTCCGGGGCGTCCGGCCCGCGGGCCATGGGCCAGGTGATGAAGGTGGTCACGCCGCGGATCGCCGGGCGCGCGGAGGGCGCGCGGGTGGCGGCCGAGGTGCGCCGCCAGCTCGGTGCCCAGTAGGACGGCTGGCTAGCGGCCTGGCGGCGGGCTAGTCGGTCGGCGGGCCGCCGCCGGTGCCTCCGCCGCCCGGCCCATTCGCCATTCCCGTTACCGCCACCACCGCCGCCCCCACCGTTCCCGCCGCGGCCCTTCTTCTTCTGGTTCGGGTTGGTCTGCCCGTTGCCCATCGACCACAGCTCGGCGGGAATGTCCGCCTGGACGAAGTTGAGCGCGGGATTGGCCAGCGTCGCGTGCTGGAACGTCATCTGCCAGGTGTGCGCGGGCGCGTCCGCACCGAACATCTGGCCGGGGCAGCCCAGCCGGTAGCACGACCCGGGCACACCAAACATCGGGAACTTGACCGGGTCGGTCGGGTTGAACACGGACACGTACCCGGCCAGGTCGGGGGTGTAGCCGCCGAACGCCGCGAAGTCGAAGTTGTCCGAGGTGCCGGTCTTGCCCGCGGCCGGGCGGCCGATGCCCAGGCCGGCCGCGGTCCCTGAGGTCAGCACGCCCTGCAGGATGTAGCTGGCCGCGTCGGCCACCCCGGCCGGGATGGCCTGGTGGCAGCCGGCCGACTCGACCGGCAGCTTGGCCCCGGACGGGCTGATGATCTTGGCGACGGCGACCGGCTTGCAGTACACGCCCCGGGCGGCGACGGTCGCGTAGGCCGCCGCCATGCTCATCGGCGAGACGTTGACCGAGCCGAGGGTGAACGACGGCAGGTCGTCGGCGGGCGGGAAGTTCTTCCCGTCCCACTGGGTCAGCGACCGGCCGTCGGCCCGGGTCACCCCCATCGCCTGCGCGGTGTGGACCACGTTGCACAGGCCGACCTTGCGCTCCAGCATGGCGAAGTAGATGTTCACCGACTGGGTGGTGGCCGTGTACAGGGTGAACGCGCCCTTTTCGCTCTGTGAGTCGTTGACCAGCGAGTAGGGCCCAGTCGGCCCACCCTTGCAGTCCGTGTAGCCGGTCAGCGTGGCGGACGCCGGCACGGTCTGCGGGAAACCGAACGGCACCCCCTGCTCCAGCGCGGTGATCAGCGTGAACAGCTTGGACGACGAACCGGTCTGCACGCCGACACCGCCGTCGTACTTCGAGTTCACCGCGTAGTCCTCGGTGGTCTGGTTCTTCCCGGTGCCGTAGGAGCGGTCGTTGGCGATGGCCAGGATGCGCCCGCTGCCCGGCTGGATCAGCACCTCGGACGCGGCGTTGCCGCCCGGGTTAGACCCGTTCGGCGGCTGCGGCACCATGTAGTTCACCGCGTGCTTGGCCGCCAGCTCGTCCTGCGGGTTCAGCGTGGTGTACACCTTGAGCCCGCCCGCCCCGTTCAGCTGCTTCCAGGCCGTGGCGAACGTGGCGCTCTGCTTCATCAGCGAGATGACGTAGTCACAGAAGAACGCGCCCATCTTGGCCGAGGCGCTGGTGCAGCCGGTCTGCAGCGGGGTGAGCTTGAGGCCGAGCCCCTGCTTGCCCACGGCGACCGCGGTCGCCGTGGTGATGTAGTGCAGCTGGGCCATCCGGGCCAGGACCACATTGCGCCGCTTGAGCGCGGTCTCGGGATGCGCGACCGGGTCGTCGGCGACCGGGTTCTCCACCATGCCGGCCAGCAGGGCCGACTGGGCCAGGTCCAGCCGCTTCGGCGAGGTGCTGAAGTAGCGCATCGCGGCGGTCTTGATGCCCCACGCCTGGTTGCCGAAGTAGGTGCCCCAGAAGGCGGTGTTCAGGTAGCCGGCCAGGATCTGGTCCTTGGTCATCTCTTTCTCGACCCGGATGGCCAGCCGGAGTTCCTTGATCTTCCGGCTCAGCGTGTCCGTCGAAGCCTGCTGGGCCATCTGGACGTTCGGCGCGGTCAGGATGAGCGCGTTCTTCACGTACTGCTGGGTCAACGTGGAACCGCCCTGCACCGACTTGTGCTGCAGGTCGTTGACCATGGCGCGGACCGTGCCGCGGATGTCGATGGCGCCGTGCTGGTAGAACCGGGAGTCCTCGATGGCCACGATGGCGTTGCGCATCACCGGTGCGATCTGGCTGTAGTTGACCGGCTGCCGGTCGATGCCCCGCGGGTAGTAGTAGGCGATCAGCTTGCCCTGGCTGTCCAGGATCTTGGAGCGGACCGGAAGCTCACCGATCGTGCCCGCCTTGAGGTTGTTGAACTTGTTCGCCCCGTTACGCACAATGAGCCCGGTCGCGTCCACCGCGGGGACGGCCAGGCCGCCGACCAGCAGGCCGGCTACGCCGGCGAGCAGGCCCATCCGGCCCACCACGCCGATCTTTCCGAACACCCCTGTAGTCAGCACGGTGCCAGAGTACTGCGTGGCGCGTTGCGCTGATGTCGCGTCACAGTTTGCGTAAGATGTCGCGGAACGGGTCACTGGCGCCCCGTGCGGAATGGTCACTATCTGGCAAGGTGGGCGACCACTCGGTAACCATGGCATGGCCCAGGCGGACTATGCGGGAATTGACCCCAACGGGCTCTAGCGCCAACCCCCTGGACTTCCGTAAGTTACTTTTCCGCAACGACGATAACGAGAGCAGGCGGGTGACCGTCTGTCCCTGGACCGCAGGTGAACGCCATCCGGCGTGACGACCTTCCGGGCCGTGACGATCAGGAGGAGTGGGCCCCCATGTGGATCACTGACTGGACCGCTCGCGCCGCATGCAAGGGAACTGACCCGGACGAGCTGTTCGTCCAGGGTGCGGCGCAGAACCGGGCCAAGTTGATCTGCCGCGGCTGCACTGTCCGCACCGAATGCCTGGCCGATGCGCTGGACAACCGCATCGAGTTCGGCGTCTGGGGCGGCATGACTGAGCGCGAGCGCCGGGCGCTGCTCCGCCGCCGCCCCGACGTGACGTCGTGGCGCGAGCTGCTGGAGACCGCCCGTAACCAGTACGAGCGGACCTCAGAGGACGAGCTGGTCGCCAGCTGACGCTGGCCCAGCCCCCCAGCTCTCAGGGTCTGGCTCCCGGCTGGCAGCGTCGCCTAGCTGAGCCTTACTCCCCGGGCGAGTTCGCCCCCAATTGCGCGCAGCCCATCGAGGTCGTGTACGTCCTCTGGCTGCGCGGGCACTTCCACCATCGGGATGACCGGGTGGGCCGCCGTGAAACTCTCTTCGAGCCGGTGCTCACGCCCGGCCAGCTGCATCCGCTCCGCGTGCAGCCGCAGCGCGGTCACCGCGAGCGGATGCCGCGGCGCCGTGGCCTGCGCGGGCACGGCCTGCAGCGCCTCCGCGGCGGCCAGGCTGCGCGCGGCGGACAGCTGCGGGGCGGCCGACCGGTGCACCCGGTTGACGACCAGGCCCGCCAGCGGCATCTGGTCCGCGGACAGCCGCTCCACGAAGTACGACGCCTCGCGCAGCGCGTCCGGCTCCGCGGTGGCGATGACCAGGAACGAAGTGCCGGGCGCCTGGAGGAGCCGGTAGGTGTCCTCGGCCCGCTCGCGGAAGCCACCGAACATGGTGTCCAGCGCGATCACGAACGTCTGCACGTCGCGCAGCAGCTGGGTGCCGATGACCTTGGTGAAGACCCCGGTCATCATGGTGAACCCGGCGGTGAACACCCGCATGTAGGCCCGGCCGCCCACCTTGGTCGGCGCGGTCAGCAGCCGGATCAGCCGCCCGTCCAGGAACCGGCCCAGCCGCTGCGGCGCGTCCAGGAAATCCATTGCGGACCGGCTCGGCGGGGTGTCCACCACGATGAGGTCCCACTCGTTGGCCCGGCGCAGCTGGCCCAGCTTCTCCATGGCCATGTACTCCTGGGTGCCGGCGAAGCTGGACGACAGCGACTGGTAGAACGGGTTGGCCAGGATCTGGGTGGCCCGGTCCGGGTCAGCATGCGCTTCGACGATCTCGTCGAAGGTCCGCTTCATGTCCAGCATCATCGCGTGCAGGCTGCCGCCCGCCGCCCCGGCCGCCGAACCGGGCACCGGCCGCGGCGTGTTGTCCAGCGAGGACAGCCCCATCGACTGGGCCAGCCGCCGGGCCGGGTCCACGGTCAGCACCACCACGTGGCGGCCGCGTTCCGCCGCGCGCAGCCCGAGCGCCGCCGCGGTGGTGGTCTTGCCCACCCCACCGGAGCCGCAGCACACGATGATCCGGGTCCGTGGGTCATCCAGCAGCCGGTCCACGTCGAGCGCGGGCCCGCCCTGGCTGGCCCGCATCAGGCCGCCCCCTGCTCGCGCAGCGCCGCGGCCAGCTGGTACAGCCCGGCCAGGTCCATCTGGCTGGTGATCAGCGGCAGCTCGTAGCACGGCTGGCCGGCCTTGGCCAGCCGGTCCCGCTGCGCGCGCTGGGCCAGCGTCTCCCGGGCATGATCGGTCAGCTCCGCGGCCAGGCTGCCGGCCAGGCCGCGGCGGTCCTCGATGCCCGCATCCTTGAGGCCCAGGTCCAGCTCATGCTGGTCCAGCGTGCCGGCCGCGGCCGCGCGCAGCTGGTCCTCGGTCAGGTCGGCCGGCCGGACCATGTTGATCATGATGCCGCCCAGCTGCAGCCCGCCCTGGGCCAGCCCGCGCAGCTCGGCGATGCCGTCCAGGGTCTCCTGGACCGGCATCTCCTCCAGCACCGTGACGAAGTGCACAGCGGTCTGCGGGGACTTGATAACGCTCTGC
Organism: uncultured Actinomycetes bacterium; assembly: GCA_963747705.1. GTDB lineage: Bacteria > Actinomycetota > Actinomycetes > Streptosporangiales > Streptosporangiaceae > RYN-230. Next base: position 2,412 of record CAVVGF010000032.1, on the reverse strand, counting down.
ACGGTGTCCGCGTGACCCCGGATGGGGCCCACCTTGGCCAGCCCGGACACCTCGGTGGCCATGTTCAGGAACTTGCCGATCCGGCCGGTGGGCGGCGCATCCATGATCACTGCGTCGTACTGCTGGCGGCCGCCGGACCGGCGCCGGGTGGCTTCCACCGCCTTGCCGGTCAGCAGCACGTCGCGCAGGCCGGGCGCGATCGTGGTGGCGAAGTTGACCACCCCGAGCTTGGTCAGCGCGGAACCCGCGTGCCGCAGGTTGTAGAACATCTCCAGGTACTCGATGAGCGCCGCCTCCGGGTCGGCGGCCAGCGCGTAGACGTCACCGCCGGGCTGCGTCGGAGTGCCTGGGGCCACCGCCACCCGGCGCTCGGCGTAAGGCAGCGGCGGGCTGTCGAACAGCCGGGCGATGCCCTGGCGGCCCTCCACCTCGATGAGCAGGACCCGGCGGCCGCCGTAGGCGAGGGCGATGGCGAGTGCCCCGGCCACCGTCGTCTTCCCAGTCCCGCCCTTGCCGGTGACGACGTGTAGCCGGACGCCCTCCCAGTCCGTGTCCCGCGCGCTCACTCCATGGAGGCTATCGCTGCCTGGGGACCAGATCCTGCACGCGCCGCGGTGACCCTACTGGCGCGTAGCGCCGTTGTCACTAGGGTGGGTAAGCGAAAGCGGGCCTCTTAAACCGAAAGAGGTGTGTCCGATGCTGGCAGCCATTGTGGTCATCCTCGTGGTGATCGTCCTGGGTGGGTTGGTCTTCGCGGGCCGCTCGTTCCGGGTGGTACAGCAGTACGAAAAGGGCATTGTGTTCCGGTTCGGCCGGGTCCTGCCCGGGACCCGCGGCCCTGGGCTGACCTGGTTGCGGCCCATCGGCGACCGGATGCAGAAAGTCAACATGCAGATCATCGCCATGGCGGTGCCCGCCCAGGAGGGCATCACCAGGGACAACGTGAGCGTCCGGGTGGACGCGGTGGTGTACTTCCGGGTGGTTGACCCGATCAAGGCCGTGGTGAACGTCCAGAACTACATGTTCGCCGTGTCGCAGCAGGCGCAGACGTTGCTGCGGTCCATCATCGGCCAGTCCGAGATGGACCAGTTGCTGGCCGAGCGGGACACGGTCAACCGGGAACTGCGCAACATCATCGACGAGCCGACCGAGGGTCCCTGGGGCATCCGGGTGGAGCGCGTCGAGCTAAAGGACGTGAACCTCCCGGAACAGATGAAGCGGTCCATGTCCCGGCAGGCCGAGGCCGAGCGGGAACGGCGGGCCAGGATCATCTCCGCGGACGGTGAGTACCAGGCGTCCAAGCGGCTGGCCGCGGCGGCGAACGTGATGGCCCGCGATCCCGCCGCGCTGCAGCTGCGGTTGCTGCAGACGGTGGTCGAGGTAGCCGCAGAGAAGAACAGCACGCTGGTCATGCCGGTGCCGGTCGAGCTGCTCAGGTTCTTCGACCGGAACGCGCCCGCGGCGCCACCGCCAGCCGAGCCCGCCCCGTCGCTCGAGGATACCGGCGACGCCGAGCTGGCCGCGGCCGAGGCGGCCGGCGAATTGGGCGGCGCGCCGTTGCCGGAGATCGCCGAAGCGCCGGCGCCGGAGATCGAAGCGCCGATACCGGAGATCGCCGACGTGGCGGTACCTAAGCTGGACGAGGCGGCCATCCCGCCACCGCCCCCCGAGGCCGAGGCGGTCCCGAACAGCGCGGCCGACACTACGGGAGCACCGGACAGCCCACCCAAGCGCTAGCTGCTCAGGCCGCGTGGTCGGCCCGGCGCGGAGCGGAGCGCCGATCTGGGCCCCAGCCGGTACGGCCGCCGCGTCGGCCCGGCGCGGAGCGCCGATCGGGGCCCAGCCCGCACGGCGGGCTGGCGCCGGCGCGGAGCGGCGACGGGGCCCCCGGCCCGCACGGCCGGCTGGCCTGCGCGGAGCGGGGCGGCGATCGGGGGGCCGGGGGGTCGCCCCCCCGAGCTAATACAGTGCTGCCATGCAAAAGTGGGAGTACGCGACGGTGCCGTTGCTGGTGCATGCGACCAAGCAGATCCTGGACAACTGGGGCGACGACGGCTGGGAACTGGTGGCGCTGGTGCCCGGCCCGAACGCCGAGCAACTGGTCGCCTATATGAAGCGGCCCAAGGAGGGTGCGTGATGGCGGACTCGCCGGAGGAGCGGCTGGCCGCGCTGGGCCTGGAGCTGCCGGCCGTCGCCCCGCCGCAGGCCGCTTACGTGCCCGCGCTGCGCACCGGGAACTACGTCTACACAGCGGGCCAGCTGCCCATGGCGGGCGGCAAGCTGATGCTGACCGGCAAGGTCGGCGCCGGGGTCAGCCTGGAGGAAGCGGCCGGGCTGGCCCGGGTGTGCGCGCTGAACGCGCTGGCCGCCGTCGTCTCGGTCACCGGCAGCCTGTCGGCCGTGCGGCGGATA
>CAVVGF010000031.1:0-18963 GCA_963747705.1 uncultured Actinomycetes bacterium | reverse complement strand
CAGCGATGGGTCCGCATCCGGCGGTAGCGCAGGCCCGGAGCGCTGTCCGGCGGTGCCTGGCGGACCTGGAACCAGGCGACCTGGTGCTGGCCGCCTGCTCGGGGGGCGCCGACTCGCTGGCGCTGGCCGCCGCGCTGGCCCACGAAGCACCCCGGCTCAGCCTGCGCGGCGGCGGGGTAACCGTAGACCACGGGCTGCAGGCTGGGTCGGCCGAGCGGGCCGGCTGGGTGGCCGGGCTGCTCGGCCAGCTTGGCCTCGACCCGGTGCACCAGGTGACCGTGACGGTGCCCGCCGGGCCGGGCAGCGGCGGCCCGGAGGCGGCCGCGCGGACCGCCCGGTATGCCGCCCTGGAGCAGGTCGCGGAAGAGGCTGGCGCGGCGGCGGTGCTGCTCGGCCACACCCGGGACGATCAGGCGGAAACCGTGCTGCTCGGGCTGGCCCGCGGGGCGGGCGGCCGGGCGCTGGCCGGGATGCCCGCGCGGCGCGGGCGGCTGCGGCGGCCGCTGCTCGGCGTGCCCCGGGCTACGTTGCGCGAGGTGTGCACCGCGCTGGGCCTGGAGCCGTGGGACGATCCGCACAACGCCGACCCTGCCTACACCAGGGCCCGGGTCCGGCACCGGGCCATGCCCGCGCTGGAAGACGCCCTCGGCCCAGGCGTGGCCGCCGCGCTGGCGCGCAGCGCCGCCCAGCTCAGCGCGGACTGCGACGCGCTGGACGAGATCGCGGCGGCCGAGTCCTGGCGTATCCAGCCGGCTGGTGGTGACGGCACTGGCCATGCGGGCGGGCTGCCCCCGGCGGCGCCGGCTGGTGGTGACGGCACTGGCCATGCGGTAGTCGTTGTGGATATTGAAGGGCTGGCGGAACTGGCGCCGGCCATCAGGTCCCGGGTGCTGCGCCAGGCCGCGCTGGCCGCCGGGTGCCCGGCCGGATCGCTGGCCGCCAGCCATGTCGCCGCGCTGGACGCGCTGGTGACGGGATGGCACGGGCAGCGGTGGGCTGACCTGCCCGGGGTGATCCGCGCCCGGCGCCGGTATGGGAAGCTGCTCTTCAGCAAGGGCAGGCCAGCCGGGGCGGGTCCGCCGGCACCGACCGAGGCGGAGGCAGCGGGTGGACGCGACTGACATTGGCGCCGACCTCAAGGAGGTGCTGATCCCAGCCGAGCGGCTGCAGACCCGGGTGGCCGAGCTGGCGGCGCAGATCGATGCGGATTACGCCGGCCGCGAACTCCTGCTCGTCGGGGTGCTCAAGGGCGCGGTCATGGTCATGGCCGACCTGGCCCGGGCTATGCACCTGCCGGTGCAGATGGACTGGATGGCGGTCTCCTCGTACGGATCCGGGACCCGGTCCTCCGGGGTGGTCCGCATCCTCAAGGACCTGGACACCGACATCAGCGGCAAGGAGGTGCTGGTCGTAGAGGACATCGTGGACTCCGGCCTGACCCTGTCCTGGCTGGTCGGCAACCTGCGCTCGCGCGGCCCGGCGTCGGTACGGGTGTGCGTCATGCTGCGCAAACCGGGTGCCGCCCGAATGGACGTGGACGTGGCCTACGTCGGTTTCGACATCGAGAACGAGTTCGTGATCGGCTACGGCCTCGACTACGCCGAGCGGTACCGCAATCTCCCGTTCATCGGGACGCTCGCGCCGCATGTATACACGGACGGCGATCCGCCAGATCCTGGTCGTGACGCTGCGGGTGGGGCACCGGGCCCGGGTGGCGCGGGAGAGGGGAACAGGATCAGCGATCAGGAGCGTTGAGTTCTGCGAAGGCTCGCTGAGTCCCGCGGCGCTCCTACGTACCGGCATAGTCGGGCGGGGTGTACCGTCGGGTATTCACGGTGGTGCGGCCGGGAATGACAGCGCTGCCAGTGACGGTGGCGCTGCCGGTGACAACAGGGAAGCCGGGCATGCTCATTCAAGCGCAAGGCAGTTCTGCCGGGCTAGGCAGGACATGAAGCTGGTCAGGAGGAACCCGCGCAGGGCTGGCGGGGCCGTTCACCGATGGATCTGAAGCGCTATTTCCGCGGGCCGTTCGTGGCGGTCCTCGTGATGCTGCTGGTTTTCTTCGTCGTGTACGAGTACGCGAGTTCCGGTAGCTCGTACTCGCCGACGGACACCTCGAACATCGTGCATCTGATCGAAACTGGCCAGCTCAAGTCGGCGCTGCTGATCGACAAGGACCAGACGATCCAGGTCACCACCGACAAGGGGCAGAAGCTGCAGGCCTCCTGGGTGGGGAACCAGAGCACCCAACTGGTCCAGCAACTGGAGCAGAACCGGCCGACCCAGGGCTGGAGTGTCGAGGTCCCGAAGAGCAGCTCGATCTGGAGCGTGCTGTTCGGCTGGCTGCCGTTCCTCGTGGTCATCCTGATCTTCTTCTTCATGCTCAACCAGATGCAGGGCGGCGGCTCCCGGGTAATGAACTTCGGGAAGTCCAAGGCCAAACTCATCACCAAGGACACGCCCAAGACGACGTTTGCCGACGTGGCTGGCGCCGACGAGGCCATCGAGGAACTCCAGGAAATCAAGGACTTCCTGCAGAACCCGGCCAAGTTCCAGGCCATCGGGGCCAAGATCCCCAAGGGCGTGCTGCTGTACGGGCCGCCCGGAACGGGCAAGACGCTGCTGGCCCGGGCGGTGGCCGGTGAGGCGGGCGTGCCGTTCTACTCCATCTCCGGCTCCGACTTCGTGGAAATGTTCGTCGGCGTCGGCGCCTCCCGGGTTCGTGACCTGTTCGAGCAGGCCAAGGCGAATGCCCCGGCCATCGTGTTCGTGGACGAGATCGACGCGGTCGGCCGGCACCGCGGGGCCGGCTTCGGCGGCGGCCACGACGAGCGCGAGCAGACGCTGAACCAGTTGCTGGTCGAGCTGGACGGCTTCGACGTCAAGGGCGGCGTGATCGTCATCGCGGCGACCAACCGGCCGGATATCCTCGACCCGGCGCTGCTGCGCCCGGGCCGGTTCGACCGGCAGATCGTGGTGGCCCAGCCGGACCTGGCCGGGCGGCGCGGCATCCTCAAAGTGCACGCGCGCGGCAAGCCGTTCGCCCCCGACGTGGACCTGGACATCATCGCCCGGCGGACGGCCGGCTTCACCGGCGCCGACCTGGCCAACGTGATCAACGAGGGCGCGCTGCTCACCGCGCGGCACAACGGCACCCTGATCACCATGGCCTCGCTGGAGGAGTCCATCGACCGGGTGATGGCCGGCCCGGAGCGCAAGAGCGTCGTGCTCTCCGAGAAGGAGCGCAAGATCATCGCGTACCACGAGGGCGGTCACGCGCTGGTCGGCCACGCGCTGCCGAACGCCGACCCGGTGCACAAGATCACCATCATCCCCCGCGGCCGGGCGCTGGGCTACACCGCGTCCGCCCCGCAGGAGGACAAGTTCCTGGTCACCCGGTCCGAGATGATGGACCAGCTGGCCATGCTGCTCGGCGGCCGGACCGCGGAGGAGCTGGTCTTCCACGAGCCGACCACCGGTGCCGCCAACGACATCGAGAAGGCCAGCTCGGTTGCCCGCGGCATGGTCACCGAGTACGGGATGAGCGAGCGGCTGGGCGCGCGGAAGTTCGGCACCGGCGACGGCGAGCCGTTCCTCGGCCGGGAGATGTCGCACACCCGGGACTACTCGGACGAGATCGCCTCCACCATCGACGAGGAGGTCCGCCGGCTCATCGAGTCCGCGCACGACGAGGCGTGGGAGATCCTGGTCACCTACCGGGAGGTCCTGGACGACCTGGTGCTGCAGCTGATGGACAAGGAGACGCTGAGCAGGCAAGAGGTGCTGGCGATCTTCGCGCCGATCCAGAAGCGCCCGTCCCGCGGCTCCTACACCGGGTACGGCAAGCGGCTGCCGTCCGACCGGCCGCCGGTGCTGACCCCGAAGGAACTGGCGCTGACCGCCGCCACCGAGATGAGCGACCACCCGGCGGCCGGTAACGGCGCCGCGGGCGCGATCGGCGGCACGGGCTCGCCCGCCGGCCACGAGGGCAGTCAGGGCCAGGGCCAGCCGGGCACGCCCGGCGAAGGCCGGTGAGCAGCGACTTCGACCAGCCGCGCATCGAACGGGCGGTGCGGGAGATCCTGCTCGCTATCGGCGAGGACCCGGAACGCGATGGCCTGCGGGACACCCCGGCCCGGGTGGCCCGGGCCTTCGCCGAGCAGTTCTCCGGGCTGGGCCAGCGTCCCGAGGACGTGCTGACCACCGTCTTCGACGCGGACCACGATGAGCTGGTGCTAGTACGCGACATCGAGGTCTACAGCACCTGTGAACATCATTTGGTGCCCTTTTTTGGCGCCGCCCATATCGGTTATATACCGAACGAAAAGGGCCAGATTACCGGGCTGTCCAAGCTGGCCAGGCTGGTCGATGTTTATGCTCGCCGGCCGCAGGTACAGGAACGGATGACCAGCCAGATCGCGGACGGCCTGATGAACGTTCTCGAGCCGCGCGGCGTTCTGGTTGTGATAGAGGCAGAGCACCTGTGCATGTCCATGCGCGGCGTGCGCAAGCCTGGAGCCAAGACCGTCACCTCGGCGGTTCGCGGGATCATCCGTGACAGCGACCGGACCAGGATGGAAGCGATGAGCTTGCTATTTGGGCGGCGCGCCAGCGGGTAACGTTCCCCTTGTGCGGAATGCCCGCCGGACGCGGGACCCATGACTACGCTAGTGGTCCGTGATTCAGGGCGTGACCCGGATGTCTGAAACAGAAGAAAAGCCGCCGAGCAAGGGCGAACCGGCTAATAACGCCGCTCCGCCCGCTCCCGCATCCCAGCAGGTGGTCCGGCCCCCGGACCGCCGGACGCAGCGTGCCTGGGTACCGGTGGCGGCTGGCTGGCTGTGCCTGCTGATCGGGCTGGCCGACATCGTCCAGGTGGTCCGCCCCAGCCTGTACACGGTCACCCGGCTGCACAAGTTTCACGCGTTCGTGCCGGGCGCGCTGACCAACGTGGCGCACACCCTGACCGTCATCATCGGCCTGCTGCTGCTGATGCTCTCGCACGGGCTGCGCCGCCGGAAGCGCCGCGCCTGGCAGGCGGTCACCCTGCTGCTGGCGGCCAGCGTGGTGGTGCACCTCCTCCACCCGCAGCACGACCGGGTCATCACCGCGGCCGTGTCGGCCATCCTGGTGGCGGCCCTGCTGTACTTCCGCAAGGAGTTCTACGCGATCGGCGACCCGCGGACCCGGTGGCGGGCGCTGTGGGTGTTCTGCGGGCTGGTGGTGGCCGACATCGCCATCGGCCTCACCTACATCCTGCTGGCCAAGGGCCTGGCCCAGAACTACTCGCTGTGGCAGCGGACCGTGCACGTGGTCTATGGCCTGGTCGGCGTGACCGGTCCTGTGCAGTGGGTGCCCGAGTCCCGCGGTGACCTGTTCGCGCTGCTGACCAGCGGCCTGGGGCTGTTCACCGCGATCGTCACCGTGTACCTGTTCTTCCGCCCGGCCCGGCCCGCGGGGCGGCTCGGCCAGCAGGACGCGGCCCAGGTACGCGAGCTGCTCTGCAAGCAGGGCTACCGGGACTCGCTCGGCTACTTCACGCTGCGCAGCGACAAGAGCGTCATCTGGTCGCCGACCGGCAAGTCATGCATCGGCTACCGGGTGGTATCCGGGGTGATGCTGGCCGGCGGCGACCCGCTGGGCGACCCGGAGGCCTGGCCGGGCGCCATCCACGCGTTCCTGGACGAGGCGGCCCGGCACGCCTGGGTGCCCGCCGTGATGGGCTGCGGCGAGCAGGCCGCCGAAGTGTGGTGCCGCGAGGCTGGGCTGACCGCGCTGGAACTCGGCGACGAGGCCATCGTGGACGTCGCCGGGTTCAGCCTCAAGGGCCGGGCCATGCGCAACGTCAGGCAGATGGTCAACCGGGTGGAGCGCAGCGGCTACACGGCCCAGGTGCGCCGGGTGCGGGACATCCCGCGGGAGGAGATCACGCTGTTCAGCCGGGTGGCCGGGACGTGGCGGGGCAACCCGACCGAGCGCGGCTTCTCGATGGCACTGGGCCGGATGGGCGCGCCGGGCGACGAGGACTGCGTGATCGCCACCGCCCACGAGAACGGCGTCCTGCGCGCGATCCTGCACTTCGTGCCGTGGGGCCCGGACGGGCTGTCGCTGGACCTGATGCGCCGGGACCGTAGTGCGCAGCCCGGGGTGAACGACTTCCTCATTGTCGAGGCCATCAACGCGGCTGGCGGCCTCGGGGTCAAGCGCATGTCGCTGAACTTCGCGGTGTTCCGCTCCGCCCTGGAGCGCGGCGAGCGGATCGGCGCCGGGCCGGTGCTCCGGATGTGGCGCGGCATCCTGGTGTTCGCCTCGCGCTGGTTCCAGATCGAGTCGCTGTACAAGTTCAACGCCAAGTTCGCGCCGGTGTGGGTGCCCAGGTTCTTCGTCTGGCCGGGCACCAGGGACACGCCGCGGGTGGCGCTGGCCGCGCTGGAGGCCGAGGCGTTCCTGGTCTGGCCGAAGCTGGAGGTGCGCAGGCTGGCCCGGCGCCTCGGGCTGGGCAAGGCCCGCCGCCGGCTGGCCCAGACCACGGCCGCCCGGGCTGGCGCCGCGGTGCCGGCCTCGTCCGCTCCGTCCGCTCCGTCCGCCCGCTCGCCGGCCTCGCCGCGGCCGGCTTCGCGGCCGCCGGTTGCGCCTGCCCCGGACGCTGCGCCTGCTTCTGGGCCGTGCGCTCCGTCCGCTTCCCCGCCGTCGGCTGATGCCGCTGCAGCCGCCAACGGTGAGCTTGACCGGCCCACAGTGGCCGAGCCCCGGCCCGACGAGGCCAGCCCGCCCGAGCCCAGCTCGCCCGAGCCCAGCCCGCCCGAGCCCAGCTCGGCGGCCCAGCCCGCCAGCCCAGCTCGCCCGAGCCCACCCCGCGCGAGGCCAGCTCGCCCGAGCCCAGCCCGGCCGAGCCCAGCCCGGCTGTGCGGCCACATGGATGAAGATTTGCTGTAGTCCTGACTACAGCAAACCCGCACTGACGTGGCCGAGTCGCGCGGCGGGTCCTGGCCGCGGGCCCGTTCCGCTGGTGGCGGGCCGCGTAGGGTTACCCACGTGATCAGCTACGCAGCCCGGCCGGTCAGCCCGCCTGGGCTCCCTGCCCCGGACCGCTGCCTGGTCATGGGCGTGGTCAACGTGACCCCGGACTCGTTCTCCGACGGCGGCCAGTGGTTCGGCGCGGACGCCGCCATCGCGCACGGGCTGGAACTGGCCGCCCAGGGCGCGGACATCGTGGACGTGGGCGGCGAGTCGACCCGCCCGGGCGCGCAGCGGATCACCGCCGAGGAGGAGCTGCGCCGGGTGCGGCCGGTGATCGACGGCCTGGTCGCGGCGGGCCTGCCGGTCAGCGTGGACACGATGCGGGCCGAGGTGGCCGAGCAGGCGGTGCGGGCCGGTGCCCGGCTGGTCAACGACGTGAGCGGTGGCCTCGCCGACCCGGAGATGCCCCGGCTGGTCGGCGCGGCCGGGGTGCCGTATGTGGTGATGCACTGGCGCGGGCACAGCCACAGCATGGATTCCAGGGCCGTGTACCAGGACGTGGTGCGGGAGGTCGCCGAGGAACTGTCCCGCCGGGTGGATGTGGTCACCGCGCAGGGCGTGGACCCGGCCATGATCGTCCTGGATCCCGGGGCTCGGCTTCGCCAAACGGCCCGAGCACAACTGGGCCCTGCTCACCAGCCTGGACCAGATCAGCACGCTGGGCGGCCGGGCGCCGGGGTTCCCGGTGCTGATCGGCGCGTCCCGCAAGCGGTTCCTGGGCCGGCTGCTGGCCGCGCCGGATGGCACGCCGCGGCCGTTCGCCGGCGGCGACGACGCGACCGTGTCGGTGACCGCGCTGGCCGCGGTGGCCGGGGCCTGGTGCGCCCGGGTGCACCGGGTGCCGGGAAACGCTGACGCGGTGCGGGTGGCCGAAGCCTGGCGGCAGGCGGCCCACCCCGGTACGGCGGACCTGGCCGGCCCCGCCCGGCCAGCCGGGGCAACTGGGTGAGCGCAGACCAGCCAGCCGGGGACCGGATCACGCTCCGCGGGCTGCGGGTCTTCGGCTATCACGGGGTGCTGGACGCCGAGCGCGAGGAGGGCCAGGAGTTCCTCGTGGACGCGGTGCTCTGGCTGGACACGGCGGCCGCCGCGGCCACCGACGACCTGGAACTGACGGCCAACTACGCGGCGCTGGCCGACCGGCTCGCGGCCGTCGTGGCCGGCCCGCCGGTCCGGCTCATCGAGACGCTGGCCCAGCGCCTGGCCGAAGCCGCTACCGCGACCGAGCCGCGGGCCCGCGAGGTAGAGATCACCGTGCACAAGCCGCACGCGCCGGTCGGCCACCGTTTCGAGGACGTGTCGGTGACCATCCGGCGGCGGGCGGGCCAGCATGTCGTGCTGGCCCTGGGCAGCAACCTCGGCGACCGGCTGGCCACCTTGCAGGGCGCGGTGCAGGAACTCCTCACCGGACCCGGCCTGACCCTGACCGCCCTGTCCCCGGTGTACGAGACCGCCCCGGTCGGCGGCCCGCCCCAGCCGGACTACCTGAACGCGGTGCTGGTGGCCAGGACCACGCTGCCCCCGGCCGCTCTGCTGCACCGGTGCCAGCAGGCTGAGCAGGCGTTTCACCGGATCCGGGAGGAGGTGTGGGGTCCGCGGACGCTGGACGTCGACATCATCGTTTACGGTGACCTGGTGAGTGACGATCCGGTGCTGACCCTCCCGCACCCGCGGGCACGGGAGCGAGCCTTCGTCCTGGCCCCGTGGCTCGACGCCGAACCAGCCGCCGAGATCCCCGGCCAGGGCCAGGTGGCCGGCCTGCTGGCCGCGGCGGACCGCTCCGGCGTCCGGCGGCGTGACGACCTGAAGCTGCGGCCGCCGTCATGACCCCGACCCGGCTCTGGGTGCTGGCCGTCATCGCGGCCGTCTGCGCTCTGCTGGCCTGGCTGGTCCTGCGCGCGGTGTATACCTCCCTGCCGCCGCTGCCCTGGACCGCGGCCCTGGCCATGGTGCTGCTCGGGGTGGCCGAGGCGCTCAGCGGCCGGAACCTGCGGGCCCGGATCCGCGGCGGCCGCGGGCTGAAGCCGGTGGCCCCGCTGGCCGCGGTCCGGATGGCGGCCCTGGGCAAGGCCAGCTCGCACGCGGCCGCGGTGATCGGCGGCCTGGCCATCGGGTTCCTCATCTACCTGACCAGTTCGCTGAGCAGGTCGGTGCCGCGCAACGACGCGTTCGCGGCCGGCGGCACCATCCTGGCCGCGGTCGTGCTGCTGCTCGGCGCGCTCTACCTGGAGAACAGCTGCCGGGTCCCGACCGACGACGAGCGGGACAGCGAGCCCACCGAGACCCGCCGCTAGCCCGCCCCGGAACACGAGCGCAGGAACTCCTCGCGGCGGATCGCGTCGCGCAGGTCCACCGCGTCCTCGCCGCGGACCAGGACTGGCGGCGCGGTGTCCCGCAGTTGCGCGTAGACCAGCCCGCTGATGTCCCGCCAGACCGTCCAGTCCGGCAGTTCGGCAGCGTACGGCCACCAGGCCGGCACCCCGTTCTCGGCCATGAGAGCACTATAGAGCATGTAGAGCACTAGGTGCTAGCAGGAGTTTAGACAGCTCTCGGTGGTGCATACCTTGATCATGTGGGTGCGTCCCCGGTCGATCCGCTGGCCGACGACTTCGCGTACGTGCAAGTCGCGGACAATATTCAGGTGCGCATCGAAATCGGTGAGATCACCCACCGTCTGCCGTCCGAGCGCGATCTGGCCGAGGAATACGGCGTCGCCTACCAGACCGTCCGGCACGCGATGAAGGTCCTACGCGAGCGTGGGCTGATCATCACCCGGCAGGGCCGCGGCACGTTCGTGGCCGCCGCCCGCCGCCCGCGCCCCGGCGACGCTAAGCGGCTAGCGGTCCATATCCCCGACCACGAAGAACATCGACCCCAGGATCATGGTCAGGTCGGCCACCCGGTGCCCGGGCAGCAGCTCGCCGAGCACCTGCACGTTGCTGAACGACGCGGACCGCACCTTGAGCCGCCACGGCGTCTTGCCACCCCGTGAGACCAGGTAATAGCCGCTCAGCCCGAGCGGCCCCTCGGTCCAGGTGTACACGTGCCCCTGCGGGATCCTCAGCACCTTGGGTATCCGCGCGCTGAGCGGGCCGCGGGGCAGGCTCGCCAGCCGGCTGGCACACGCGTCCACCAGGTCCAGGGACACCGCGACCTGTTCCAGCACGCACTCGAACCGGGCCAGGCAGTCGCCGGCGGTCCTGGTGACCACCCGCATGATGCCGGCCAGCTCGGCATAGGCCAGGTACGGCTCGTCCCGGCGCAGGTCGAAGTCCACCCCGCTGGCCCGGGCCGCGGGCCCGCTCACCCCGTACTGCGCCACCTGCCCGGCGGACAGCACACCCACCCCCTCGGCCCGGCCGCGGAACTCGGCGCTCCCGGACACCACGGCGCCGATCCGCGGCAGGTCGGCGCGCACCGCGGCGGCCGCCGCGCCGGCCCGGCCGAGCCAGCCCGCGGGCAGTTCCTCCTTCAGCCCGCCGACCCGGTTGAACATGAAGTGCATCCGGCCGCCGGAGATCTCCTCCATCACCGCCTGCAGCCGCTCCCGGGCCTCGCCGGGCCGCCGCGGAACCGCACCGGCGCGCCGCCGCGGCCAGCTCGAGCGGGTAGGAGCCGAGGAACACCAGGTGGCTGAGCACCCGGTTGAGCTCGGCCAGCAGCGTGCGGGCCCACACGCCGCGCGGCGGCACCTCCATGCCGACCATCCGCTCGGCGGCCAGCACCACGCCCAGCTCGCTGGCGAACGCGCCGAGCCAGTCGTGCCGGTTGGCCAGCACGATGATCTGCCGGTAGTCCCGGGCCTCGAACAGCTTCTCCGCGCCGCGGTGCATGTACCCGATGACCGGTTCGGCGCGTCACCACCCGCTCGCCGTCCAGCACCAGCCGCAGCCGCAGCACGCCATGCGCGGACGGATGCTGCGGGCCGAGGTTGAGCACCAGGTCGGTGCCGGGCGCCGCCCATCCGCTGGTGACCGCGTCCACCTGCCGCTGTCCCGCCGCCGTCACGGCCGCACCAGATCTTTCTGCCTAACGCCAGCTGGTGGCCGGTCGAGCCGGGCCAGCGACTCGGGCACCGGCACGCCAACCGCCTGGACCAGCCAGCTGAACCCGCCCAGGCCGGCCGGGTCGGTCAGTTCGGCCTCCTCGGCCGCCTGCCGGAGCCCGGCCAGATCGCCGGCCGGATCGCGGTCAGCCTGGCGCAACGCGGGCCGCCGCCCGGTCAGGCCGAGCGCCCGCAGTGCCGCCCGCTGGCTGGTGAGCACGGTCGGGCCGCCCCGGCCGCCATGCCAGCGGCGGCGCACGCGTCCACGGCCACATGCGCGGTGATGTCCCGTGAGCCGTCCGGGATCGGGCGCACCGGCCGGCCGTCGCGGAAGCCCGCCAGCGTCCCGGCCCGCGGCCGGCCGGAACGCCGGTGGCCGTAGTCGGCGGCCAGCGCCACGCCGCGGTCCAGCCGGCCGATCACCCCGGCCCACGCCGCGCAGCGCGGGCGGCCCAGCTCGGCGCGGTCGCCCAGGTGGCGCAGCGGCCACCAGCGGCGCAGCCAGGCCAGGTCGGCCGGGGCGACCGCGGGGCCGCTGTGCTCCGCGCCGGTGGCCGTGTCCACCAGCACGAGCCGCGGCCCGTCCAGGCTCAGCTCGGCCACGTCGAGCGGGACGTTGTCCAGCCACTCGCTGGCGATGACCAGCCCGGTGATCGCCGCTGGCGGAGCCGGCGCCCAGCGGACCCGCCGGGTCGAGCCCGGGCGGCCGGGGCGCAACCTCGATCGCGTGCGGGACGATCCGCGCGGCCAGCGGCGGTGCGGCCATGGCCAGCAACTGGCTGAGCAGCTCGCCCTGCCCGGCGCCGATATCCACCACGTCCAGCCGGGCCGGCTGGCCGAGCGCGGCGTCCACCTCGTGCAGCAGCGCCACCATCGCCGCGGCGTACCGCGCGGAGGTGTGCACCGAGGTCCGGAAGTGCGCGGCTGGCCGCTCACCGCGGGCATAGAAGCCGCCGGGCCCATATAGCGCCGCCTGCATGGCCTCCTGCCAGGTCGTCAACACCCAGCAGACTCTAGTGCCGCGGGGCGGAGGGGGTTGGCCGCGCGGCGCGCGGGCAGGCGCCCCGCCCAGGCGGCACGGTTATGCTGATCACTGCCGTTCGGTAGCCACCCCGGACGCCATCGAGAGGACGGAGGCAATGGCGGATCAAGCCAGCCTGCGCCCGGCCCGGCTGAAGGTCGGCGTGATCGGGACCGGCCGGGTGGGCGCCGTGCTGGGGGCCGCCCTGGCCCGGGCCGGCCATCAGGTCGTCGCGGTGTCCGCGGTGTCCGAGCGCTCGCGGGCCGCCGCGCAGCGGATGCTGCCCGGCGTGCCGGTCAAGCCACCGCCTGAGGTCCTGGCCGCCGCCGACCTGGTGCTGCTCACCGTGCCCGACGACGTGCTGCCCGGGCTGGTGTCCGGGCTGGCCAGCACGGGCGCGCGGGTGACCGGCCGGCTGCTCGCGCACACCAGCGGCCGCCATGGCGCGGCCGTGCTGGAGCCCGCCACCCGGGAGGGCGCGCTGCCGATGGCCCTGCACCCGGTGATGACGTTCACCGGGCGCCCGGACGACCTGGACCGGCTGGACGGCATCTGTTTCGGGGTGACCGCGCCGGAGCCGGTGCTGCCCGCGGCCGAGGCCCTGGTCATCGAGATGGGCGGCGAGCCGGTCGTGATCGACGAGGCGAACCGGGCGCTGTACCACGCCGGGCTGGCCAGCGCGGCCAACCACCTGGTCGCGCTGGTGGCCGAGTCCGCCGACGTACTCCGCGCGGCCGGGGTGGCCGAGCCGTCCCGGATGCTGGCGCCGCTGCTGTCCGCGGCCCTGGACAACGCGCTGCGCCTCGGCGACGCCGGGCTCACCGGGCCGGTGGCCCGCGGCGACGCGGACACCGTGGCCGGGCATATCGCCGCGCTCCGTGACACGTCCCCGGAGGCGCTGCGCGCCTACCTCGCACTGGCCCGGCTCACCGCCGACCGGGCGCTGGCGGCCGGCATCCTCAGCGCCCCCGATGCCCAGCGCCTGCTCGGCGTGCTGGCCGGAGCCCCGCGATGATGCCAGTGGTGGCCCGGACCAGGCTCGGCCTGGCCGCGGCCCGGCGGCCGCTGGGCCGCCCCGTCGTCCTGGTGCCCACGATGGGCGCGCTGCACCACGGCCACCGGGTGCTCCTGCGCCGTGCCCGCGACATCGCCGGGCCGGATGGCAGCGTGCTGGTGTCCATCTTCGTCAATCCGCTCCAGTTCGGCGAGGCCGCGGACCTGGACCGCTACCCGCGCACCCTGGACGAGGACGTGCGGGCCTGCGCCGAGGAGCGCGCCGAGCTGATATTCGCGCCAGAGACCAGCGTCATGTACCCGCAGCCGCAGCTCATCACGGTGGATCCCGGGCCGGTGGGGCAGCGGCTCGAAGGCCAGGCCCGGCCCGGCCACTTCGGCGGCGTGCTCACCGTGGTGCTCAAGCTGTTCGAGCTCACCGCGCCGGACGTGGCCGTGTTCGGCGAGAAGGACGCGCAGCAGCTGGCGCTGGTCCGCCGGATGGCCGCCGACTTCGACCTGGGCATCGAGATCACCGGGGTGCCGATCGTACGCGACGACGACGGGCTGGCCATCTCCAGCCGGAACCGGTTCCTGTCCGGCTCCGAGCGGCACACCGCGCTGCTGCTGCCGGCGGCGCTGCAGGCCGGGCGGGAAGCCGCGCCCGGCGGCCCCAGCGCCGTGCTGAAGGCGGCCGGGGAGGTGCTCGGCCAGGCCGCCGATCCGCCACTCCAGCTCGACTACCTGGTACTGGCCGACCAGGACACGTTCCAGCCCGTGCCGGACGATTTCAGCGGCGAGGCCCGGCTGCTGGCCGCCGGGCGGGTCGGGGCGACCCGGCTGATCGACAACACCCCGCTGCGCCTCGGCTCGGCGGACTAGGACTAACTGCCAGGAGTGGCCTTGCTGCTGACCATCGATGTCGGGAACACCAACACGGTGCTGGGCATCTTCGACGGCGACCAGATCGTCGAGCACTGGCGGATCGCCACCGACCCGAACCGCACCGCCGATGAGATCGCCGTCGTGCTGCAGGGCCTGCTCAGCCACAGCTCGCTGGTCAAGGACCCGGATGTGACCGGGATCGCGCTGTGCTCCACGGTGCCGTCGGTGCTGCACGAGATGCGCGAGATGTGCCGCCGCTACTACGCCGACGTGTCCGCGATGATCGTGGAGCCCGGCGTCCGCACCGGGGTGTCGGTCCGGATGGACAACCCCAAGGAAGTCGGCAGCGACCGGATCATGAACACGGTGGCCGCCGCGCACCTGTACGGCGGCCCCGCCGTGGTGGTCGACTTCGGCACCTCGACCAACTTCGACGCGGTCAGCGAGCGCGGCGAGTTCGTCGGCGGGGCGCTCGCGCCCGGCATCGAGATATCCGTGGACGCACTGACCCGGCGGGCCGCCCAGCTGCTCAAGGTCGAGCTGACCCGGCCGCAGCATGTCATCGGCAAGAACACCGTCGAGGCGCTGCAGTCCGGGATCATCTACGGATTCGCGGGGCAGGTGGAGGGCATCGCCCGGCGGATGGCCGCGGAACTCGCGCCGGACGATCCCGAGTCGGTGACGATCATCGCCACCGGCGGGCTGGCCCCGCTGGTCATCGATGAGGTGCCGATCATCGATGCGCACGAGCCGTGGCTCACCCTGATCGGGCTGCGGCTGGTGTTCGAGCGCAACATCAGCTCGTGGCCGGGGGCCGCCCGGGCCGTTCCAGGTAGGTCCGGTCCGGCCGGGTGAACCCGAACCGCTCGTACAGCCCGTGCGCGTCGGACGTGTGCAGCGTCCAGCGGAACGTGGCCCCCGGGCCGCGGTCGATCATCGTGGCCACCAGCTCGACGCCGAGGCCGTGTCCCCGGTGGTCCTTGTCGATGAACACGTCGGCCAGGTAGGCGAAGCCCGCCCCATCTGAGATGGCCCGGGCGAAGCCGACCATCGCGGCGGACCCGGTGTGGTACACGCCCACCACCCGCCACGCGCTGTCCAGCTGCTGCTCCACCACGGTCCGGGTGCGCCACCGCCCCCAGTACGCCTCCTGGGACAGGAACGCCCACACCACGTCCCCGTCCACCCGGCCCGGGTCGTCGTCCAGTTCGTAGCCGCCCACGGTAATTCGCACGCCTTGGACTGTATCGGGGTTCCGGTGGGAGGGGGCCGCGGCGGAGCGTGGTGCCCGCCGAGAAGCCACTCGGCGCGAAGCGGCGATCGGGGGGTTCCGGGGGGTCGTCCCCCCGGGCTAGCACCAGCGTCGACCGGGTGGACGACGATCACGTGCCGGAGCAGATGAAGGTCCGGCTGGACAAGCGCCAGCGGCTGCTCGACTCGGGGGTGGACCCCTATCCGGTCGGCTTCCCGCGCACCACCACCATCGCCGGGGTCCGCGCCCGCTACCCGGACCTGGCCCCGGACACGTACACCGGGGACAAGGTGGGCGTCACCGGCCGGGTGCTGCTGTCCCGTACCGGCGGCAAACTGTGCTTCGCCACCATCCGGGACGGCACCGGCGACATCCAGGTGATGGTGTCGCTGGACCGGGTCGGCCCGGACGCGCTGGCCGCCTGGAAGCGCGACATCGACCTGGGCGATCACATCGGGGTTGAAGGCGAGGTGATCTCATCCCGCCGCGGCGAGCTGTCTATCCTGGCCGACCGCTACGCGATCACCGCCAAAGGGTTGCGCCCGCTGCCAGAAAAGCACCACGGACTGAGCGACGCCGAGGAACGCGTGCGCCGGCGTTATGTAGATCTGATCGTGAACCCGGACGGACGCCGGCTCGCGGAACTGCGCGGTGCGGTGCTGGCCTCGTTCCGCCAGGGGCTGCACGCCCGCGGCTTCCTCGAGGTGGAGACGCCGGTGCTGCAGACGGTGCATGGCGGGGCCAACGCGCGCCCGTTCCGCACCCATATCAACGCCTACGACCTGGAGCTGTACCTGCGGATCGCGCTGGAACTGCACCTCAAGCGGCTGATCGTGGGCGGCTTCGAGAAGGTCTACGAGATCGGCCGCATCTTCCGCAACGAGGGCGTGGACGCCACGCACAACCCCGAGTTCACCATGCTCGAGGCGTACGAGTCCTACGGCGACTACAACTCGATCGGCACCCTGACCCGGGAGCTTATCCAGGGCGCGGCCGAGGCCGCGTTCGGCGCCCAGGTGGCCCGCCGGGGCGGCCAGGAGTATGACCTGAGCGGCGACTGGCCGTCGGTGACCGTGTACGGCGCGATCTCGGCCGCGCTCGGCGAGGAGATCGACCCGGGCACCAGCGAGCAGCGCCTGCGGGCGCTGTGCGCCCAGGCCGGGGTGCCCACCGAGCCGCGCTGGGGACACGGCCAGATCGTGCTGGAGATGTACGAGCGGCTGGTCGAGGAGCGGACCGTCGAGCCCACGTTCTACCGCGACTTCCCGGTCGAGGTGTCCCCGCTGACCCGGGCGCACCGTAGCGACCCGCGGCTGGCCGAGCGGTGGGACCTGGTCGCGTTCGGCACCGAGCTCGGCACCGGCTATTCCGAGCTGGTTGACCCGGTCGAGGAGCGGCGGCGGCTGACCGAGCAGTCGCTGCTGGCGGCGGGCGGTGACCCGGAGGCCATGCAGCTCGATGAGGACTTCCTGCAGGCGCTGGAGTACGGGATGCCGCCCACCGGGGGCGTGGGCGTGGGCATCGACCGGGTGCTGATCATGCTGACCGGTGAGAGCATCCGGGAGACCACGCTGTTCCCCCTGGTCCGCCCGCAGTAACCGGCGGACCAGGGGACGCCCAGTAAGGGGGCGGAGCTCAGCCGAGGATGCGGACCGCGCCCACGTACTCGTCCCAGAAGATCGGCTGGATCTGCACGACCTGGCCGGTCTGCGGCGCGTCCAGCATCAGGCCGTCGCCCACGTACATGCCGACGTGCTCGATGGTCGGGAAGAAGAACACCAGGTCACCGGGCTCGAGCTGGCTCTTCGAGATGTGCTCGCCCATGTTCCACTGGGACACGGTGAAGTGCGGCAGGTTGATGCCCACCTGCGCGTACGCCCACTTGACCAGGCCGGAGCAGTCGAACGTGTCCGGCCCGGCGGCGCCCCACACATACGGGTCGCCGCGGCGGGTGAGCGCGGCCTGCAGCGCCTGCTCGCCGACCGTGTTGGCGGTGGGCAGGTGGATACTCGGGTAGTTGCCGGTCTGCTGGAAGATGGACATCGCCTTGGCGAACGCCTTGCTGTTCAGCGTGTTCACCTTGCCCTGGATGACCTGCTTCTCCTTGGCCATCTGGGCGGACAGCTTGGTCACCCGCGCGGCCTGCTGGACCGCGGTCTCGTGGGCCCGCTGCGCGGCCGCCGCCGCGGTGGACAGCGCGGCGACCCGGTCCCCGTTCTCGTTCTGCAGTTGCTGCATGATCGACACCTGGCTGAGCATGGTTCCGGTGTTGGGGTTGGTGAGCACCGAAGCGGGGTGGCCAGCCCGCCGTTCATGTAACTTTCCGCGGCCAGCTGGCCGATCGCGGCCTGGCCACCAGCCAGCCGGGCCGCGTCCTGGCGGAACGTGATCTGCGCCGTCTTAGCTTCCGCGCGCGCCTCGGTGAGCTGGATCTGCAGCCCGTCGTAGTTGTTGCTCAGATCTTCGATCTGCCGGGCCAGCGTCTTGGCCTGGGCGACCAGGCTGGACAGGCTGGGCTGGGGCTGAGCGGGGCGGCTGCTGGCCGCGTAGCTCGCCGCGGCTGGTGCCACCGCGGTGGCCAGCACGGCCACGGCACCGGCCAGTGCGGTCCGCCGCCAGGCGGCCCGGCGGCGCAGCACACGCCCGAACCGGGCGGGATGGGCAGGTCTCTCGCTGGCCGCGAGCCCGGCTACGGGCAAGCGCTTCACGTGCTCTCCTCTCCTAGACCGCCTACCGGGTTAGCTGACGGGTTCGGGCCAGGGGAGCCCTACCGCTGCGCGCACCCACTGGTGCCCGCGGCGGATTCACCCCGGGAACATGGGTCCCCGGCTTCCCGGACCGCCGTCGCGGCACAGGAACTCGGCGGGCCCGTGCTGGCGTCCGGGGGATTGGGGCGTAGCACGGTGCCAGCGTGGACATTAATGGATCACGGCCCCCTCGGTGACCTGAACCACAGAATCTTCTGGCTAGGTCAGGGGCTATATCACGGCATCACGTCCGAATCGTGATCAGGGCGTGATGGGGGGCTGGTTAGGCCTGCCGCCCTTCACGAGCAATGCGTGAGTATTCGTTAACGCTACGTGCGTAATGGCGGCGGGGATAAGCGTACTGCCACCGGCCCGCCCTGGACGGCAGCGGGCACGGGCTAGGGTGTGCGGGCGATGGAGCACACGATCCGGCGGGCCCGCACCCAGGACATCCCCGCCATTGCCGGGCTGGTCGCCGACAACGTGCCGTCCGGCCGGGTGCTGCGCAAGGCCACCGTCACCCTGTACGAGGACGTGCCCGAGTTCTGGGTCGCCGAACGCGGCGCCGACCTGGCCGTCGTCGGCTGCGGCGCGCTGCATGTGATGTGGGAAGACCTGGCCGAAATCCGTACCGTGGCGGTGCATCAGAGCTGCCAGGGCCAGGGCGTCGGCCACCGCCTGGTGGCCACGCTGCTGGACCGCGCGCGCGAGGTGGGCGTGCGGCGGGTCTTCGTGCTCACGTTCGCGGTCAGCTTCTTCGCCCGGCACGGCTTCAGCGAGATCGAGGGCACCCCGGTCGCCCCGGAGGTCTACGCGGAGCTCCTCCGCTCCTACGACGAAGGCGTGGCCGAGTTCCTCGACCTGGACCGGGTCAAGCCGAACACCCTGGGCAACACCCGCATGCTCCGCTACCTGTAGGCCGCCCGGCACCCCGCCTCCGCAGCGCCCCAACCCCACCCCTCAGCCCCGCAGCGTCCCAACCCAGCCCTCATGAAATACC